>NZ_CP050831.1:3391091-3699372 GCF_012113595.1 Bacteroides faecium
AAAAAAAAGTTTGATTGGTTTGTGGAATCTGTGTGAAATCTGCATCTCTATAGTAAAAGCGAGTTAATTGTAACATTTTAAAACGATAAAGTTATGAAAGTAAATCAATTCAGAGCGATGATGCTCGTACTGCTAATGGCAGTTGTTTCTTTGGGTACAGTGAGTGCACAAGCTATTACAGTGACGGGCACGGTGACGGAAGCGGAAACCGGAAATCCGGTTATTGGTTGTTCAGTCCTGGTTAAGGGAACTACCAATGGTGTAATAACCAATATGGATGGTCAGTATTCTATTCAGGCTAAAAAAGGGGAAACGCTGTTGTTCAATTACATCGGATACCAACAGGAACAAAGAGTAGTTAAATTAGCACAACTGAATGTGAAGTTGAAAGCGGATAATGTTGTATTGGAAGAATGTATGGTAGTGGGTTATGGCACAATGAAAACTAAAGCAATGACCGGCTCTTATATGGCAATTTGTCCAACCCCGGCAGTCATGTATGATAATGCAAATACGGAGGAATACGGTCAGATTCAGGAGAACGGCTTCAAGAATGTATCGGATGCCGCCCTTTCAACTTTCTCCATTGATGTGGATGCCGCTTCTTACAGTAATATGCGCCGTTTTATCAATAAAGGGGAACTGCCGCCTGCTGATGCTATCCGCACGGAAGAACTAGTGAATTACTTCTCATACGATTACCCGAAACCGACCGGCAGTGACCCTGTGAAGATTACCATGGAATCCGGAGAATGTCCCTGGAATGATTCTCACCGCCTGGTACGTATCGGATTGAAAGCGAGAGAAATTCCTACGGATAATCTGCCTGCATCCAATTTAGTTTTTCTTATTGATGTCTCCGGTTCTATGTGGGGAGCCAATCGCTTGGAATTGGTGAAGTCATCTCTCAAATTATTGGTCAATAACTTACGTGATAAAGATAAAGTAGCTATCGTGACTTATGCAGGCAGTGCAGGTGTGAAACTGGAAGCAACTCCGGGCAGCGACAAACAGAAGATTCGCGAAGCGATAGACGAACTGACGGCAGGCGGTTCTACCGCAGGTGGTGCCGGTATTTTGCTGGCATACAAAATAGCAAAGAAAAATTTTATCTCTAATGGCAATAACCGTATCATTCTTTGCTCCGACGGTGATTTCAATGTAGGTGTTTCTTCGTCAGAAGGACTGGAACAACTGATAGAGAAAGAACGGAAGAATGGAGTGTTCCTTACCGTATTGGGCTATGGAATGGGAAATTATAAAGATAAAAAGATGCAGGTTTTGGCAGAAAAGGGTAATGGAAACTATGCTTATATAGATAATTTACAAGAAGCCAACCGTGTCTTGGTCGGTGAATTTGGTGCTACTCTCCATACAGTTGCGAAAGATGTAAAATTACAGGTAGAGTTTAATCCTTCACAAGTACAGGCATACCGTTTAATAGGTTACGAAAGTCGCCTGCTGAAAGATGAAGACTTCAATAACGACGCGAAGGACGCCGGGGATATGGGTGCAGGACATACAGTCACTGCTTTCTACGAAGTAATTCCCACAGGGGTGAAGAATAACTATGTAGGGAGAGTGGATGATTTGAAATATCAGAAGAAAGGGAAAGTAACAGTGAAGCCAACAGGCTCTAATGAGCTCCTGACTGTGAAGCTGCGCTACAAAGCCCCGGATAAAGATATCAGCAAGAGAATGGAACTTCCATTCGTTGATAACAAAGGAAATAATGTATCTTCCGATTTTCGTTTTGCTTCTGCCGTAGCGATGTTCGGACAGTTGCTCCGGGACTCTGACTTCAAAGGAAATGCCAGTTATGACAAAGTGATAAACCTGGCAAAACAAGGACTGAACAATGATGATAAAGGATATAGAAGAGAATTTATCCGTTTGGTTGAGACTGCTAAAGGAATGAGTAAATAAAGTATAAAAGAAAAACCGCAGGTAATCATTGGTGTTAAAAAGATGGTTATTACTGGAAATAATACCTTATTTGTTGGGTAATAACGAAAACGTTATTAACTTTGTAGCGTGTTACGACACAGAGATGTTTGATAAGGTTGAAGGTCTAAATGACCGTGAGGAAATGCTTGATCATTTGAGATTCCTCATCCGATACGAAGAAGAAATCCTTAATGATGGGTTGATTTTCTCAGAATCGGAATTCTATGATGAGTTATTTAGTATAATCATTATGATTGCTGATGATCTCAAAGAAGAATGAAAGTTAGGGAACCTTATTATAGGTTCCCTTTCATCAACCTTATCAACATCTTCTTTGTTTTTATTATAAAAGTGAGATATGAATAAGGAAGTAGAGAACAAAATTAGAAACTTAGTTTCTAAATTTAGCCTGTTACGTACTAAAGAGGGTAGTGAGGAGTTTGATAAGATCTGGAAAGATTTAAATGCGGAGATTCCTCTTGACGAACGAAGAGAGGCGGGGCGGATACTAAGTGATGAAATGCGGAAAGTACGAGAACGAAGAAAGCGTGTAGACGTTAATGTTCGTACTGACATGGGTGAACTATGTGATGTTCTTTCCTTGTCCTATATAGCGCGACACTATTTTCAAAAGGATCGTAGTTGGCTTGCACAGCGTGTAAACGGGAATATAGTGAATGGAAAACCAAGTGCTTTTACTGAAAGTGAATTGGAAATATTGAAGTTTGCACTTAATGATATAAAGAATAAGTTATCGGAAACCATATTAAACATCAAGTAAAGTAACACAGCTAGAAGGAAGCCGATACTCCTTCTTTTACTGCTTCATTGGCGTGAAGCAAAATTTGATAAAGTAGAGGCTCCCATGAAATGGGAGCCTAATTTTTTGTTTATTGGTGTCCGAATTATGTCCGACCTGTAAACGATAAACAGCCGTAAGTTATTAACTTACAGCTGTTTGATCTTGCACGGGAGGAGAGGCTCGAACTCCCGACACCCGGTTTTGGAGACCGGTGCTCTACCAACTGAGCTACTCCCGTGTTTGCGGCTGCAAAGGTAGTATAAACTTTTGAATCTCCAAATCTTCGGGTAAATAAGTTTTGAATTATTTTAATTTTTCCCACTCATCGGGCTTAAAACCGATCAGGACAAGGCTGTCTGTCACTACCAATGGGCGTTTCACCAACTTGCCGTTTGTTGCCAGTAAGGCTATTTGTTCTTCTTCACTCATGCCTGGTAGCTTCTCGCTCAGTTTCAACTCTTTATAAACTAATCCGCTAGTGTTGAAGAATTTCTTTATAGGCAGGCCGCTACGGGGAATCCATGCTTTTAACTCTTCTACCGTAGGATTTTCTTCTACAATCAAGCGGTTTGTAAACTCAATGTTATTTTCTGTTAACCATTTCTTGGCTTTTTGGCAGGTACTGCATGCCGGGTATTGCAAAAATAAAATTTCCATATACTGTTTATGTTTAAATTTAGAATTGATGGTAAAGATAAATAAATAGCATGAGATATTTGTACACGAAGCATTACTTTTTATCTTCTTTTTTAGGAAATATCAAGTCCTTTTTTTTCTCCGAAAGCGAATATAACAGGCAAATGAAATAATGATGATGCATAATATCCGACAAAGGTTCCACCATCCATTCCGCAGTTTTACACTTGCAGTTTCTTTTTTTGCTTCTTCTTCTTTGCGTACCTTTACTTTGTACTGTCCCGATAAAAAATCCTCTTTCGCTAACGTTTCACTGTTGAAGCCTTTAGTCTCTTTTTCCTGTATTCTTTGGGTCACATTCCTAATTATGATTCCCTGCTTCATCATGAGTGAGTCATTTACAGGAAGTAGGATAGTGGTTTCTTCCTTCAGTTCCGTGATCAGAGTCGACATCTCTTCGGAAGCAGTTTTCTTATTAACCATATTTTTTCCACGGATTACCGTAGATACTGAATCCTCTTGCGTTATATGACTATCGGAGATAATCTTCTTCGTGCTTTGGCATGAAGACAACAGGGGGATAGCAAGATTAATAAGCAATATGAATAATAACTCCCGTCCACTCTTCATGAATTCCTTCACATCAAAGCAAGGACAATATTTTATATATTCATAAGGTTCAATCACTCCATTGCCATTCATATCCGGTGAAGTATCCCGATGTCCCAGCACCTGAAGTATGTCATATTCCTTTTGCAAATCCATAATCAACTGGTATAGCACCCGTTTCTGTGCAGTAGTCCGGGTATCTGCCGGATTACCATCCGCAGCCAACCCGCCTATATAACATATTCCGATACTTCTTTCATTCCAACCTTTACAATGAGCACCGACCAAAGCAATGTCCCGTCCCTTCTCCAACATCCCGTTCAAACGGATCACATAGTGGTATCCGATACCGTCGAACCCACGTTCACGATGCCAGCGGTCAATATCCGAAGCGTTAAAATCCAGTCCGGCTTTCGTAGCCGAGCAGTGTACTATAATAGAGTCTATTTTTCTCATGGCATTTTTTATTGATTAATCGATTGGTTAGTAGTCTGAAGGAGGCATACGCTTCGCGCATCCTCTGATCTCACATTTTTTGACTTCCGATACCTTTTGTGCTAATTCCACTTCGTGACACTTATGTATCCAGTCGATTTTTTCTTCCTGTTCTTTTCGTAGTTCAATATAAAGCCCGTCTATTTTCTCGTCACGTTGGGTAAGGCGTTCTTCCAGCCAATCCACCTTTTTGCGGCGGTTTTCCTCTTCCAGGCTATTAACAGAAGCTTCTTCTTTCCGTGCATCCGTTTTGTGGCAAGTAATATAACGTACTATCCATTTCACAGCTTCCAAACCACCCATGGCGGTAATGATAGCGAGCATTGTAGATATTTGCATACTCAAATATTTATGTGGTTATTTATAAAGAAAGAATGGGACCGAAGCCCCATTCTTATCATCAGTTTTAAAGCTAGCGCCTTTTCATCCCTTAAGCAGCCGGATCCGGTGTTTCATCATCTCCCGAACCATCGTCCGGATTTGGGTCATCATCCCCGATTCCGGGTTCACCAGCGTTATTGCTGTTCTTTTTGATAAGGTCGAGGTCTTTAAATGTAAGTCCATTCGTACGTGTATTCGTTCCTGTATGGATTCGGATATCCGAATTGGCGCGGAAGCATATTCTCAGGCCGGTAATATCTGCCATTGTGAAGTCTTCAGCTTTTTCCGTTCCCTTACTTTGGGCTGCAAGAAAAAAATATCCCAATCCCTTGATGTTTACCGAACGACCGGATAACAGAATCTTGCGTAGTAGTGCACGGAAATCTTTCAGTATGCTATATGCGTCACCTTCGCTTACGCCTGATGCCATTGAAATCTCTTTAGCAAACTCTTCTAAAGTGGCACTGGTGTCATACTTGTATGAAATTGATGGATACACTTTAGTTGCTCCATCCTTTTCTGCCGGATTGCACAAGCGCGTTACTCTTCTAAATCTAATTGCCATAATAATCGTCCTTTCTTTTTTAATGAATACTGTTGTTTATTACTTCGCTAACGTTAACGATGCAAAGATGCAGCATTGTTTTTGTGCATGAAAATACAAGCTATTATCTGCACGACAATAGGCTAGGAAAGGACTTTGGCTCGAAAATCAGCCCAAAAGCAACAAAAAAAATACAATAAAGGGAAGCAGATGGATAATATAAATCAAAATTTAATCACTCCATCATGCCATTAATCCCATGGAATTAGATCTACGACTCCTCCCATAGTCAAAGAGAATTGAGTTCCCGGTACCATAGAATGTAGAAGATCTCGTAAATATATAAAGTGGCGCGAACGAAGTTCGGAGCCTTCATTCATTATACTGCATTTATCTTTATAAAATACACTGTCCGGTTTGTACTCGTCTCCTGTATATTGATTCTTGCCAGATCCCATCACATGATCCCCAGAATTGCCTATTGTATGCCCGAACTCATGAGCAACAATAATTTGCATAGCTGCTTCAGAACCATCAGGATTCCTTACTCCCAATGGATTTGTCCAAGGCTTCTCTGTTAAATAAATCTCCCTATGAAACCAACTTACAAATCCGTACTGGATAGGATTGTATTGTTTATAAATTACGGCTGTCCAATGTTCCCCTGCCTCAACAAACTCTAATCTGACTTTAACTAAAAATGCTGTTCCTCCATACATCACATTAAATTTATTACCCGAGCAACTTTCAACAGTAAAATGGGCGGCTTTTCCCCATATTGCTTCAATAAAGCCCCTTGTATTTATCCTAAAGTTCTTTTTTTCCTGCTCCTTCCATTTGTCACGATACCGTTCTGAAACAAAACGGCATTTCCATCGTTGAATCACCCATATGACTTTCTCTTCAGTATCTAATTCAACATCCATTCTTTCTGTAGTTGTTCTTATTATCATAATATTACTTTTATTTTATGAACAATATTTTTTTAATAGCACACTCTTCATTAACTTGGTTCTAATTAAAAGAGAACTTAATCTCACTTAATATTAAGGTTTTACACTATCTGTGTCAACCTCCCATTCTATATCTATACTTCCATTTTTCACTACTCCTGAGAACTCTTTAATAATCTGTTCATCGCCTTGTGTAGCATGAACAGATAGTTGCACCGTTTCCCCTTCAGCGTACCCGTTTGTATCGGCATGCAGCACTAGTATTTCCTTTGAATACCCTTCCTGAATGGGTGTTTCCTTTCGTATCCATTGCAGGTTGAATATACTCGGAGTAGGCGTATTTGACATATCCCTAATGAGTTCCTGTCTGGCTTCCGCTTCTTTCAGTTGCTTTCCCTTTCCGGTAAGTACCGCTTTCATTCTGTTTGGGGCGGATATTTTCGGAAAGGGAATCTGGCTGATAGGTATCATAACGGGGGGAACAGGAGTCGCTGTACTGATGGCCACTCCGGGGCATCCTGTCACAATGACTCCACCGTGGGCAGTCATGTCCCCAATGGTTGCGATAGGCTTGCCGTTTACGGTTATGCCGGGACACCCTGTGACTATAGTGTCCGGAGGACCGGAACACGTACACATATCGCCCATCAAGGCGACCGGCTTGCCGTTTATTGTTACACCGGGACATCCCGGACCTATTATTGGACCTCCCACGTGAGGTACTACTCCTGTCACCATGGGACATGTATGCATGTCTCCAATGGTTGCTATCGGACCTGTCATATTTAAAATTATTTAGATGTTTTCTTCGTTTTCTTTATTTTCTTTATTTCTTCTTTCATTGCCGGATTTATTTTTCTATCGGGTATTTTTACAGATGCCGGGTACAATGGTTCCGGAAACCCTTCTGCTTCTCTCCGCAGGTAATCTTTCATCCTGTATGGATCTAATTCCTTTCCCGGTGGTAACTGCCTGTTTTTGTCCATAAACCAGTCTATAAAATTTCCAGCCTCATATAATGTAGTACCGGTTCTGTCAAATGAGTAGAATAATGGAGGTCTGAATAAAAAAGGTGTTCCCGGGTCATCTATACTGGTATAAAAGGAACGCCATCCTGCGATAACAAAATCCGTCTCTTCATATCGGACAGCTCTTGTTGCGCCTCTCCATCCTTTAAATCCTCGTTTGGGAACATCTACAATCCCTGTCAAGCGATTGAATGTAAAACGTCGTTTGGGACGTAGTAAGTATTTAATTCCCAAAATACCAAAAAGTAGAGATACAGATAATACCATGGCTAATAGTATTACATCATCAAACTCTTTAATCGAAAATATAACATCAAAAAGGAGATCTACGAAATAACTGTCTATAATAAAAAAAATAATACTTGCCACAAGGCTTTCACCCCTTAACCATGTATTATCAATAATCAGTTTCTCGTCGTCAATACTTTTTCCAAAAGCATTTATGGCTTCAAAAGTATTCTCGGAAGGAAAAAGTGTTATCCTTCTGCCTCCTTCACGTCCTTCTCTATGAATTGTCTTTTTTCTAACCATGTCTCTAATGGTTTCTATCGAACCTGTCATATTGAAAATTATTTAGGTGCTTTCTTCGTTTTCTTTATTTTCTTTATTTCTTCTTTCATTGCCGGATTTATTTTTCTATCGGGTATTTTTACTAATGCCGGGTACAATGGTTCCGGAAACCCTTCTGCTTCTCTACGCAGGTAATCTTTCATCCTGTATGGATCTAATTCCTTTCCCGGTGGTAACTGCCTGTTTTTGTCCATATACCAGTCAATAAAGCTCCCTGCCTCATATAATGTAGTACCGGTTCTGTCAAATGAGTAGAATAATGGAGGTCTGAATAAAAAAGGTGTTCCCGGGTCATCTATACTGGTATAAAAGGAACGCCATCCTGCGATAACAAAATCCGTCTCTTCATACCGGACAGCTCTTGTTGCGCCTCTCCAACCTTTAAATCCTCGTTTGGGAACATTTACAATCCCTGTCAAGCGATTGAATGTAAAACGTCGTTTGGGACGTAGTAAGTATTTAATTCCCAAAATACCAAAAAGTAGAGATATGGATAATGCTATGGCTAATACCTGCACATCATAAAATTCTTTAATTGCAAATAAAATATCAATAACTATATCTACGAAATAACTGTCTATAATAAAAAAAATAATACTTGCCACAAGGCTTTCACCCCTTAACCATGTATTATCAATAATCAGTTTCTCGTCGTCAATACTTTTTCCAAAAGCATTTATGGCCTCAAAAGTATTCTCGGAAGGAAAAAGTGTTATCCTTCTGCCTCCTTCACGTCCTTCTCTATGAATTGTCTTTTTTCTAAACCAGTTCATATTAATCCATTTTTATAAATTAGTTCTTTTAATTCTTCCATGCTTATCATTGTTTTGTTCTGATGATTACAATATTCATCATAATCTTTGGCATCCTCAAACATCTTGGCTATTGGTGTTAGGGAATTTTTTTGTGCAGCAGACTTTATATTGACTTTAGCCGTTAGAAACTTGTCATCATAGGGAAAAGTTGTTCCATCGGCATACAGAAGTCGTTGACAGATAAATCCTTTTACCTGGTCAGCTTCCTGAATATAACTTTCCAAATTGGAAAATACATGCTTCAATTCAATTAGAATATAATTTTTTTCCATTTCTATGTGGAAATCTGAACTGTGAAAATCTTTCTTCTCATACTTTCTACTCTGTATTTCACTATTTGGCGTTCGCCGATAGAATACTATAAGGTAAAACTCTATTCGGGTATCGAAATAAATACGTGAGAAGTTACTTTTAATTGTTATTTTATTAATCTTTTCATATTCTATGTTATACCCCAAATAGGCTTTATATGATACATCATATTCAGGTGTTATTTCCGAAATAGTTGTGAGCAATAAAAATTCTTCATAAGAGGTCTTTATGTTTTTCCATTCTATAAAACCGGATGATATAATGTCGTCTTTTCTTTCTAACAATGCATCGAATAAGCTTTTCGAATATAATGATTTCCAATTTTTGATCTTCTTTTCTGCCTTATTACATAGGATGCAGTTCTTTAGATAGGCGACAATTGGAATATCCTGGCAATATACAGGAATAATATAGCAACATATTATAGCTCCTATGGCGATAAATAAGACACTGTTTCCTTTTGATAAGCTGGTTGCTTTAATGCCTGTTTGCAGGGCAAATCTCCCCATGGCTTGCAGCCCATAGCCTGTCGAGAAATATAATGCTGCGGAATAACTTGCAGCAGAAATGATATATGCGGTACAAGTATCCATATCTCTCGTATTATAAGTTCTGAATGCATCGGCTAGATTGGCTATGATAGTAAGAGCCAAATTGACATTTCCTGTAATCCCGACAGCTTTGTCTATTTTATTTCCCCCGACATGTATCTCGGTATATTTTAAACTAAACCAGGTTATTTCACTTGTTACTGCGATGGCATTTACACCAATAGAAATCCTTTCTATCCACGTTTTTGTTTTTCCATTCAGCGTCCCCATCAAATTAAAACAAGCAATAGTCCCTGACAATAACAGTAACGGCTTGCAGAAGAACAGCTTTTCCAGTTTTCTATTAATCTTTGTCAGTGCGGATTTTTGAGGATCTATTTTAGCATTTAACTTGATACACCCTTCCAACACATAATTGTCAACTTCGCAAACCGGTATTCCTACTTCACCTATTCTCCCTCTTCCCATACCGCCTACATAAGCTTTAGTACGTGTCCTGCCTAATTTTTCAAGTATCTCGGTCAGTTCCATTTTATCCACTATCCATATATCTTGTTTTATTCCGCCGATGGCTTTTTGTGAGATATATACTTTACTGAGCCATTTTTTAGGAATAGTCACTGTCTGAGTGACATTGTGAGTATATTCGATTTTTGTTCCCGCCACTCCCGACTGTGTATTTGCAGAAATAATATCCGCCCTTTGCGCAATGGTAGCCAAAGAAAACAACCCTGTTTGGTTTTTGATTACGAGTTCCATATCCTCCACCTCATCCAAGGCGATCGGTTGAAAAATATACTCTGAAACAGGGTGTGTATCCTCTTCTTTGATACAGTTCAGATAAGCATTGATATCCTTATTTACCGGTGGTGGGGGAGAACTGACATCCAGATGCCTGTCCATTGAAGAAGGATCCATCTGTAAGGTGAGATGCTGGTTGATAATCATCTCATCCATGCGGTTCCGGTTGTCCGGAGTCTGTTTGCCAAGCTCTTCCATTACCATCCTGTAATAATCGCTGTCTATAAACTGTAGAAGGGATTTTCTTCGTTCATTAATCCTGTTCTTAATCACTCCCCTCTTTTCCACATCCAGCATTTTTTTCAGGAAATCTTCCGATACGATAGCATCCTGCAAGTTCTTTAACTTATCATTATCCCTCTCCTTACCGTAGAGCAATTGATAAAATGCGATGGCGTGAGCCTGTAGCAGGAAACGTTCCGATGCTGTGTCCTTAAAATCTTCCGATGGCGTTATCAGTTGGCTTAACTCCCTGTTATTTTTGTATATGTCCCTGCATACGTCTTCAGCGCAATCAAGCGGAGAGTGAAGAGTGACGTAGAGTGACCAGTTTTTATCCTGCGCATTTTTATCTATCCGTATGTCCCTCATCACTCTGTTCTTGTTGGTGATATCACCGTCGTCTCCAGAGCAAGTCAACACGACCGAAGCATTATCTATATCGACAGTGTCCGGCAGCGAGAAGCAACGGAACCACTCTTCGATATCTATCTTCTGCATCCTGCGGTTGCGCAGTTGCTCGCTGTCCATGATTTCCCGCGTATATTTGGCAGACCACTGTATAGGAGAATAAGCGATATTCACGCATCCCTTCCTGTCTACTATCAGGCTGTCTACGGCTTTCGTACCCGATTTCGGCTGTCGTACATCCTTGTCTTCTCCTTCCCATACCACCATAACGAGTCTGCCATATACGATTTCATATTCATACCAGATTCCCTGATGCTTACCCTTCTCGTTGTAAACATAGAGATATCCTTCCTTCAAAGGCTTCCGGCAATACTTGTAGTTTTCCACCAGTGGAGCCTTCTCCGGCGACAGGCCTTCCGTGTTTTCTCCTTCATAAGCATATTCGTCCGGAGTATCTTTATGAATGAGCCCGTACCTGAATAAGCGTAAACATACACCGAGATTCACCTGCAACACCGGGCTTACGACAGCTTCCTTTAACCTCTTGCTTTCTATATCGAACTGAAGATATCGAACATAATCTTTCCGGTCATCACACATAACTATCTTTCTTTTGTATCTTTCCTATTGTTAAGTAATTTGTATTTTGAATGCCGTTCCCTGAATATTAGTTATTGCTCCGGACACTTGCATCGTTCCTGTACTATTTACCGCTACCTGGGATTTGCCGGATAACGCAACCTTCTGTCCGTCAATATCTATTTCATTCATTGCACTCACACTCACCTTGCTGTTAGAAGAAAGTTTGGCGTCTTGCTTGGCTTGGGCAGTCAGCTTACCGTCACTGATAACTGTCAGTTCCGATTTGGCAGCCAACGTAGCTTTCCCTTCGGCATTCAAATCCAGCGATTCATTAGCGGCTATTTTGATATTTTTGGCAATAAGCGAAATCGTTTCGGGAGAATTAATTTCAATATTCTTATCTTTTGTGTTCAGATGAATCATGTTTCCTGAGCCATCATTGATAGTGATGCCCCATTCTCCCTCGTTGTTGTCGTCAAACACAATACAGTGTCCGCTCTTGGTAATGATGCTATGTAGATGATTGTCCTTGTCGCCCCCCTGTCCATTCTTCCCATGAAATAATGAGCCGGATACGTATGGACGGGACGGGTCTCCATGTTCAAATGAAACCATCACCTGATCCCCCTCTTCGGGAATGAAAACAAATCCCCTGTTAGCCTGAACCTCTTTTCCTGAGCCTGCGTCCGGACTTTGCACCCGTATCCAATGAGTCGTTTTTCCTTTTTTATGTTGCCAGGGAAACTCTACTTTCACGCGTCCTTGGTTATTAGGGTCTGCATTACTTGTTACAATGCCTGTGGCAGGGTAGGCATAAGGCAAAGTTACGTTATTTGCGGGAAGATACTTAATTCCGGCAGGTACTGCTTCAAACTCATTCCGATATCGGTCGGGACCTTCTACGATGTGGCTTATCCGCACCACCCGGTAACGCCCTATATCGGGCTGATTCCCCATTGTTTGCGGAATACTCACAGTGACCACCTTTCCTATTTTAATCCGGCAAGTAGTACTTTTCCCCGCAATTCCTGCCAGAGAAGCCGTCTGCCGGACTTTTTCCATTTCGAGAATGTCTTTGACCTGTGATGCATTTTCCACTACAGGGCGGTTGGGCAGAATAGAACCGGATTTATATACGGCATCCGACCTCTTCCGGGTTGCTGTAACATAGATATTCCCGACCTCTTCCGGGTTGCTCTCTTCCGTTTCAGTGATGCGGTCTTCCGACGGGTGATAATCATAACGGGAAAAATGGAAAGGGGAAATTTCTGTGTAGAAATTTAAATCCGATAAATCCTTGTGATAGATTAACGGTTCGTCTTCGTCCTTTCCCGGATTTCCCCAGTGAAATAATTCACCGTCATAATAACACCATTCTCCGTATTGATATGCCAGTCGCTGAAGAAAGGCGTATCCTGATTCCTCATGCTGTTGTACATACGGGATCTTGTCCTTATAAGATGGCGCATTAATCATTTTGATACCATTTCCATAGCTTCCGGCTATCTCGTCAGCTATCTCCGCCAGTTTCTTGTCAGTGAAAGAATCCATTGTCTTGTTAGACTCCAGCAGGATAGTCGGGCTATACCCCCGGAAATGCAATGTTCCTGAATCATCGTTTCCGCCGCTTATTTGTACTCTTGTGATAATTCCTTTGAATATATTTTCTTTTCCGTCAGGGAGTTCTGTCATTTTGATAAGAACTTCCGCCCCCTGTTTGCTGATTATCTCATTACGGTCTTGTGACCAAATACATTCGTTCGGGAGTGGCTTTCCTTTTAACACAATATCGAAAACGTGGTGTCCGTTTAGATATTGGTCAAGTTTGAGTGAACTGAATAAAAAGCGTTTTCCGTCAATGAAAACCTGGGTTCTTATGTGATGTAACTCTTGTGGCATATTTTTATTTGTTTCAATATGACAATGATGAATTGTTTAGCGGAGCCTTATGCAAAAGAAACTGCTCTGTTTCACCTCTCGTTATCATACCTATTCCTGATTACATTCGCTATCCCATTTAACATCGTCATCACCTTTTGTCCCCTCGAGTTTGAGGATATAATTCTTTGCCGGGAAATAAGGGGTCAGGTTAATATCCAGGTAGATACGGTCTTTATTTTCCGGATCACGCTCAAATCGTATAACCTTGAACTTCTCAATCAAAGCGTCCGGTCCTGTTATACTGTCCAAAAAGTTAACAATTTGTCTTCTGATATCTTTTTCCAGTCTCGAATTCCAATTTTCGAAAGTACGGCGGTTAAGAAAGTCAAACAAAACTTTTGTGACATAATCAAATACTCGTACTACCGAATAGGTTTGCAGCCCCAAATTATCCCCATTAAAAAGAGTCTTGGCTGAAAATGCCATAACACTGCCATATTCGTTGACCATTGGAATTAGCCCCATCTTTTCTAAAAGTGATATTTCACTTTTCTTTAATGGAAAAGCAACACCGGAAACTTCATTGATCACTCCATATTTTTTCCCGGCTGTGACTTGCGACATTGGAGTCGTATAGATTTTTCCTGCCAGGCTGGCGGAAGGCGAGATTCTTAAATCGTCACTTTCGTCAAGTTCGGCATAACGATTTCTGCCGATAGGCCAGTTGCAGGAGAGTGAAACATGACTTCTGAACACATCTCCACCTGCCAGATAAGAAGAATCGAACATTTCCACCACATCGTCCGGCTGGTCCAAATCTGCAAAATCAGTAAATAACTGTACCTTATTCCGATGAGAGATTTCCGCCCATTTATCGATGACCTGTTTAGAACCCATATACCCGGGGATCACTAATAAAGAATAGTTACCCGATAAATCCAATTTATCAAAATTCTGTCTTAATTCGTTAGCTATATATTCTATAAACAACGGATTGTCGAGGTCGGCAATCTGTTCGGGCGAGGCATTTACAATAGCTATATTTGTCAATTTTTCGCTGCCTGTATTCACATAGAACTGTGCGATTTCCCTATAAGAACGTTCCAGTTCTTTAACTGTGTCTACAGTTGCAGCCTGATTCTTTTTCAACAATAATGAAAGTTTTTCGTTTTTAGCCTTACATTTTGTTATTAGTTCTGAGGTGTTCTCATTACTTGAAAGAAGTTCTATCCATAAATCCAGATTATTGATGAGAGCTTCTCTTTCATTTTGCTTGGATATGTCTCCTAAAAATATCTTTTTGCGGGCTTTTTTCTCCGGATTTATATTTTGTGTGCCTTCTACGGTGGCTTCAATGAAACTGAATCCGCCGAATCTTGCCAGCTTAGTTATATTTTCCTTTAATGAACTTTGTACTTCTCCTGTCTGAGTTTGGACGAACTCTTTTTCCAGTATTGTTGCTTCATTTTCTTTATCTGTCTTTTCCATAATCATTTTCACTATTTGTTATATTATTCTGCGATTCTTTTATTTCCTTTCTGAGCTCCTGCAATACAGATAAAAATACTTGCCTGGACTCTTGGTCATTTAATACTCTTTGCAATACTTTGTTTGAACGTAATTGCTTGATTAAATAATCATTGAAGTCCTTTTGTGTTTTTAGGCTACGTAAGAAGCCGCTTTGGAGCGTCATTTTATGGATAGAAAAGTCCGCTACATTTTTGAATTTCAAATTCTCCTTCACCGGCTGGCCTTCTTCGTTTTCGAATTCAATGTCTATGTTTGGTGAAAAATAGTCGAATACTTGTTTCAAGTCTGTCAGCCCCGTAACAGTTTCCGGAGATACAGGTGCTTCTGCTGTCAGCTTCTCTACGATAAGTGTTTTATTGTGGGGTATGTTTGATATTCCTTCTGAAGCTGTTATAGGAATTTCATTGCTCCCGATTTCAAAATCCATCATAATTCTTGTTTATTTTATAATTGTTGAATATGCTAGTTCTAAATATTTACTTTCCTTTTTGTGGAAGAATATTATAAAGTATTGTCATATCTATTAATATTTTTATATATTTTATTAATTAAGGCTGTTTATCAGTACGCTATGTTATTGAAAAACAATTATTTATATATGTATTAAAAGAGATGGAACATTTCTTTATGGCGTTAAAAGTATGGATATTTATTGATAAGGGCAAAGGGATAAACTCTTTTTTTAGAAAAATTATACATATAATAATATTTACATTATAATGTGTAATCACAATAATGGAATGTATAATTTACTCTGCATTTTTTGGACTAATTTTGTCCCCGGTTATAAATACACTTATTATTAGTAAAAGTATGGAACTTATCAACATCACAGATTCGGTTAGAGACGCTATCCGGATAGCTAAAACGTTAGCACAGGAATATGGTAATTCTCATTATTCTTCCGCTCATCTTCTTAAAGCTCTCATGCATAAAGAGGTCGGGCTACATGAGTTTCTGATTGCAATGGGTAAGGATATCGGATATTTGGAAGAATGGGCGGAAATCAGAATCGATGAATATCCCAAAGTGATTTCCGAGTCTGCTATATCCCCGGACGAACGTTTAGCCTTTATTTTTGAAGAAGCGGATTATGCCCGGATTTCTTTAGGTTTTTTAAAAATTGATTCTATATGCGTATTGCTGGCTTTAGTGAAACCGGAAGTCGGTTTTAGCACTGACCAGTTACGTTCTTTTCCTGTGCGGGAAAAAGAGATAATAGAGTTTTGCATGCTCGAAAAAGAATGTCGCACGAGCCTTTTTCCTGATGAAGAGAAAGATGCAAGCCAGGAAAGTTCCGCCGTGTTAAGTCAATATTGTATAGACAGAATGAAATTGCCTGTTGGAGAATGTCCCATAGTTGGGCGGGAGAAAGAGAAAAGAATGATGATTGAAATCCTGGGCAGGCGAAGCAGGTCGAATGTAGTGATAACCGGGGAATCGGGGGTAGGGAAGACAGCCTTGGTAGAAAGCCTCGTAAACGATATAATGAAGGGGATGGTACCGTCCTACCTGAAAGATACTAAAATCATAGAACTGGATAACGGAGCGCTTATTGCCGGAGCTACTTATAAAGGCGAAATAGAAGACCGTCTTAAAAAAATTATCAAAGATTTGCGGCGGACAGACAGTATTATTTTGTTTATTGACGACATACATATCCTTCTCGATATAAAACAGGGAAACAACGGAGCAGTCAACATACTCAAGCAAGAACTTGCCAAAGGGGGATTGACAGTTATCGGTACTACCACCTCTGACGAATATCGTAAACATATCGAGCCGGACAGCGCCCTTTGCAGATGTTTCGAGGAACTTCATATTGTTGAACCGGATATTCCTTCTGCCATCCTCATGGTGCAATCACAGTTGGAAGGCTATGTAGGATTTCACCGGATAGACGTGTCTGAAGATGCCGTAAGAGAATGTGTTTATTTATCAAAGCGTTATATTAAAGAACGCAGTTTGCCGGATGCTGCCATTGATTTGCTCGACAGGACTTTGTCGTCAGTGAAAATGAATAATGAGCTGATAGTTGCCGATACGGAAGAAGACAAAAAAACGATAATCGGTATTTATGAAGTGGCTGCTGTCGTTGCTGATAAGACAGGTATTCCTGTCGGAAAAATACAATCCGGCGAGAAAGAACGACTTTTGAATATGGAAGACAATCTGCGTAAAAGAGTAGTCGGTCAAGACCCTGCTTTGAAGACATTGACAGATGCTATCTTGGAGTCACGTAGCGGGATGAACCGTGTCGGACAACCGATAGGCTCTTTTTTCCTGCTCGGACCTACGGGAACCGGTAAGACAGAATTGGCGAAAGCGCTTGCTGAAACTCTGTTCAATGACGAAAAGGCTATGATTCGTTTTGATATGTCCGAGTTTAAAGAAGAGCATTCGGCCGCTCTGCTTTATGGAGCGCCGCCGGGATATGTTGGTTATGAAGAAGGAGGATTGCTCGTTAATAAAATAAGGCAGCAACCTTATGCGGTTGTTCTCTTTGATGAAATAGAAAAAGCGCACCCGTCTGTCTATGACATTTTCCTGCAAATCATGGACGAGGGCAAACTGCATGACAGGATGGGAAAAGAAGGGGATTTTTCCAATTCTATCATTCTTTTTACCTCCAATGTCGGAAGCGATTGGCTGAGCCGTGAGTTGGCAGCGGGTAATCGTCCTGCCACTTTGCAGATAATGGAAATGATGAGTTTGCATTTTCGTCCTGAGTTTTTGGCGCGGCTGTCAGAGATAGTCCCCTTTTCTCCAATTACAGATGCCATACTTTTAAAAATCTTCGATATTCAGTTTAAGAGTTTGCTCGGCATCCTTGAAGACAAAGGCATCTCCATTATTCTGAATGATGAAGTGAAAAAGAAATTGGCACAAAAAGGGTTTACAGCCCGGTATGGGGCACGGCAAGTCTCGGCAGTCATCAGAAACTATCTTCGCCGCCCTATCTCCCGCTTTATTATTAGCGGCAAACTGAACAAAGGGGATACGCTTGTCGCGGAGATGGACGCTGACGATTCTATCGTATGGGACATTCTGTCATCGGGTGCTGATAACAATAAAACGGACAGATTATGAAATCATCTTATTATAAGCTCCCTCTCAGGTTCGGTCAGATATTGGAAACTCCCGAAATGGAATTATCCCGCTGTACTTTGGTGCAATCTATCGAACAGCACTTGGAACTGCTGATAACCACTTGTCCCGGCGAGCATAAGTTCGACATGGATTATGGATCCAAAATATGGGAGTTGGACTTTGACCATACAGTCACCGGAAAACAATGGGAAGAATCTTTTGTGAAATACCTCAAAGCTTCGGTTTCCGTCTATGAACCCAGATTGGAACATATTGATGTCACTGTCTCTGCGATAGACGTTTCCAAAGTGGAAATGCCTTTTGCTGTAACTGCCGTCAAGAAAAAGGTGGACATACACATAAGAGGGCTTATCCGGGATACGGACGAAAAGTTTTCCTTTTATTATTGCATTTATTTGGGACCGCTTTCCAGTGAGTAAATCAATCATACTTATTACAATGGATACATATCTGAATGGAATCATAGCCAACTATTTGTTAATGCCCCTGATAGCAGTGGTTATGGGAGGGATTGCAATAGTCGTAGCTAAAAAGAATCATTTTCTGACTAAAAAAATGATTCTTTATTTTTTGTCGGGATGCGTCATTTTAGTACTGCCCTCGATTTCAGGACTATTTGTTTATAATTTTATGCCTTATGGTTATATCCTGTTACAACTGTTTTATTTCATAACCGGAGGACTGAACTTGCTAATTATGGACACTGTATTTGAAGATTCGGTTAAGAAGCATTACATTTTTGAGATTTCTTTTATCACGGTGATGACAGTAGCCGGCATGGCTTTTTTCTCGGTATTTTTTAATTTGTGTAATAAGTTGCACTATGGGATATGGGCTTCCACCTGCCTTCTTCCTTTTTTATTTCCCTCTGTTTATCGGAAAGCCTGCCGTTCATTTTGGGATATACCTGTCGAAGTGTATAAATTATGGCTTTATTCGTCTGAACAGGAGTATCACGGTCAGGAAGAGCCGGAGTATCAGCCGATGTTCGTTATTGATGTCGAGTTGACCAGAAAACCCGGAGATACGGATCCGTTTAGGCTTACTGCTAAAGTTTCCGGTAATATGAATTTCGGCCAATGGTTTAAATGTCTTCTTGACGAATACAATAAAAAGACACCTTCCAATCCGGTTCAATGCTACAATGGGCAGGAAGATTACGGTTGGGTTTTCTATGTCAAGCATTCATATTTTCATGCCCGAAGATATATTGATCCGGAAATGACCTTTAGTGCGAATAAATTAAAAAGAGAATACACGGTAGTAGCTCGCAGAGTTTTTGTAACCGATAAAGAAAAGAAAAATTAGTAGAGAGTAAAATGAAATATCGTTTAGTAAATTGGTGTCCCGGAGCGGAGTTGTCATCCGGTAAATTCATTCAGTCCGACAATTACTTTATAGAGACAATCAACGATTGCCGCTCTGCCGGTCTGAATCCCTTTAATTATGGGTTACTCCCTTGTAAAGACGGGCAGGAATCCTCTGTGATGTTTGAGATAAGCGAACGTATCACCAATCGTTTGGAAGTAACTCTGAAATATTGTGATGCAGTCACCCGGGAGGGAGCCAGGCTTTTTTATAATCATTTGTCAGGTGAACCTTTAGAAGCTGCCTATTCTTTTTCAGAAACCACCGAAGATACCGGTGGAGAAGCACGGTATCTCCATGTGCTTCTTTCTGTCGACCCTTTCAGCCGGGTAGCTACGGGCATACCGGATGAGAGGGAAGCTCCCTTGCATTATCCTGATATCGTACCTTGCTATCGCTTGTTTCTTCAGCCTGCCGGAGACACAAATATCCGGCAGTCGGGTGGACAATATCTGATTATCGGACGCATCAGAAGATTCAGAGGGCGTTGTGAGTTTGATATGGATTTTATCCCTCCTTCCACTTCGATGGCCTCCCATATTCGCTTGTCACGCTATCATCATCAATTTGCTTCTTTGGTGAATACCATTGAAACCAGTTCAATTCATATTATACAGAAAATCAATACTTCCCCTGATGTCAATAATATTTCGGCTAACTTGCAGGCTTTGTGCCACAGCTTGTTGTCGGAAATATCGAGAGTCTATTTTCCTTATATAAATGCCGGGCTTTTTTGGAGGCCGATAGAAGTGGTAGGTTGTTTTTCAACATTGGCTCACCGTCTTTTTGTGACTTTGCAGTGTATGGATAGAAAGGAAAAAGAACAACTTCTGAATTATTTTTATGAGTGGGACGATTTGAAGCCGGGTGATTTCGAATCGTTACTCAAGGAAATAACCGACATCCATTATAATCATTCTGCCATAAGCGAAGTAATGTTCCGGATCAGTAATTTTCTGATGATTCTATCCGGGTTATGGGCAAAAATGGCATCATTGGAATTGGTAGGTCAGCATAAAGAAAGCATCATAATTTCCGAGCGGGAGACGTCTCCGATATTGCCAAAGAAAAAAAGATGGTTTGATTAAAAAAGTGATAGCGTTGAATGAATAATGAATTCTTTTTAGAGAAGATAATATGATACATGTTCTTTTTAAGTTGAAGACCGGTGAGGAAAGATGGCTTTCCGGTATAAAATATAAATATTTTAGGAAGAGAGGTGAAGATGATAAAAGTTCTTATCCTTCAGGAAGACTCGAAGGAGGGCTTTTTGAAATTGAGTTCAATTCCACCGGTCATGATGAATTTTTTCTTGTATGGACTAAAGGGTGGACAATATATGCCGGTGAGTTTGTTTTTTATGATGCAGAACGGATTATTCCTCTTTTTAGAATAGAGTTTTGGGATTGTGCTTGTGTTTCTTTCGAAGAAATAATGACTTCCACGAGCGATGAAAGTATGAAAACAAAGCTTTTGCTTTCTCCTGCCATAACAAGGAACAGGCATGTATTACATGAAAAAACATGGAAAGTCACTGAATTGGATAATATTTCACTTGTGGCGGACGGTAGTACTGTGGAAAATGCAGTTATCACAGATGCGTATTGGATTGATAGTGATGGCAATCAACAAAGAGACTTTCCTGTAGACACTTCTATTACTTTGTATGTCGTACTGGATAACTATCAGTCTGGTAGTAATGTATCTTTGGAATTTGATACAAACAGTGATGGAAAGAGTTATAGAGGCAAATACTCCGGTGTGGCGGATAGGAATGGCATATTACAAATAGATGATTTTAAACTATTACAAATAAATAATTAGTTATGATACGAATAAGGATAACTTCACCTGACGAGAATGTAAGTGGCAGCGCTTATATAAATCTTGTTGACCCTCAAATAATAGAGGGGTATTGGTGGAGTAATGAAAAGCAGACAAGGATAAAATATGCGTATTTAGGTCAGACCGTAATCTTTCGGATAAAGACTGAAGATATGTACGGTGAACTTCTTTGTCTACGATTATATGATACTGAACAGAAAAAGTTTCTTGGTGATAAATCTTGGACGAGGGTATCGGATAATGAGACGGAAGTCGAACTGGAACTGAAAGAAATCTGGTGGTTCGAGCTTATAAGGTTTGGCGGGCGATTAGAGCTTTACTATGAAGTAGGAGTGGATAAATATCCTCAAATCGGTAAAAAACTTCCGGAAAATAGAAAGGATTACCTGACAATCATGCCCCGGTTATTGTATGTCGCTTCCCAATATGAGAATGGCAATTTACCATTTATCTATTCCAGAAGCGGTGAAGCTTTTTCTATCAAAGAAGCAATTCTAGACCCTGTTGTGAGTACTTTGGATGACCCTATTTCAACAGCTAAAGATATAGTATATGATTATTATATCACCAAATTGGATGGTAGTAAAGTTGGGAAATTAGCGCTAAAAGGTGTGAATGGAGTATTTAATTATGGCGGTACTGTGAAAGATTTAGCAGATGTTGTACGAAGCGAAGGGAAGAGTGTTTCAAGCATGACACTGCCACTCTCCGGAACTTTAGCTCCTCTTGCTGTTGCGGCAGATTTGGTAGTAAGTGACTTTTGCAAACAATTGGATGAAAAGCAAGAATTAGCGGATCGGATTGTTTTTCAACAAAAGAAACAAAAGGGATATAATGTAATACGGAAATATTTGTCGGATGAAGACCCATTGGAAGATAAATATACTTTGGTTGATATAACTCCCGGTATAGCTGTAGATATTGTGAAAGGAAAGTATAATTCACTAGTAGATATAGATGAAAATATAAGAATGATGGATGAAGGAGTCGAAAAGGACGTTGTTCTACTTTGTAGATATATTAAATTGAAAGATAATATCAAAATAGCAATAATAGAAGCATTTTATACCCGAAACTTATGAAAACAATCTTGATAATACTCTTATCGCTATTCCAAATAGCAGATAAACCTAATTATGTTATTATTAGACAGCAAGAAGGAACACGTTTTCCTCGCTTCGGCTATACTCCTGTCAAAGACAGAGTGATGCGGGTTCAATTCCCTATTGAATTTATAGTAGAGAATCCAACAGATACAGATACTGAAATTACAATGATAGATTATCGTACAGTTTCTGGTTACGGAATGAATAAACGTTTAGGCTGGTGGGGAGTAGATTTGCTTGAAGATCGAGGTGATACATTGATTAGTGTGACAAGCCAACAGGGTATTGAGTATATATACCCTAATGATAAACGTCATTATATCATCTTTACGGAACATACAGTCTATGATGATACCCTATTTCATAGCATCTTTAAAAAACAAATAGATATAATGAGACAGGATTCAGCCCCAGAGAAGAAGTTTATAAATCCTGAGACTTTAACATCTTTTCAATTGGCTTATTTAAGAGGAATGTTATCCAAAGATTCTTTAAAAATAATACTAGCTCACAATGAAGCCTGTTACCGGGCTTTTATTCCTATTGATGTGAACAAAGTAATGCCCTTGCATACTAAAAAGGATAAACATTCGGAAATACTTAAAACGATAAGAGATGAAGGCATTGAATAACCGCTCTATATTACTTGCTTATTATAGACTTTCTTTTTATCTCATATTGTCTGTTGTTATAGCTATTTCAATAATAGAAGCATTTTATACCCGAAACTTATGAAAACAATCTTGATAATACTCTTATCGCTATTCCAAATAGCAGATAAACCTGATACTGTGATAATTAAACAGGAGTCAGGAACACGTTTTCCTTGCTTTGGTTATCATCCGATAAAAGACAAAGTGATGCGGGTTGAATTTCCTATTGAGTTTACAATAGAAAATCCAACAGATACAGAAGATAGAATTACAATGATAAACTATCGTTGTATTTCCGGTTATTGGACAGAACGTTTAGGTTGGTGGAGAGTTGCACTGTTTGAAGACCGAGGTGATACATTGATTGGTATGACCGATCGCCAACGTATTCAATGTATATACCCTAATGATAAACGCCATTATATCATTTTTACAGAACACACAGTCTATAATGATACCTTATTTCATCGCATCTTTCAAAAGGAAATATCTAAGATGAAGTCTTCAGACAACTTCATGAACCCGGATACATTTACACCTTTGCAAATGAATTATTTGAAAGGAATGTTATCCAAAGATTCCCTAAGAATCGAAATCGCAGATGATAAAGCCAGTCGATGGTTTTATCTTCCTATTGATGTGAACAAAGTAATGCCCTTGCATACTGAAAGGAATAAACATTCGGAAATACTTAAAACGATAAGAGATGAAGGCATTGAATAACCGCTCTATATTACTTGCTTATTATAGACTTTCTTTTTATCTCATATTGTCTGCTGTTATAGCTATTTCAATAATAGAAGCATTTTATACTAGAAACTTATGAAAACAATCTTGATAATACTCTTATCGCTATTCCAAATAGCGGATAAACCTAATTATGTTATTATTAGACAGCAAGAAGGAACACGTTTTCCTCGCTTCGGCTATACTCCTGTCAAAGACAGAGTGATGCGGGTTCAATTCCCTATTGAATTTATAGTAGAGAATCCAACAGATACAGATACTGAAATTACAATGATAAATTATCGTACAGTTTCTGGTTACGGAATGAATAAACGTTTAGGCTGGTGGAGAGTAGCTTTGCTTGAAGATCGAGGTGATACATTGATTAGTGTGACAAGCCAACAGGGTATTGAGTATATATACCCTAATGATAAACGCCATTATATCATCTTTACGGAACATACAGTCTATGATGATACCCTATTTCATAGCATCTTTAAAAAACAAATAGATATAATGAGACAGGATTCAGCCCCAGAGAAGAAGTTTATAAATCCTGAGACTTTAACATCTTTTCAATTGGCTTATTTAAGAGGAATGTTATCCAAAGATTCTTTAAAAATAATACTAGCTCACAATGAAGCCTGTTACCGGGCTTTTATTCCTATTGATGTGAACAAAGTAATGCCCTTGCATACTAAAAAGGATAAACATTCGGAAATACTTAAAACGATAAGAGATGAAGGCATTGAATAACCGCTCTATATTGCTTGCTTATTATAGACTTTCTTTTTATCTCATATTGTCTGTTGTTATAGCTATTTCAATAATAGAAGCATTTTATACTAGAAACTTATGAAAACAATCTTGATAATACTCTTATCGCTATTCCAAATAGCAGATAAACCTGATACTGTGATAATTAAACAGGAATCAGGAACACGTTTTCCTTGCTTTGGTTATCATCCGATAAAAGACAAAGTGATGCGAGTTGAATTTCCTATTGAGTTTACAATAGAAAATCCAACAGATATAGAAAATAGAATAATGATGGTAGACTATCGTTGTATTTCCGGTTATTGGACAGAACGTTTAGGTTGGTGGGGAGTTGCACTGTTTGAAGACCGAGGTGATACATTGATTAGTGTGACAAGTCAACAGGGTATTGAGTATATATACCCTAATGATAAACGCCATTATATCATTTTTACAGAACACACAGTCTATAATGATACCTTATTTCATCGCATCTTTCAAAAGGAAATATCTAAGATGAAGTCTTCAGACAACTTCATGAACCCGGATACATTTACACCTTTGCAAATGAATTATTTGAAAGGAATGTTATCCAAAGATTCCCTAAGAATCGAAATCGCAGATGATAAAATCAGTCGATGGTTTTATCTTCCTATTGATGTGAACAAAGTAATGCCCTTGCATACTGAAAGGAATAAACATTCGGAAATACTTAAAACGATAAGAGATGAAGGCATTGAATAACCGCTCTATATTACTTGCCTATTATAGACTTTCTTTTTATCTCATATTGTCTGTTGTTATAGCTATTTCAATAATAGAAGCATTTTATACTAGAAACTTATGAAAACAATCTTGATAATACTCTTATCGCTATTCCAAATAGCAGATAAACCTAATTATGTTATTATTAGACAGCAAGAAGGAACACGTTTTCCTCGCTTCGGCTATACTCCTGTCAAAGACAGAGTGATGCGGGTTCAATTCCCTATTGAATTTATAGTAGAGAATCCAACAGATACAGATACTGAAATTACAATGATAAATTATCGTACAGTTTCTGGTTACGGAATGAATAAACGTTTAGGCTGGTGGAGAGTAGCTTTGCTTGAAGATCGCGGTGATACATTGATTAGTATAGCTGATCGACAACGTATTCAACGTATATATCCTGAAGAAAAGCGTCATTATATCATCTTTACGGAACATACAGTCTATGATGATACCCTATTTCATAGCATCTTTAAAAAACAAATAGATATAATGAGACAGGATTCAGCCCCAGAGAAGAAGTTTATAAATCCTGAGACTTTAACATCTTTTCAATTGGCTTATTTAAGAGGAATGTTATCCAAAGATTCTTTAAAAATAATACTAGCTCACAATGAAGCCTGTTACCGGGCTTTTATTCCTATTGATGTGAACAAAGTAATGCCCTTGCATACTAAAAAGGATAAACATTCGGAAATACTTAAAACGATAAGAGATGAAGGCATTGAATAACCGCTCTATATTACTTGCTTATTATAGACTTTCTTTTTATCTCATATTGTCTGTTGTTATAGCTATTTCAATAATAGAAGCATTTTATACTAGAAACTTATGAAAACAATCTTGATAATACTCTTATCGCTATTCCAAATAGCGGATAAACCTGATACTGTAATAATTAAACAGGAATCAGGAACACGTTTTCCTTGCTTTGGTTATCATCCGATAAAAGACAAAGTGATGCGAGTTGAATTTCCTATTGAGTTTACAATAGAAAATCCAACAGATACAGAAGATAGAATTACAATGATAAACTATCGTTGTATTTCCGGTTATTGGACAGAACGTTTAGGTTGGTGGAGAGTCGCACTATTTGAAGATCGAGGTGATACATTGATTAGTGTGACAAGTCAACAGGGTATTGAGTATATATACCCTAATGATAAACGCCATTATATCATTTTTACAGAACACACAGTCTATAATGATACCTTATTTCATCGCATCTTTCAAAAGGAAATATCTAAGATGAAGTCGTCAGACAACTTCATGAACCCGGATACATTTACACCTTTGCAAATGAATTATTTGAAAGGAATGTTATCCAAAGATTCCCTAAGAATCGAAATCGCAGATGATAAAATCAGTCGATGGTTTTATCTTCCTATTGATGTGAACAAAGTAATGCCCTTGCATACTGAAAGGAATAAACATTCGGAAATACTTAAAACGATAAGAGATGAAGGCATTGAATAACCGCTCTATATTACTTGCTTATTATAGACTTTCTTTTTATCTCATATTGTCTGTTGTTATAGCTATTTCATTTGTGGCAACATATTATAAGACAACAGCAGCCGAGCTTTCTCAAATCCATGCACAAGCGAAAATATATGAGAAAACATACTTGGAACAAGTAGAATTGATTAATGAGGTCGATTCCATTATCAATTATATCATTCTGCCGGATAAGAATCATTATGTCAATGAAGTCGTATTACGAAATGTAATAATGAAGAGGAGAACGGGAGCGATGAAACACATTGATCGGACAGAAGGAGAAGATTTCATCCTTACAAAAAAAATATTGAATGATATGGACATTTTTATAGAATTGAAAGACTCCATACGCTCGTTGAAAAGACAAGAAGATGTTCTTAAAAACAACATAATAAGATGTATAAGCAAGAAAAATGAAAAAGCATTGAAAATCTCGGTCAAGTCGGGAGCTTCGGTAAATAACGAATAAAAAAACGAATAAAATATGGAAAATAGCAGAAAAGAAAAAATAGCAGGTTTTAGCTATGTTTCGATTATCTTTCTAATTTTCTTTTTCTCTTGCGTCATAATATTGTTTTATCGGAATACAGATGTTGTGGCATCCGGACAAAAAGAATATGATATAGCAAAGATAGAGCAAATAGGCGAATTGCGGGATGTGCAAGGACAAGCAATGATAATAATTGATTCGGTTTACAGCAGAATAAGACACTTTAATCCGGAAATACGTGCCAATTATGAGGAAACGGAAATAAACTTCCTGTTGAATGACTTGAAGAATCTATATGAATCACATACTTGGGATCCCCGTTACAAGATCTTTCTCCAGTTTGCAGACTGTTGTGAAATGTGGCTCACTGATAAGAAAGAAATTTGGAGCAAGAAAAATAATATCTCCGGCTTCACCAGAAACTTGGAAGCTTGTGAAGCCGGGATTGCCGGACAGGAAAAGGTTGTAATCGAAAATGATAAATAATGTTTGATATGAAAGTATTTACAGTAAAATTGACCATTGTCGGTATATCAGTTGTCATGTGTATGGCTATAGCCGCTGTTATCCGTTTCAATTGGGAAGAAAAAACTGTGCGTGCTTCGATAACGCCTGTTGATATCCACTTGGGTGAAAGTATCACACTTAAAGATAGCACAGCCGGTGCGACAGCATGGTTATGGGAATTAGGCAATGGGGATACGTTGTCCGTGCGTTCAGCCACTTATACTTTTCCTGAAGCGGGGAAATATCAGGTAAGGCTTTTGGTTAACAATTCCATTTCCGCCAAATTCGTTGTGAATGTGCATGCGTTTCATACTGATGGGAGAGAGGAAAAACCAGTGAAAATTATAGCTCCGGATATAGCTATTCAGGGAGAGTTCATCATATTCAAGGGAGAAGGTGAATCGAAAGAGTGGCGTTGGGAATTCGGGGAATCCGGAATCATAGATTCCAGGGACAAGAATGCCATTTATGCATATATGCAGCCCGGCACTTATGAGGTGCAGCTTTCTACCGAAGATACCCGATATCCGGTCAGGCATACGCTGGAAGTGCTTCCCCGGTATGAGAATAATGACACGGTCGATGTTTTAGGAGCCATCGGAGAAGATATAAGGATCAAGTTGCAGGCGGTGGCGGACGGAGAACCGTTTACCGAGAATTACCATTATGTTCTGGATAATTATTTGTGTTCTAATCCGGATGCCATGGTCATAGTGAATGGAAAGCTGCGCAATGATTTTTACTCTTATTGCCAGGGGTTGAAGATAATAGGACTGAAAACAACCGTTATTGAGCATGTTTCCGTTACTATTGACCCTCAAGAGGAACAGTGTATCAACAAATTAAACATCACACAATATGAATCGGAAGAATAACCCAATCCGGAAAATACTCAGAGTCCGGATATCACTGCTTTTGTATACTACCATTGTCATGCTGGCTTCCTGCGCTCCGGTGAACCGTTTTACCCGTTTGAAGAAGGTTCCCGGCGAATATGCCCGAAATTATGAGATAGGCGGGATAAAGATGGAACAGAAATTCCTGGAGCATGCCACTCCCTGGATTGTATTTTCTGCTAAAGATGGGAATATGTCTCATAACTATCCCGGCGGAAGAATCAGACGTAAAGAATTCGGATTTTTAGAACCTTTCTTTGTTATAAAAGAAAAGGGCAAGCATATTGCCGTGGTGAAATATTCTCCTGATTTGGCAGAAGGTTTAAAACTGAAAGAGCGTAAAAATGCTAAATACTATGGTTGGATACGTAAATCGGACTTATTACTCCGTCAGGAATCTGAAACAGACGTATATACTGGATTGAAAAACAAATATATCATAACGCTTACGGATACAGCGGCAGTCAATCATTCTTCCTCCTGTTTGTCAACTGATTCCGCTTATGTTTTTGCCGATCCCGACTTGACAATCAGAAGAGGGGGGATTCCCGTTTATTCGATTGTCTATTTGCTTAAAAAATCGGAAAAGGGAAACTCCGGACTTATTTCATCAGCACCGGAGATATATGCAGACAGCGTTGCAGGACAGGTGTTGGGGTGGATTAGTACAGATTTGTTGCAGAAGAAAGGTGCCCGGCTTCATGGGAAATTATATCCTTCCCCGGTTGATGCCCCCTCTTTAAAATATGTTCCGGTTCTTTCTATGAAACATCAGCAGGATTCGACTGTGCTACAGGTTTGCCGGTCAATTCCGGTTATCGACAGGAGTGCAAATTTTATCCTTAATACAAAAGGGGGACGCATTACCTATCCACGCTATGAACAGTTACAAACAGACTTGAAGAAAATTAATATAGTTTTTGCTGTAGAAGGACAGAAGGAGATGCAGGCTGAGTTTCCCGGTATGGTGAATGTCATACAGAACCTGGTTCAAACTCTTCGGGAGAATCCGGACGGATTTGGGTATCGTATCGGTGTCTGTACTCCTTTTCGAAAGAACGGGAATCGGTCCGAATCTCCTTTTGTGGTACAGCCATGCACGGATTATATTTCTTTTATGGATTCGTTGTCCGAGGTAGCTTTACATATAAACAACTTCAGCGTGCAGGAAGAACAAGTGTGGTCAACTTTGCATAAGAGTGTCGATATGCTTGAAAAGTATAAGAATGAGACTAATATAATAGTGTTTGTCGGGACGAAAGGGTATGGCGGAGAGTCTCCTTCGCTATCGCTGGCGAAGAAAACAGCAGGGAACAATTGCAGGATATTGGCTTTCCAATTGTATGCAGGTGAGAAATTTACCTATGATAACTTTGTACTCCAGATGAAAAATCTCATTACCCTGTCGGCAGACAGTATCTCCGAAAAGAAAAAAGAAATGCTGGTATCTGCTGTCCATTTGCGTGAAAAGAATAGTTGGAGACAAGGACATAAAAACATCTATAGCCTCGATTTTCCGGATGCAAGCATGTCTCAGGGCTGGTTGTTGTTTCCTGAAAAGGAGAAGAAGATGACTTGGGATAAATTGTCATTTTCCACAGACACTTTGATAAGTCAGATAAAGCAGGATAATAGTATGTTATTGCATGAGTTGGATAAAGCCTTTATGAGTATGGGAAACTCTAAAACAATATTCAGTTCCGCTGCAGCTTCATACTTGAACATTCGCAATGACAATTTGCCTGCAAGTCTGCTGAATTGTTTTGCATATAGTTCTCCTTTGTTATTTATACCCGGGCAATTTCGGTATTCATCCGGAAATATGCCTGAATATTTCCTTCTGCTGAACAAAGAGGAAATGGATAATTTGCGTTCTTTTATAGAAGGATTGTCTTCTTTTGAAGTCGATTATGTGGAAGAAGCCTCTTTTTATCTTCCTACCGGAAAAATCCGTAAACAATTGTGCAGATATCTTTTTAGGAAAGTGAATGAGAATAGATTGTGCGGGATGAGTAAGAAGCGGGTAGGAGAGATGAAACTGGCGGACATCCTGTCTGTGATAACGGGATGTCCTGCCAGTCTTTCTTTTCCGGTAAATCCTACATTGGAAGAATTGAAAAAGAAATGGGTTGTTACAGATGAACTTTTAGATGCCATGCTACAATATATAGCATCCAAAAAGCGACTTTTGGACACCGGATATAAGAAAGAGAGTTTTATATCCAACGGACAGTCTTATTATTGGCTCCGGTGTGATATGTTGCCTTGAAATCCATCATATAACTGTGACACCCGTTTAGTCTTCCGGCCAGTCCTCTTCATAATGTGCATTTCCTACACTGATTTTCTGTGCGCTGATGACAAACCGGGTAGTCATAGGATGAACGCCTATACTGTTCAAGGCTTCCTCAAAGTCAGTGATATAACCGTTGTCCCATTTCAATTCCTTCATTTTTGCATCTTCGTCACCTTTCTTGAAGGTGATAGTGCCGGAGTGGGGCTTAAACTGGTTGGTCATATTCTCTAAAATAATAGAATCGGGAGTAGATTCTATATGTATATAAATTTTGCCCCCGTAGATAGGAGATGCAGGTCTCCCTTTCGAGTCTACGTCCCTGGTGAATTTATAACTGCAATCCAACACGTCCCATGTTTTACCTTTGAAATTTAATTGTCCTTTAAATGCCATAATTTTTCATTTTTTAGTTAATAAGAATTTTAGTTTGATATTCTATTTCTTCAAAAAGAAGAAACGTTAATTCTGTTGCAATGTTAGTGAAAAAGAAGCATATATAATTTATCTATTTTATTAAATATATTATACATATTCAAGAGATGTCACAAATGTGCATTGATATCCAGAAAAGCATCTGTTTTTTCATTTTCGTTTATTTTGAATATGTCTTCCGAAGGTAACATATTTAATTGTTTTTCTATCATAATATCAGCTTCGAATAGCATTTTGGTAATCTCATCCAACAATTTTACGCATTTCCCACCCGGCAGAAATTCTTTTATCCTTTCAGAAGGAATATTGTTTACTTGCAATATATAATCTTTCTGATTGTTGATGTAATATTCGTTGCGGATAAAACTGAAATCCAGCCGTTCCCTTTCCGCAGACGGCAGTTGTGGAGAGGTTTGCCTTACTTTAACGGGGAGCAGTTTGACCGGTAATTTAAGAATGGAAGTCAAAGCCTGTTCTATTTCTTCATTATTTCCACGTATGTGATGTATACGGAGTAAGATATGAATAAATAGCCATCCTTCATCGGCTTCCAATAGTTCTATGATTGGCCATTGTCCGGCGAATAAATCAATAAAATTCCTGTACCGGCTGCTTTTATCGAGTTGATGTTCCCATAAGTGCATTTGTATTCTTATGGCATCTATCTCATTTTCAAAAAGAGAGAATACGCGGCGTATTTCCTCTTCTTCTATCCTTACGCTGTTAATTTCCTGTTTAATCTGCTTTATGTTGGCAGGGGTATTTAAGGAATGAGGGTTATCGAAAAAAAGATTTTCCGGTAATATGTCGACTAGCCCTTCTCTGTTGACTTTGATTTCGATATACTCTTCTTCCAGTCTGTTCAAGGTATATTTTTTCTCAATTGATTCAATTTCCTTTGCAATTTTCGCACGATTGCTTCCTGTTCGTACTATACGTATGCCGGTGTCGGTTGATATTCCGTTTTCAATCATCAGAGCCGCCGCAAATTCAGCCAGATAGTCGGTGGACAAGCTATTGTGATGACAAATGGCTTTTAAGTCAGAGTTATTTTTCATTTTCAATCTCCTGTTTATCTGTCAGAAAAATACGGTAATGGAAACTCGATGGAGAACGTGATACCAGTTTATTCCTCAAGTCTTCCAATATGGAAGAATCTACGTCTCCCTGTATTTTCAGATAAATATCGATACTTCTTATTAATCCTTCTTGTGGAAATTCACTTTTTACAAATCCTTTTTTTACATCTATAGATATAAGTATGCCATCCAGTTCTTTCCGGCAATAATCAATAATATCATATTCGGTGAAGATCCGGTCTCTGCTTGTCAGCAAATACTTGTATGCTGTAAGGCTTTCTCTTGATTTTTGTATATTTTTTCCTCCTCTTGTTGTTGTGAGGAACATTGCATTATTGTCAATAAATGCCGATTCGGCCAGAAGGTTCAGAGGAGTGCCTGATAAGATGTTATTGGCGGCTTCGCACAAAGTAGTCCAATAGGAAACATATAGAATGTCTGTGTTTTTAAGTGCGTCTACTATCAGATACGAATGAGGGGCTACCGTAGCGTCTATCTTCGAGAAAATTTTGTTTATGGATTCAAATATCTCATGTATTTGGGACATTTGTGTGACGAGCATGTTTTTATTGGCGGTGGGTAGCAGAGCGCTGTGATCATAAATCAAGTTCATCTGGCGATATAATGAATCTTTCAGCTCGCTGGAATTCAGTCGTTCGCATCCACCGTGTTTTATTGTATATACACCTTCTTCCCGGTTTTCTTCCGTCACTCGGGGTATGCTTCGGTACACTCTGTTCAAAGAGTCCGATACTTCTGATACAGAGAGAAAATGATGGCCGGGTTTCAACTCCAAGGGGATGATTGTTGCCGGGTTTCCGGTCTCGGCAGTCAACGTGTTCAAATATTTATTTTCCACAACCACAGCGTTGATATAAATTTCCATACCTTCGATTGCGTCCGTGTCGAACTGTAGCGGGAGTTCCATTTTGAACCAGTACAGCTTTTGTTTCTGTTCCCGGCAAAGCTCTTCAGGATAAACATCTTCCAGTTCGGCAGGCAAATAGCGGCGTTCGACTTCATCAAGCGAACGATTCCAGCCGACAGAATAGAATTGATTGGCATAACATGCCAGTATGTCTTTTCTGATTGTGATATCCGTATCATAGATCTCAAATATATCGTGTGTACCGATATTGTAAAGCAAGTCAGGTTTACAAATAAGTGGGACCCCTTCGATACTCCATTTGGCATAACTCAGAAGTGAGTATAATTTCTGCCGGTCTTTTCGTGCCGGAAGATTAAAAAAGAAAGTGAGCGTATCCATATTATCCAGGTTCGACGCTAAATCAACCCCTATCCACAAAATCCGGATTATAGGTTCAGTCTTCGGGAGATAGCTGTGGGCAATATGATTTTTTGTCATATTCTCATCAATTTCGTAGATATTTCCCAAGTGTAAAATCCGGCGGACATCTCCGGCATGGATAGTAGTATCCTTAACAGGATAAAAGGTGACAGCATTGCTTTTTCTTTCGTGGGTTGACTCGCAAAACACGCCTGTTTCTGTTGTAATCATATGCCTGCTTCTTTGCGAACGCATATGTACGATGCCGTGGGCCGGCATATGACAGATTGATAAGTCCGGAATCAGTATCCGGGCTATTTTATCCAACATTCTGCGATTACCTTCTTCAATCTCTTGGGAGATGGAAAATAATTCGGATGCCAATCCTTCCAGCAAGAGTTTAATCAAGGGGTCAAGATTTTCTATTTTCTTGATTCCCAGATAACTCATTGCATGTTTATACATGCGGTTGATAATATTTTCTTTCGAGTTCATTCAGGACAATCTTATAGAAAAATAACTTCCCGGGAACATTTCCTGCAGTACATCCCGGATAAAAGCAAAATGCCGGTGCCGTATTTCGTTTCCTACATTCATCATGCTCTCAGCATCTTCGTGCAGTGCACGGTTTTTGAATGTCAGATGCTTGAAATCATATTGGGCGAAACCATCTTCCTCGATTATGATATGTTGCGGATCAATTTCCACATATTCGTCTCCGGTGTAGAATTCCGTGCCGTTATTGCCGATTGCGTGGCCAAATTCATGAGCAACTGCGCACTGATCTCGTACTTTTGTGTAAATTATTCCGTGTCTTGCATACGCGGAATACCCTCGATTAGAATAGAGATCAAAGTCATTGAGATAAATACGTCTTCCTTCCCATTCGACTCCTGTCGAGTTGGCAGAACTGTCCGGATTATTCTTTACTACAATAACATTCCAATGCTCCCCGCATGTCACAGTTTCTACTTTGAAATTAATATTGAATTCTTTTTTACCATAAGACCGGTTAAAGCTGTTGCCTTGGTTGGTATTCACAATTGCGTACGCTTTTTCGTTCCAGCACATATAAATCAAATCCTTGATTCCTGACCTTACAATTTTTTTAGCATTTTCAGTCCAGTCATATCCGGTCACACTTTCAAAAATGTATTTCCATCTTTGTACTACCGTGATTTCCATTGTATCTGTATCCAGAATCACATCCATCCATTTGGTTTCTCCTATTTGTCTCATGCTATCATCGTATTTTATTTTTCATATTGCGCTTTGAGCTGTTTCCTTAACAATGCCGGCGGCACTCCGAATTGTTTTTTACAGAACTTGTTGAAGTGAGCCGGAGAGGAAAAACCGAACTCATCAGATATGGTGGCTATATCCGTGTTTTCCGTTATTAATCTGAATTTTATACTGCAGCTTTTCCTCTTTTGCATCCATTGATAGGCCGGCACTCCAAAATTGACAAGGAATTTATTCCGGAAATCCGATAGGTTATAACCTGTCAAACGGGCAAGTTCACTTACATTTTTAGCTTTTGGATATTGCTCCAAAACGATTTGCCTAAAGTCGATATTGTGCGTAATTAACGGATAAAAAAAATGCAATATTTCTTGTTTTGTATAACATGCACGTAACAGGATGAACAATTCCTGCTGTTTCTCTTCATGCAGGTGAGGGCAGTTAATCCCCTTTTGAAGATATCGTACCAACAACAGGACATAGTCTTTTAGCAGCTCATGTATACTTACCGCTCTTAATGTATAGCTCATCTCTTCAGTTTTTTCCGCCAATTTCTGGAATGTATATTTATCGCACTGGTTTCTGAACCTGTCAAAAGTGAAAACTATCATTTGTGACGCTGATAACACCTTATAACTGCAATTGGAATTATTCGGAAGAAAAATCATCTCTTCCTTATGTACAAGGATGTTTTCAAATTGGTCGCAGGTGATTGACAATTGTCCGGTGATAACAAAGATTATATGATTATTTTCTTTATTAGCCTGGATAGATGTCTCTCCTTCCTTCAGTTCCCAATAGGTGAAGCCATTAATAAATTCGGGAAGATAATTTACACACGGAGTAAATTGAGGAGCGGTAAATATAGTCATGCTCAAGATTCTTTAGTCAAATAATAGCCTAAATCACCGGAGTTGCAATAATATCATCTCCTGTTTCCCAAGGTGATATTTCTATGCTTCCACTGATAATTTGCCCTACTCCTTGCAGCTTGATAGTGTAGATATGATTTCTCACCATTGAGGGAACTTTGGCATTTACTTCCACATCAATCCCGTTATATTTCCCAAAAACGCTGATCTCAGCTTCTTTCGCCCCATTTTCATATGCGTAGAACACCTCTGAATTTTCAGCATCAGACACTCCGCCGACGAGAGGGGTACTGTATCTCTTTGTATAAATCACTCCGGCAGCATCAGCCGGGATGGTGGAAGGTGTATCGGAGAAAAGAAAAGTCCGGTCTGCTCCACCCGTAAATCTGATACTGTCGATACTCATCTTATTGTCAGTTCCCGGATTAATGTCGATGCGGGCAACACTACGGATTAGAGAAATATCTACCCTTTCACTGGTGTTACTGCCCACAGAAGCTTTCGCATATAAAAATACCGGCGGTGGAGTAGTTGTGTCCGTGCTGCCGGTGACTTTCAGCAGTTCCGTTTCCGAAAATGTATTTTCATCTACGGTCAGGGCAGAATGGTTTGCAAGGAAATACAGTGTTTTCTGTTTATCCGCCGGCAGTGAAAGTTGAAAATTATCGGTGCTGACATCAATATTCTCAAATTTCCTGAGATAGTTTCCGTTGCTAAAAGCATAAGCATGTAGCGAACTGACAATTCCACCGGTTTTGTCGTCTGCACGGAGCGGAAGATTGAACTTGAACAAATCGTTGCCCGCTTTTTGGGGTACAGTAGTAGAAAAAGTATCTTCCTGTGAACAGGAAGTACATAGCGCTCCGGCAAAGGCGAGCACTATTAATAGATTTTTTTTCATCATTTCAATTTTTATTTATTAGGGTTTATATAATAGTTTTTGTATGTACGTTTCCTGCAGTAATTTCTCCCCCTTCCTGCCAGCCTTCGGTTTTTATACTCCCTTCTATAATCTGACCGACAGGTTTCAACGTAATCGTGTATAAATAATTGCGGTAAATATTCGGTATGTCGAGGTCAATCCGGCTGTTCACTCCGTTGTAACGTCCATATACCGATACGTTTGCAGTCTCCATGCCATTCTCGTAAACATAAAATAGGCCCTTCAGTGTTTCTCCCGTTCTTCTTGCAGGCGAAGAAGCAAACCTTCTGGTGTAAGTCGTGAACCGAGTGTTTTCGGGAGTAGAATGTTCGGAATGTGGAAATAAATAGCTGCGATCCGCAACATTGCTGATGGTGATGCTGTCTATCTCCAGCAATGGGTTATCACCGGTGCTCAGGTCTATTCTCGAAGCGCTTCGAGTGAAAGAAAGCTCTTCCCGAATGCTTCCGGTTGTAGCGGATTTGAATGAAGAAGTCATGAAATATTTATCGGGCGATTCTGTAGTCTGTGAAGTACTCCGGTTTATCAAATCGGCTTCAGTGGCAACCTCATTATCCGGTATATTCGGATAGTTAGCCAAAAAATAGACACTGCCGATTTCCTGGGTTGCATCAAGTGCCAGCCGGATCATTCCCTCCTGGTTCATCTCTATCCTCTTGAAATGTCGGATACTCTTTCCTTTGTTATTAAAAATATAAGCATCCAGCGTATTGACTACATCGTTACTTTCGTTATTACCGCTTCCTGTGAGGGATGGTATCTGTATCTGAAAGCTATAAATATTGTCTTTTTCGGGGCATGCTTCTTCAGACATGCAGGAAGAAAGAATGGCAATGGTTAAAGCGGTAATGAATATTCTATTTATTTTTTTCATTTATTCTTAGTTTAATGGACAAGAATTTATTTACTGTTCATATCTTTGATACACCTGACATAGGCATATGATTTTTTACTTATTTCGCTGAGTTTGACGCTTTTTATGGGAGTCTCGGCCTGTATCAGGTTTCCGTAATATATGCTCATTGCCTGTCCGTCCTTCCGTTCGTCGTCAGCACACCATAACCGGAAACCTTGTTCGAATTTCGGGTCTTCGGGAGACGGGCTGATGGATGATTTTGTCCCACCATAAGGAATATACATACATCCGCCTCCGGCTCCTGCAAGTTTCAGAAATTTGGCTACGCCGCTTACGCCGTTTATTTTGACAGTGTCGTTGCTGGCGATTACTTCACTTGCGGTAATCCGTTCCCCATTATAATCCCATGAACCGGGAACTCCCGAACCGTTACCGAGTAATTGGAATAATTCCGTCGCGGTCGGTATGCGGTACCCTTCGGGGCAAGGTGTGTTTTTCGCTTCCATCCACGGTAAATCAACAGTTTGATTCCCCTGGTTGTCCACTCCCGATTCCCATGGGACATATATATAATTGCGTCCGTACTGAAACATGCCTCCCAGCGTATTCAGCCATTCATGCTTATACATCCCTTCCACGTCATATCCTTTCATCGGATAAATCTGGTCGTCCGGGGTGCGCGACCGTGCGTTAAAATTCATCCATGTCCTTCCGCCCAAAGTGACTTCGCGGATGTATAGTGGCGGGCATCCTACTATCAGAGAGATATTGTTTGTCGAATGCTGCCTGAGAACACTTTTTACGTTCAGTGTAGTCATATAGGGCAATGTGTTGTCTCCCTGGCCTTTTACATGGATATGGTATTTGGTTAGTATCCTATCATCTTCTCTCCGTACTTCAGGCAAGCTTGTCTGTAAGTTGGACAATTCGTCTATGACAGACTCAAAATCTACAGCGCTCTCTGCCATGAAAGCAAGTGTGATGTCACCGCCGGTATAAGGTACATCGAGTGACTGTCTTGAATCCGACACGACAGTTCCTGCCGGAAAAACAGAGTGTTCCATATCTATCAATAACTTTTCGTCCGCATGTGCGGCTGTATTTACCGTATCCGTCTGTGTCCATTCGTCAATGCTGAAAAAACCGGTCACTTCAGTACCTGCGTTCATAACTTTGAGGGTATATTTCGTATTTCTTGAAACTTGAGGCAGTGAAGCTTTGAACGATAGCGGAATACCGTCATATTCGCCTTCTACGCTGAAAATCACGGGAGTGTTGCTTTCGTATATTCTGAATATGTTCTCTTTCTTTCCGCCTGCCGGAGGAGTAAATTCGTAAGTTCGAGCCACTTTCGAAGTGGAACTTGCCGGATGTTCCTGTGAAAAAAGCAGGGTAGAAGCGGGCACATTCTCTATATGGATGCTGCTGATGCGAAGCAGGTCGGAAGAAGTAGCATCCATGTCTATCTGCGCCACCCCGATAGAAAGTGGTATGCGGTAGGCAGAATTGTCCGTTCTGAGCAAGCTGCCTGTATAAAAATCGACAGGATATTCGGATTCTTCGGTACGGATTGCCAAAAACTCGTCCAATGTTGTTTTGCCTGTTGCCACGGCTGCCAGCCCGGCGGGTTCCGTCTCACCGGAAAAAAAGAAAACACGTGCGTTAGGGGGAACGGACAGGCGGAATGGGGAAACCAGCCCGTGCCCTGTTTTGTACAACATATTATCTTTGAAGGTATAGTAGCTTATTTCCCTGTCGGACGTTTCCCCGAGCCGGTCACTGATTTGAAAAAGCGCGGTTCCGTCTGATGATGTCATTTCTTCGTCCGTTTGTCCTTTACATGCCGACAGTATAACCAAAATGAGCATGATGGCTAAATAGCCATTTTTATTAATATAAGTTCTCTTCATACTACGCTGATTCTTTATTTAGGTAAATCGGAAACAATATCTTGAAGCACCGGCAAATCACCCATGTAGCATAATTCCTGGAATCTATCCATGCAAAATGGAGGCCACAGGCTTTCTCCACCATTCTCAGTTAGAGTCATATTGCTGTTGTGGCCATATCCTAAACCGTGTCCAAATTCATGAAAAAATGCAATGCGTGCCTGGCGGCTCACCCGATCCATGTAAAAAAATGTATAGTATTCCTGATACATTGAAATGCGATAGAAATTAACCGTAAGCCCTTCAGCGAGAATATTATATTCAAGAATGCCAAATTCAAATTTCTCTTTAGAAAATAACTTGTTCATTAAGGCTGTTTTATTTATTGGGATACGCATGTCATCATACAGTCCATTAAGTTTGTCCAATTCCGATTGGAAATAGTCGGTGGAAAACATATAGGCCACGTTTACAGCCAGAGCACAGATATGTCGGGCTATGTCAGGTGTCATTTTAAGTACTTTAGGGCTCAATTCCGTATCTGCACTTGCTTTCTGAAAGCCTATTTCCCAATGGCATTTGATAGTTTTTATTTTTTGGATGTATGGGGAGTCGGAATAAACTATCTTCAATTCGCAATTGCTCATGGACAAGTCTTCCTGAGCGGGAATCCATACTTGTTCTCCGTCTTCCCCTGTAAATTTGCATTGCTTGAACATTACCGGTATATCTATTTTCGACTCTTGGAACGGATGGATGATGCCATAATGCGCTAATAAAAAATACTTGTCGCCATATTTCTTGAATTTAATCCATATTTCAGTATCTCTCAGTTCCACCGGTGCAAAAAGTCTGGTAACCAGTTTTTTATCAGGTGTGTCAATACTGACGTTGAGAGGTTCGTCCACTTTGAACCGTCTGGTGGTAATCATGGATGCAGGTTCGCTTTCCATAAACATTATACTGCTGTTGTCTGCCGTGTAGCTGGATTCATTTACTTTTATCTCTCCGTAACTTTCCTCGCTATGCGAATATGCCAACCGAATTGTAGATATAAATCCTGGGATGATGTCGAGATGGTTGAAACGATATTCTACTATAGACGTTTCCATACTGTCTATCGCGATCTTTTGAGTAATCCGCACTACACCGGAAAGTTCTTTGCCCGGAAGTGAAAAAAAAGCCCTGCTTCGGGTGATATCTATCGGTGCAAGTATATCCTCTCCATCATATGTGCCGTTTCCCAGCATTACGTTGCTGACTTTGGCTTCCGCATCGGGCACAATTTCTATTTTCTGGATAAGTTGTTCCAATTGCGAACTGTCGAAACTCAAAAGCACTTCGACACGCCCTGTCAGCCGGGGAAGCCTGACTTCCATTGTCTGATTGGAGACGTCCGAACTAACAGTGAAGCCCACCTTCTTGTACAAATAGTCCTTCTCAAACGGAATTCCTGTGTGCGAATGGGCGATCCAGGGTTGCGTCACATCTTCGGGAACAGTACTGTCCGGTGAAATATCTTCTGTTGTAGCCATGAAGTATGCGATGTAATTGCCGGGCTCGATACCTTCAACATATAATTTGTCCGTATTCGTCCCTCTTAAGTGGAAGGTACGGTTTATATTTCCCTTCCCGTCATGGATAACACACCACACTTGTTTGATTTCTTGCGGAGTATCAGCTATGCTCCGGTTCAAAGGCGCTTCCTCCACAGAAGAGCTTAGAGAATGAATGGTAAAACAAACCGTTCCCCGCCCGTTCGTCAATTTGTTTTTCATGTCGTCTGTCTCTTCCGTACAGCAACTGCACAGAAGTACCAGCATACTAATCTGGAAAAATAGTTTATATGGATAATTCATACATATATATTAATTAGGAATCCAATCCGTTTTCATGCATCTTGCATACGCATATGCTTCTTTGTCAAGTTTAAACTCATAATCGGGAACAATATGCGGTCCGTCGCTGAACGTCAACTTATAGGCGTAAGCGGTATTGGCGCCGAAACTGTCGGAAGCCCATAAACATAAGCTGTTTCCCAAATCGGGTGCATCCGTTGTGTATCCCGCTGTTTCCTTCATCCCGGCCAATGGGAAATAAAGTACAGGTCCGAATTTACTCTTTACTTCCAAATATCTGGGGACTGCGTTTTTTCCGCCGCTACTTACTGTTCCGCCGGCGGCTACCAACATCCTTGAGGTGATTTCGTCACCATAACATATCCATTTGCCGGGAATTACGCCTTTTCCTTCGTCTCCGCATAAAAGAAATTGCAGTTCGGTGTGTGTAGGTAGCCGATAACCCGGTGGACAGGGATTTTCTGTCCATTGTATCATGTCCCCCCGTGATTCCAGCCAGTTATTCTCGTACAGGTCTTTCGCTTCGCCATATCCGTATGTTTCGGGAAACACTTGCTCATAGATACTCTGGGAAGAGGTGCAGTTGAAAGACATCCAAGTCATGGCTCCAATGAATACATCACGGATTTTATAAGGGAACGGACATACATTCAATGTTATTTTTCCGAACACGTCCTGTCCTTCCTTCGATGTGCTTTTAAAATTGAGCGTCACGCAAGACACCAGTTCGGAAGTATTGGGTGTAAATATAATCTCGTAGCTGGTGAGGTATTTTCCGTCCGATATATTCACTTCGGGTGAACTGATGCTTTTGGGGAGCCCTTCCATGGATTCCAGCCGTAGCGGGTTGTCTGTTGAAAAGGCAAGTTTCATTTTTACTTCCTCGTCTCTGGTTATTATATCCGCGGTTGTTTTTGAAGAGTTTAATGAGATGTTTGATGTCAATACAGAATGTTCTGTATCTATTTTGATTCCCGCCTCTTCACCTTCGGAAGCGATAATTTCATTTCCCGTTTTCCAGTTTTCAATAAGTATATTGCTAATCACGTTCATACCGTCCGACTGAATCCTTATTTTGTATATTTTGTTTCTTTTAATCTGTTTGACGGGAGTGGATATAGTGACAGGTGCATCGCCATACGTGCCTTCCATGATAAAGGTGACAGGCGTGTCCGACTCGTAAATTCTGAATATGTCTTCCGCTTTTCCGGTTTCGGGAGTTTCAAATGTGAAGGAATATGCACAATTCCCGGTGCTATGCGACAGAGTTTCGGAAGCGAAGAAAGAAGTCGTTTCCGCGCAAGTACGTGTGTAGATGCGGTTAATTTTGATTCCTGCGGCTTCGCTGGCATCCAAATCGATCCGGGACAGGCTCGATTCCATCACAATATTGAATGACGGATTAGAGATGTCGGGACTTATCTTTGCGCTGTAAAAAGCGGAGGGGGCACGTGTCGATGAGTGTGCTTCCGCGACAGGCGTATGGTAGGACAGAAATTCATCACGAGTCGTAATCCCCTCATTCATTTCTGCCAGTCGGGTTGGTTCAGCTATGTTGGCAAGGAAATAAAGCTCAATATTGGCAGGTATGTCGAATGTTGTACTTCCGTCTGCGGAAAGAGTTATGCCTGTATATCTTTTGTAAAATATTCCTTTCTTGAATAAATAGCAATTAATATTTGTCAGGCCGGTGTCTTTTTCCGTACGGGATGTCAGGCGGAACCGGCATGAGGCGAAACCGCCTGTTCCGCTGGCTGCCTCTTCCGTGTTGGTGCAGGAAATCGGTAACATGAACAGAGTAAAGCCGTTAATTAGAAGTATAAGCGAATACTTAAACATCTTTCTTGATTGGAAAAATCTCATACTTGATACACGTTTTATATTGAATTTGTTTAAAATGTTCATTTGATAAAACTTTTATTCACAAAAGTATGGCATTTCTTTATACTACTTGTTCTCAAAATCTCCACTTGTTTTATGTTTCTTTCCTGTGTGATGCGTTTTTTTTATTGAAGAAAAAAGAGAAATTACTCCAAGGGTTATGAGTAACTTCTCTTTTGAAGAAAAAGAGACAATTATCTGTCGCAGACCATTGTCTTTCAGTGGGAAATTAAGGGCGAATGTATAGGGGCTACTTACGCCCGGCAAAAAAACGTTTTAGTGAGAGCTATTGCGTTTTTTTGTTTGATTGTCAGATTTCTCTGATAATATTATTTATTTACTAAAATTTACGGTTGCAAATGTAGCGTGTTTTTATTATTTGCTTGTTACCGAAATTTCCATTTGTTTTATGTTTTCTTCCGGAATATCGTTTTCTTTCCCTCATTATTAATATTTGTTCGGGTTGACATTCGAATTGAGGATTGTTTTTACGGGAACAGGCAACTTCCCTATATTAGCGACATAGAAAGAACCGCTCGTGCCTGCAAAATTGCCATATGTCATTCCGCTGTTGTGGCTATATCCCATGCAGTGTGCCATTTCGTGAAATACGACATGTGCTGCATAAGGAGAATTATAGTGTTCCAGATAAGTGCCCTGATATACGCCTAACGTATATCCGCCACCCAGTCCCAGCACACCGTTACCCGTGTAGATCAGCCCCGTGTTTAATCTCACCAGACTTTCCAGGCGCGGGATAACTGTACTCATGTCTACCTGTGTCTTTCCGTCGTTCCCCGGAACTGTTCCCTGAATCTCCTGCAATTTAGCCGCGTATGTGTCGAGCGTACACATATAAGCTACATTTGTCAAAAGGGCAACCGCTTCTCTGGCATGCACGGGGCGCATTCCCATCCAGTTGCCGTTAGGTCTCCCATCGTCGGTGTCGGGGTTGCCGCCATACGAGTTGAATGTGATATACCATTTTGCCCGGAGCTTTGATATTTTTTGCCAGTACGGATCATCAGAACTAATCTTAAACTGAAGGTCGGGCAAGTCGTCCCACTCCTGCGCCGGCAGATTCACATACCGTCCGGATTCCGTACGATATACAGCTCCTTTCGTCCATGAGGGCAAGTCGAATGTGGCATTGCAGAAAGCCGGAATTGAATCTATGAAAGCAAACTCCACATACTCTTTTACTGACGGCAACCTGGCATACAGGGTTACGTCGGATATGGACACCGGTGAGTAAAAACGCAACTGTAGCCGATTCTCTACAACAGATACTTGAAGGGGGGCATTGACGTAGAAGGAACGTAGCCCGCTATTGTAATATACATCTTTACTTTCACTGTCGGACAATATCGTATAAAAGTTGTCTTCTGTATAAGCGTCTTTTCGGATATAAAGCATTCCCGTATGGTCGTCAGGATGCGTCACGTTGATAGTCACCAGCGAATGCCGGTTGGGCCGGACTGCCACTTTAAAGTCAAACGAATGTTCTATCAATTCTCCCGTATGTCTTTGAGACTTTACATTTATTTTGCCGCTTAGCGTACTTCCTCCTGCAACAGGAAAATAGAGATGTTCATCCCCGTCTTTCGGCAATGAAAAGTTTTCCGTCCTCCGTCCGCCCGTAATTGTACCGTCACCATTCAGGGCTGCGGCGGATGTGCTACCCTCGTCCAGCACTACCTCCACCGAGCTGATGGAGTGGCGTACATACTCGTTGGAGAAGTTCAGGCTGAATTCTACTTTTCCCACTATTCTGTTCAGATCCACATCCTGTCCGGTAATTTTTCCGCCGGACACGGAGAAAGGATGGCGCGCATAGTAATATTCCGCTTCCAACGAGCCGCTCTCAATCCCATTCTGGAAAGTAAGCCAGGGAGAGGATGCGTTCGTGAGTGGATGGATCACGGCACCGTCCGTATCCGAATCACCTTTGACGGCGAGTATCAGCAGTTCATATGCACCGTCACGTAACCCTTCCGCTTTGATTTCCGACAATCCGGCGTTATAAAGGCTTCGGAATCCGGTGACAAGTTCTCCTTCCGTATCTATGATATAGTGTTCAAGCCGGTCAAAACATATTTCCGAACCCGACATACGGGTTACTTCCTGTTCCGTATGTCTTTCGTTCGGAGTGTCTACCGAATATCCGGTTGCATGCAGCCGGAAAGCACCCTCCTGAGATGTTTCGGGATACTCCGGCAATTTGTATTCTTCATTACATGCACTTAATACTAGCAGGAGCAAAAAAAGGCATTTATTTATTATTCGCATGAGTATAATTGTTTTTTCGGATACATTAATCTGTGATGATAAAATCGACCGGGGATTTTATACAACGAATCGCTCTCGTCACATTAGCCGATCGCTGAGTGATTGAAAAATACTCTCCGACCACCAGGGTTGCCCTGTCGGTAGCTATATTGGCAAACAGTTGAAGATTGAAATTTATCGTAGTGTTATTTTCCTGCCAACCGCTGCCAAAAAGAACCAAAGAATTGGGCGTATCGTTTTTCGTGAACTCTATTTTATTCAGAAACAAACGCGGAATAGTGCCGCCATCATATGGGATATTCATCCGGCTATATCGATAGGCCGTCTTGACTATGCCGTTCAAGGTGAAAGTGGAATACTGTTCGGTGCCCTCATTGACGAATGTCGTGGTCCTGAAACCAAATATGGGCAAAATATCATTTTGATAATCGGGCACCTGGTATCCCGGGGGACAATGTTTCGTCGGGTCGGAAAAATTGATAGCCGAGCCTTCGGGCGTCGTATTATAGTTTTCGTAGCCGAAAGCAGTGTCATCACCGCCGATGGTATGTTTCAGTTTCAGTCCCTCAAGGTTCTGGCCTTTATACGCATCTCCCATCAGCCTCATATACTCGTCATCCGGGCAAGTTTTTAAATATGCATACAAATCTGCCTGCTGTGCGACAGGATCGCTTATTTGTATCTGATCCTCAAAACTTCTTGCATTACCTTGCAGATTAAACTTGCACCAGTACTTGCCATCGACCATCACCACAGGCAAACCGTTATTCGGTCTGCTTGCCGGATACGTTTCCGACTTTCCGTTAGCATGGGTCACGATAAAATTTCCTTCCTGCTTTCTTCCATCCGCTTCCGGGTCATTCGGTTTGTATCCGCCCACTATTTTATAGCGCGGCTTCTGGGCATCCCCGGTGTGTGCCGATTCTTCTACCGGCTCTATCTTAATCCAGTTCCCTGTAAATTGCAGGTTGCTGCCGGGTTCCAACTCAACGAATCCGAGATCTCCGTCGGCATACTCTTTCATTTCACAAACCACTTTTCCGTCAAAGAAATCATGAATCCTGCCGGTGAATACAGTCGTGTTTTTTTGGATGACTAGCACGATTCTGTCCCCGTAATATTCCGACAAGTTTTTGTTCCGTACTTCCAGATACACATAGCGTTCTTCGCTACCCGGAGAAGTCAATTTCGTTTCAATATCAAACATGTTTCCTGTCACCACTGCGTCTTCGTCAGTTGCCGGGGTGAGAGGCGCTGCAGGGGTAACCGTCACTTCAGGATCTGCCGCCTCGATGCCTTCCAACTTCACTTCCAGTTCTGTGTCCGCCTCCAGTGCCAGCCGGAACCTTTCTCCATAATAAGGGATATACACCGTATCCCTGCTTTCGCTCACTCTCATGGTTGCGGGCAGTATCGAGTTCGGTACATCCACCTTTATCTTCTGTGACAAGTCCGGAGTGGCCTCAGTCACGTCTCCCTCATTCCATGACTGCACCAGAACCGATAACTGGATGTTTGAACCCACCGCTGTCACTTTCAATTTATACGTATGATTTCTCTTGATAGCGGTAGGCAAGGTAGCTTCCAGTTTGTTTTTCACTCCATTTATCTCTGCCGTAACTTCCACCTGCAATTTCTTTCCCGTCTGCTCATATAGGTAGAATACTCCCTCTTGCCGTTCCGCGATAGGAGTGGAAAACACTTTTTCCAATGAGGCGAGTTTTGTATTCTCCGGCGACTTTACAGGCTCCTGTCCGAACAGGTATACAGATTGTGCCACTGTTTCCACCTTGATTTTGCCGATAGTAATGTTCTCTGCCGGCTCCACATCAAAGCGCGCGAAACCACGGGTCAGATACAATACCGGATTTCCATTCTGCCGTAACTCATCAAGGTCACGATAACCTGACATGATCCAGGTAGCACCCTGCTCCGGCAACGGATCGGAAGCGAAGACTAACTTCTTAAAATCATTTTCATAAAAAGAGCCCGGAGACGGTTTCACGTCGCTCAATGATGTACCTACATTAGCTACAAAATAAAGACGCCCTTCGGAGTTGACAGGCACCATCATTCCGGTGACAGTGCCTCCCTGACCTACCGATAAATCCGGGAACACCTTCGTCAATACACCATTTTCAAACAGATAACCCGTCAGGTCTTTAATTTGCCCGGCATCCGCCGTTCCGGAGGAATCGCCCTCCGAGTTAGTCATGCGGAGCGTCAACACTCCCGGCTGTTCAGGCTTTGCTTCTTTCTCGTCCGAGGTACACCCGGCTAATAACAGCAGGCATACCGATAGTAATGTCATTTTTTTCATTTGTTGTCAATTATAACGTTTTTTTTGTCTGCAAAGAAAAGCATAAGTTCTTTCTTTCCGTTTGTGCAAAATTCCGTATCTTTTATGTTTCCTTCCTGCAAGCTTGCTTATTTCAGCTATTTTTGCATTTTCCGCTTTTATTCCTTCTCGTTTTCTTTCACTTTTATTCTCCACCTCTGAAACGCTTGCATGAGCGTTTCCTCCCTCACAAGTTCCGCCAGTCCATACTTGTCAACGAAGGTTGCCATTGATTTTTTGAACATCACACCATTATGATACTTATTATGTAATAGGTATGGATAGAGTTCAGTTTTCATTTCCGTCATGATTTCCGTTTCAATCAAGATGCTGTGATCGTATCCGATATAGTTGTATACTAGCGGATTTTTTCCGTATGCAGGGGTTGGAATCACAAAAGTGATGTTGCCTTCCGGGCGATAGGAGACACCTTTGGGGTGAACGGTTGTCAGTTGGTGAATCAGATGGTAAAGGGGCGATATGTGAGAAAGTTGTATGGGTTGTTGGGGATTGAAACTTTGCCCGTGTCGGGCGTACAGGTAAGCAGCCAGATATGGCTTGATGGAAATTGTAACCGTAACCATTGTCTAAAAGATTTTAATTGTTAGAAAATATTTATTTATTTCATCCTTTCGGATGAACTGTTCTGTCATTGGATGTGTGGATTTTTCCTCTATTGGTTACGGGATGGAATGGTTTTCTTCAAAGCTTTAATAATCAAGCTGTTATATTGGTGCATTTTTCCTTTAAAACAAACGAGCCGTTTCACACCGAGAAACGAAGTGTTCCACACCGAGAAACACTTTGTTTCTCGGTGTGGAACACTTCGAATCCCGAATATCAGTGCTAAAATTACTTCTAATAGTGTGATTTTTCAAGACGGACAAAAATGTTCTTTTATAATTAGTGTAAGTATTTAATATTGCTTTTTCTTGCTTCGGTTCGAGCGCGCGTATGCGCATTTTCTGGCTGTAAACAACTATTTGTGCAGATGTATATCTGATTTTTAACCAAATTTATACTAATAATAATTATATAGAGCGAACAGAGTTTTTGGTGTGAATGTTGCAAATTGATTAAATTTACCACCATTTATTAGTAGGTTGGGAAATATGTATGATTATTAATTAAAAATTAAAAGAAATGAGGACATCAATCAGGTTAATGCTAAACAAGAACAGGAGACTGAAAGACGGGCGCTATCCTCTTGTGTTTAGAGTGATACATTGCCGTCGGAAAAAATTGCTGTACACGGGATACCGGGTGTGCGAAGATGAGTTTGACGAATCGGTGGGGAAAGTTTTGCCGGATGCAGGCTCGGGGTTAACAGCTTCGAAGGTTTCGATAATCAATAAGGAAGTGGAGCAAATGAAAAAAAACATTTGGGGGCGTGTCCGGCAATTGGAGTTGACAGGTCTGCCTTTTAGTGTGGATGATTTGCTTCGTCCGAAAGAAGAAGAAAAAAAAGAAGGTGTGCGCCAGTTTCAATTGCTGGAATATATCGACGGCCAGGTTGAAACTAAGCGGATGAAGGGTAAAGAGGGGATGGCGGCTGCCTATCGGAGTACACGGTCGTCTTTGGCGAAGTATGTGTATAATGTAGATATAGATATGGAGAAAGTCGATTATCGCTTCGTGCAGGGGTATATCGAATTTCTTACTCAACAGGGAATAAGGGCGAATACGGTGTGTTATTATCTGCGCAATCTGCGTACGCTCTACAATCAGGCGATTGTCGACGGGTTGCGTACAGATAAGGAATATCCGTTTGTCAAAGTATCGACGCGTCCGGCTAAAACCGTCAAACGCGCTATTTCACGTGAGGACATGGAGGCTATTGCGAATTTGTCTCTTGAAGGAAACTATAAGATGGAACTGTCGCGCGATCTTTATCTTTTTAGTTTCTATGCACAGGGGATGTCGTTTGTAGATGTTGTATTCTTGAAAAAAGGAAACATCGTTGGCGAAACGATAATTTACAACCGGCATAAGTCGAAACAACTGATCCAAATCGTTATCACGCCGCAGATGAATCAGCTGATGAAGAAATATGCGGGTAATGGAGAATATATTTTTCCTATTATAGATGTTAATAATCCGCAATCTGTATACCATCAGTATCGTTTGGCGTTAACTAATATCAACCGACATTTGCAAAAGATCGAACTTTCACTTGGCATACAGAAAAGAATTACTACATATACTGCGCGCCATACCTGGGCGACTCTGGCTCATGACTATGGAGCGCCTATCTCCGTTATCAGCGCTGGTTTGGGGCATACTTCCGAAGAGATGACCAGGGTGTATTTGAAAGAGCTCGATTCGAAGGTGCTTAATCAGGTAAATTTGGTCATAACCAATCTGTCTATTGCTAAAAATGACCTTACAGGCTAATAAATATTATCAGAATTTAGCATATTTATTTTTTTTATGTACCTTTGTCGCGTTGCTCTATTACGGAATAGAGATAATATGCGTTTTTTGTGTTATAGAATTTAAATCCGGGTGCAAAGTAAGCCTATTTTTTCACAATACTCATTATCAATCTTTCCACATCTTTTATAAATTTGTCTAAACACTCCGATTTATTGTGATTGCTATCCAAATAGCTTATTCTCTCCTTGAAAAGTGTCTATCAGTTGCTTGGGCGTATATCCAAAATGTTTTTTGCAATATACGGTAAATTGTGCCTGGGAACTAAACCCCAAATCTGCCACCATATCCTTTATGCATATTTCAGGGTCAGTAAGCATACCAAATATCCGATTATTCAATTGTTGCAGCATCCACTGTTTTGCTGGGATCCCAAATTCTTCTTTAAATTTGTTATAAAACTGACTTTTTCCCATATTCGACAATGCAAGTAATTCCGATACATGATGCACCTTTGAACTATTCTCTGTGACAAAATCTTTAAAGTTCAGTTTTTTTCCTATTATAGGAAAAAACAACATAGAGATTTGTTCTTTTGTATAAAAACCGCACAGAAGAAGAAAAAGCTCACGTTGCATTGTCTCATGAAAATGAACACAACTCAATCCACTGTTGAGACATAACACAAGTAGCTCCAAATATTTATCTAACGGACATATAATAGGAAGTGAGGTGAAATTATATTCCATATCTTTAGCCCTTTTAGACAGGGTCTGGAGCAGTAACTTGTCACAATTGGAAATAGGTTGATCGAAAAAAAGGCAAAGCAGTTGTGCTTCAGAGGAAGGTATAATCTTTAGAAAAGATGAACGCGGGATAAGTATCATTTCTCCGGACTTAAAAGTGCGTTCATATTGATTATTCGTAACTTGAAATTCTCCTTCCAAAAAAAACAGGAGATAATTCTTTTTTGCTATGTCCTCTTGTAGTCTTTCAGATTCGGAAGAAAATCTTAATATTTTGAATCCGGTTTCCACATGAACAATGTAATTTCGACATGTGACATGTTCTTCAAAATAAAGTAATTTAACTGGCGCTTCTTCCACTAGTTTTTTGTCATTCATAATGCTTCTTATTAATGTTATCAAGTTTGTGTTTCACCATTGTTTCACTATTATGCCAGCAAGTTGCTGAATTGCAATACTTTATTTTTTTCCCTTTTTTCCATCGGTTATTATAGATTCGATGGAACAAGATTAGTAGCATCTTTCAATTCGCAACTTGCTGAAAAATAATAGTTAAGGATGGCTTTTGTTACATATTATCTCTATTCCGTAATAGAGATGCAAATTGAAAAGAATTAATCGGTATTAATTAGACACATAGTATTATCATTTTTATTAATTAAAATTTTAAGTGTAATGAGAAACAAAAAGTTTATTTTTTCAATGGGAGTAGCAGCTTTATTGTTTGCGGCCTGCTCAAACGATGACAATTTAGTGACTGGAACGGGGGGAGGCGCTGCTGAACCGACGATTGTAGAGGGTGAACCAACTTATGCATCGTTTACTGTTAAGTCGGGCGAAGTGAAAAATAGTCGTGCCGCTACAGCTCCGGAAACGGGTGATGACCAAATTACCGGTGATGTGACATTGCTGATTTTTAATTATCAGACGAAAGTACTTGAGAATAAGTTTACAATGACTCCTACATCGGGGACAGCTAACGGTACTTTTCTTGTGACTTCCGGTAAGAAGCGTATTTATGCGTTTGCTAATCTGAAAAATGAAAGTGGAAGCGCTAAAATTGAAGCTTTACAACCTAAGGTATCGACGGTAGATGAGATGTTGGCGCTAGTGACAGACGAAGCTGGGACATCCTTAGGGCAGACTGCTACTAATGTACCGATGTCGAACATAGATGATGGTCTTGCCAAAGATGTGGCTAATGGTGTTGAGCAAACTGATGCGCCAACGTCGAATCATATTGATTTGAAGATGCTGAGAATGCTGTCCAGAGCAAAACTTGTTTTGAAATCTGGAGTAGATGATAAGTTTAAAGCATCCGGCTTTACGGCAAATAATATTGCTAAGGTTACTTATCTTGTGCAGCATGCTGTAGGGAGTGTCGTGAAATCGCCTTTGTATGAAAAGACATGGGGGAGTGGAATTACTGCGAATGACTTTATGGCTAAAGAGACGTTTTATACGGGTAGTACTGAAAATACAGTAAATCAACTTAATCAATATTATTACCTGACAGAGAATACTTCTCCTTCTTTCTTGAAAGGTGCTGCTACCCATTTTATTCTTAAAGGAGTTTATATTCCTGCACGTATTATCCGGAGTGGAGCATTTGATGTCGCTACTCAGAATTTGAAATTTGAATATGGAGGCACTCCTACAGAAGCGGATTGTGACGAATATTGCTATGTAACTGAAAGTCCTAATGCCGCTGTGATTCCGACAGGGGAGTTTTTCTTGAACCGTGATATTCTTAATGATGCGATCAATGCTTATAATGCTGCAGTGACTGCAGATAAGCGAATTACTGCTTCTGATGTTAAATATAACGAATATACAACGGGTTCTTATTATAGAATCAATCTTGGTGAGGGAGAAGCAGGAGCTACAGTGTTCGGTGTGAAACGTAACAACTCTTATACGGTTACTGTTAATTCTGTAACTGGTCCGGGCTTCAATACTCCTGACGGAACCAATGGTGCTGAAGGTGATCCGAGTACGCCTATCGACCAGAAAACTTATCTTGACGTAACAGTTACTGTAGCTCCGTGGACTGAAGTGAGCCAAGGTACTGATATTAACTAATAATGCTCATACTATAAGGCTTAAAAGTCTTATCCTTAAATAGCTGGGAGGAGTGAGAAGGGCGAGTTTTTCATTCTATTCAAATTCCCCTTCTTCCCTCTCACTTTTATCTAAGTTAAAACAACAAAGAATCAATCTAATGACGCGTATCAGACTTCAATCTATTTTTCCTTTCCTTGCCCTTGCAGGATTCGTGCTCGTTTTTTACGGATGCATGAAAGAAGATTATTCGGACTGTGGATTGTACCTGCAGTTTAAGTACACCCACAACCCTGAACAAACCGACAAACTTCGTGAAGTAATAAATACGATAGACGTGTTTGCTTTCGATGCCGGAGGAACTTTTGTTGGACAATGGAAGCATGATCCGTCTAGTGGCAAAGAACTACACCTTAAGTTGGAAAAAGGCATATATACACTTGTCGCATGGGGAAATATCTCCGAGCAATTCTCGTACTCTTTGCTTCAGCCGGGTGTTACTACGATGGATGAAGCCATACTTAGTCTCCGCCGTGATGCGGATAATATTGTGACCGACAGTCCGCAACCTCTCTATCATGCTATAATGGGAGACCTCAATATGAAAAATATTGGCATGCAACGTATGGAAATGGACTTCTACCACAATGTGAACCATATTGAAGTGAATCTGGAAGGTCTGCCGATATCCGCAACTTCCACAGGCATGCGGGCTATTGACCCAGCTCCCGGGACACGCTTCACTCTACTCGTCACCGGAAGCAACGGTGATTATAAATTTGACAATTCTCGTTGGGAGCTGGCTCCCACGTTAACATATCTCCCGCAGTATTCCCAGTCGGGGAAAAGATTGACGGCCGCATTTTCGCTCATGCGTCTCTCCAGGGAAGATGATACCCGTATCGTTCTTCTTCATACGGAAGATGACGGAAGTAAAAGAGAACTCTATAGCGCGAGTCTGAGTGACTTGTTGATGAACAATCCGAAATTGGACTTCGATATTGACTCTGAGTTTCAGTTGAACCTGAAGTTTGATTACTCCTATACACTGATTGGAATTACGGTGAACGAATGGAATTCAGTGGATGCCGACGACGGACAGGGAGGGACTATAGGATGACGGGATAAAACATTCATTATCCATAAAAGTGAAACGAATATAATATAAAGATAAGTTATAGCATTATGATAAGAATATACTCTATTTACAATCGTATGTTGTGCGGCATACTTCTTTTGATCGTGATTTGTGGTATGGGGATGTCGTGTACGGACGACTACTTTTCCGAAAACACAAGAGGCTCTGTCAGGATGGCTACGCTCGACGTGCGGCTTCCCAAAGCAGATGCCGGGAGCGACAGTGAAGTAACTTCTGCCCGTTTTATTGCTTTCGAGGCGGGAGGAGCGGGAATTTCCGGAGTTCTTCAAGTGAATTCAGACATCACTCCGACCGGTGCCCGTATACAAATCCCTGTCGGGAAAAGTAACGTATACGTCGTTGCCAACGCTCCGGACAGCCTCAAATTGGATGAAATATCGTCCGAAAGCCAGCTAAAGGAAAAAATAGCTGCCTGGGAGGCGGTAAAGAAATTGCCGCACATCATGGTAGGCAGTTATCTTAATGTCAGCATAAGTGCAAGCGGTGTCCAGGATAATGCCGGGAATACGATAACGGTGGGAAATAATCTGAAAAGACTTGTGGCAAGATTGACCGTCAATTTGCAATATCAGTCGCTCGGTGGGGATGAGCTTGTCATTGACGAGATCACTGTCGGTAATCGTGCCTCATATTCACCTTTGTTGCCTGCCGCATTTTCCGGGAATACCTATGTATCATCGGACGCGGATAAAGCAACAAGCTTAACTGCAACCGGAACAACGGACGGACTGACCACGTATCAACCGATAGAATTCTATCTTTCCGAATATCTGGTCAATGAGGCTCACAAATCCAACTCCACCTGTTTGTATATTCATGCTCATACGGCAGGTAAAGAAGACGAACCTTTAACTTTTCCTGTATATATAGGCGACTGGTTCGGAAAGGGTATCACTTACGAAGATTTTAAGAATGCGGACACACCGGCTGCATTAGTAGGGGTGGAAGGACTTAGTGTCACAAGAAATAAACATTACACGCTGACCTGCAAGTTGAAAGGTGCCGAACGGACAGAGATAGGACTGACAACTAATGTCGTTGAATGGACAGTGGTGGATATTAACGGGAATATCAATACGCCGTTTCTTAATGTGGACAGGACGGATGTGATGGTAAGTGCGATTTCAGGAGGAACTCCTGTCTATTATACAAGTTCTGTGCCGAGAGATAGTATTGAGATAGATATTGTGGACAATCCGGACAATCGTTTCACGGCTGTGATAAATGCGAATGACCCTGGTAAGATTTATTTTATTCATCAAGTTGAAGGAGTAAAGCGTATTACTACTTCAAGCGGTGCTCCCATAACAGGAAAAGCGATTGTCACTGCTAAAGATGGAAATGCCAAAATAAAAAAAGAAATAACGCTCGGAGTATTTAATCCTATTTCCAAATTTTTCTTGAGAAGCAGTGGTGTTAATTATGATTATGGCAGTGTTACGCCTATCACTGATATAAATTCTGCTGCGAAAATGGATTGGAGGACAGCGATGGGATATACAAATCCTTATACCGGAGTGAATTCTACTCTAAAAGGGGTAAATCCTAATCAAACTCTAATGAAGGGTGCTCTCCCTAATACATATACAGGTTGTGCTGATTATTGGGAAGTTTCTAAAGACGACCGGCAGAAAGGAAGAGGATGTTGGAGACTGCCCTATAGCGGAGAAATAAAAAGATTGGTATCTTTGATAAACTCTTTGGAGGAGCTTCCATCTATGGGATATGATCAGATAAAGTTTGTCGGATCAGAACGTTTATGGTCGTCTACCGAAACTTCTGAGGGGTTTGCATATTTCGGGTGGCCTGCATATCCGTACTTCGAAGCTATGACGAAGAGTATAAACTATGCTGTCCGCTGTGTCCGTGATATAGACAATTCTGATACATCGGGTGGTGCTTCATATCTGAATGTTTCTCATAATACATATGAGATAGCTCCTATGACTTATCGTCAAGTGCCCGGTATAGTACCTATTTATTATGAATCGGACGGTGAGGTTTCCATTTCGCTTTTGGATGAGAATGGACAGGATATTTCTAATATGGGGACAGGAATGCCATTTATAGGATTTTCCGCTGCATCTGAAGATGTTTTATTTGGAACATCGGAGCCCCAGATTGCATTCCCTAATAAAGATTATGTGGGAATGAAGAAAGCATACTTCTGTCTTCATTCGACAGTAAAAGCTGCGTCTGAGTATATGACCTCTTTGGGTGATATGCAAGGCCCTATGATGTCTGAGATGAGGAAACATAAGTATTCTTTAGTATTCCGCTCCGGCAATCTGTCTAAAACTGTGCCAATTTCCGTTGTAAGTCCGTTAGCGACCCAAAATCTGAGTCAGGATCTGTCATTAATAGATGCAATGGGAATAAGTTCAGTTTATTCCGGATATGATTATATCCAGGATAAGATATTTAATAAATCGCAGGTACTTACTGATGTGGCTATCAATATGCCTGTTCCTGACAGGTTTGATTCAGGATGTGCCAACTATTATGAAGGCTCCCCCACTGACTATACAACGGGAAAAGGGAACTGGTTTATTGCTCCTTCAGTTTTGACTATTGGCGGTGCGTATTCTGCAAATGCAGCGCGTTGGGGACTTTCCGCTATGAGTACTTATCAATTTTTGAATAAGGTCTACGGTGACGGCCTTAATTTTATAAGTGGGGATATTGGTACCAATGTCAGCTTTTGGTCTACGAGGGAGGCAACAAGTTATAAACTCTCACAGCATGGGGTCATGAATTTCTTTACTGGAGCTGTTAGTTATCCATTAAAAACTAGTAAATACAGAGTACGTTGTGAACGTCGTTTGAATGCGGATATATTATCTTTATCAAACCAGTCTATTACGCTTTCAAAAGGTGAAACTGCTGAAGTCATTTATTATACGAGTACCGGAAAAATTGCGACATCGGTTCTGCCGGTATCCGGGAGGGATTCAGCATTTACTACTACTACTACTACTACTACTACTACTACTAGCCGCATTATAATTACTTGTTCTGCAGACGCAGCGAGTGGAAGTGAGAGTAATTTATTGGTACATACTGAAGGCGGTAAAAGTACACGATCAAGAACTTATAAAATTATTAAATTGAAGGTAAAATAATACATAAAAATAAATAGGGTTATGATAAAGAATATCAGATTAGCAGTATTTGGCGCAACCTTATCCATATTGGCATCTGCGTGTACGGACGATACTTTTTCAGGGACGTCACCTGTCAGGATGGAAGGTAAGGCCAGTATTCCTCTTGTGGTTACAATACCTGATGCTCAAATCGTACAAACACGGACAGGAGGAAGCGGAGATGCTTCGATAGAAAAGCTGAATGTGTTGTTGTTTGATAATAGTGCGGGTGATACGAATGAAGGTGGAGTGAAGCTTGTGGCGCACCGGTCTGTTGATGGTACGGCTGCCACTGTAGAGTTGCCTTTGTCATCGGGAAGTTCTCGTTTGGTCTATGTGGTGGCGAATGCCGGAAAATACCTGTCTACTCTTCCTGTGTCGGACACTGACCTTAAAGAAACGGGTGGCGGGTATAAATACTCCCTTACGGATATTCGTTCGATGCTTACTACAGCATCAGTCTCACCTGATGATAAAGGTTTTGTGACCGGTGATGCTCTTCCCGGAATTCCTGTCCCGATGTCCGGTGTGGTAAGATTTGATAGCGGACTGACATCGGCTGATGCTATCAGTGTGCAATTAGTGCGCTTATTGTCTAAAATTTCAGTATCCACCCCTTTGCCTGCCTCTAAATTTAAAATTAAGGGCTTGACCATATGTAATGGGGCACAAACGGGGAACATTCTTATGCCGGCCTCTGCTGCTGATGGTAAAGGATCGGGCAGGATGGGGTATTCTGTCGTGGATAGTCTGCTTTACGCCTACCCCACGTTTGTCGGAGGAGCTGATAATCAGCCTGTATCTGTAGTTGTAGAAGCAGAATATGACGGACTGGCAGAATCTTCGTTTTACCGTCTTCTTATCAGTACTGATCTGTCTAGTCCTGACAATGGTTTGTCGTTGCAGCGGAACCATCATTATCTTATCAAGATCAATAAGGTAAATATCAACGGGTATAAAAACTTGGATACGGCAATTGCCAGTCCGCCCTCTAATGTGGACTATAATGTGACAGAACTGAATAATTATTCAAACGTAACCCTTATTGGTGGTAATTTTTTTTCGCTTGATTATGAGCGGTTTATAATATATGCAGACAGCTTGGAACAACTTTCTACGGCAACAATGAGGACTAATTATCCATTGACAACGACTCCCCAGGGGAGTGTCACGGTGGATGACGGACTGGTTTTGCTGGGTACTGATGTATTTGTTGGACAGGACACTGTGAAAACTTTCAATGTGAAAATTACTTCTTCCTATTCTCATTTGGAACATTCAGATTCGAATCCGAAAGGCATTCATATCTCTCTCGGTTCTTATCATAAGACGATTGAAATTATCAAAAGACCCTCTGCCGATATACATCCGCAGTCGTTGGAAATTTCCGACATTACAGATATCAAATTTATTTCTTCTTCGGGAGATATCAGTCCGTGGTGGGTGAATTTCTCGACAGAAGCTGTATATACCCCATTTGATATACATACGGTAATAGGCAAAGATTTATTGTCGGGCTCCGGATTCAAGGCATATGTGCATATTGATGAGAATATGAATGCAGATTATCGTGAGGTTTATTTTCAGACTGTCTCTAAAACTGGTGGTGTGCCGGAGAAATATATTCTCCGCCAAGAGGGCATAAAAAAATATACGTTGGGCTTTTTTGGCGGTGCAATGCAAACAGGCTCTAATATATTACAATTTTCACATCAGCTGGTTATAGAAGGATATGAAGAAAATAAGGAGCCTCTCTCTCTTTTTCCTCAAGACAAGTATCCTGCTACTGATACAGAAAAGTCAGCTTTAAATGCTGTCTTTGAAAGCGGGAAGAAGTCTACAATTCTGCTGGCTAATACATACAACTCCCCGGCAGCGCTTTATTGTCTGAATAAAAATAGGGATCAGAATGGTAATGGGAAGATCGACGATGATGAAGTATTATGGTATTTGCCCGGCATCAGGCAAGGAATGGGAATCATGTTTTATCAGGTATTGACAGAGAATTTAGGTTCCTCTTATTGGTCATCTTCCTGTTGCTTTAATACTTTTGAGGATATGTATGGCAAGCCTGTCACGACTCAAGGCGCTTATATGATGAATACTATTAATTATTCGGGCGGTTATCGTTTTTTTTGTGCGTCTTTTTCCGATGCGGCTACAATGAAAAATAGTATACGTTGTGTGCGTGATTTATAGATGTGTTTATTACAATAAGTTATAAAATAGATATGAGATATATAATATTGCTTTTTTTCTTTTCTTTGCCTGTACTCTCTACCCATGCGCAACGTATGCTGATAGAAAACGGTAAAGTTTATATCGAATCTTTTGGAGTCCGATCAGATTTAGTTGTTCAGAATAACTTTGTGAAAAAATATAAAATGGAGGATAACAGTGTGAGAACCGTATATCATCAAGGAGTTGGGGCCCCTGCTAATATCTTGGTCTCGGGAAAATATCAGATAGCAAAGCGTGATCATCTGATGTATAATCAAAATTTCTACGTATCATCCGGTTTCGAAAGCCCTTATGACGGCAGGCCGGGAAAGCCAATGAGGCCACTGTCCGATACTACAAATCAGAATGGTTGCTTCGCATATTATGAGAACTCGGATCAGAGTGACAAAGGTCAGTGGAGAGTTCCTACGATTAATGAATATATATTGATGGCTCTTTATTTGACGGGATACAATACACTTCCTTCTATAACCGATTTTACATATCCCTCAATCCAAAATGATAAAAAGGCTACTTTTTATTATGTAACTTCCACAACTTATGAGGGTAATGTAGACGAAGCATATTATTTTATGTGGTATCCCGGATTTATGCCGACTATAACATTCCATTACGCTAAGACCACAGGTGGGCGTGTCCGTTGCATCCGTGATATTGAATAGAACTGATAGACGGATACTGCTAATTATCAACATTAAAATAAAAGATCTGTAATAATGAAAATGACTTTCAAACACATAGAGAAAACAGGATGTATTTTCCTATTCTTTTTCTTTCTTTTCCTGTTCTGCCCCCGGCAGGGTAAGGCTCAATTCTATTCTGTGCAAACCAATACATTGGAGTGGGCTATGGGAACGGTTAACATCGAGGGCAGCATGCTGATAAAGCCCCGTTGGACGCTGCACCTGCAAGTGGCATGCAACCCTTGGACGCTTCCTGAAAATAAGAAAATCAAACACTGGCTGGTAGAGCCCGGCGCACGCTACTGGTTGTGGCAAAGTTATGTGGGACGTTTTATCGGAGCCTATGCCATCGCCACCCGTTACAATATGGGGTGGAAGAAGAACCGTTTTGACGGGACTGGTTTCGGTCTGGGAGTCTCCTACGGGCATGCATGGCTCATCGGCAAGAGATGGAATCTGGAAGCGGAAGCCGGGATAGGGGCAGTTATGGTGAACCGTAAACAGTACGAGGGCGGCTGTTGCGGAGACTATAAGAGTCAGGGAACTTACCTGCGTCCTGCACCGAAACTGGCACTGAACGTGGCATACTTGTTCTAAAAGGAAAATTCGATGTGTATCTGAAAGTAGTAAGAAAATAGAATGTATAAAAAGAGATATTTATTGCCGTGGTTTTTCTGTGGACTGCTGGTGGGCGGATGTTCTTCCGGATTTAAATCACTTCAGGAGAAGCGCCCGACTGTATCGCTGTCACTGCCGCTTGCGCGGGTAGTAGAAGCCCCAAAGCATGAACTGCCGCCGGACAGCGTACAGAACGAACCTCAGGAATTTGTTTTCACAAAGGCGGACGGTTCGGAAGTGCCGCTCAATGTCACGGCAGAATGGGACAGTATCAATAAGGAAACGATGACTAGTGTAGCTCTTGATGAGGTGGTGATTGCTGCCACATCGTCAAGAAATACAGCCGAACGCGATGGAAAAATCAATGTAGAATTTATAGTGACCGTTCCGGTGGAACTTCAGAAAGAGAATTGGATGGTCGACGTATTCCCTATTCTATCGAAAGGAGGGGTAGAAGAGGATTCGTTGCGCGAATTGCGCTTCACCGGCCCTGAATTCCGCCAGCGGCAGGAGAGGGATTACCAGCGTTATGACCGTTTTCTGGAAGGGATTATTCCCGATTCGGTGAATTTCTACCGGACCTTTGTCGATTATCATTCTTTCGAGCGTTATCTTGACAGGTTGTATTATCACAAGCAGGGTTTGGAAAGAATATGGGCGCATCTCGGGGCGAGGGCGAAACGTCCGCATCCGTTATGGATTCGTTATCAGGAGTCGGAAAAACGTGCGTTCAGGAGAGATTCACTGCTTAAAGTCCACAGTGTGGTGAAAGCAGAAAAAGAGTTGGAACGGAGTCGTGAAGAATACGGAAAGGCATTGGAGGCTATTAATGATACGGTGCGGTATGTCAATCCGTTTATACGGCCCAGGTTTCGCTTGTTCAACATGAAGAAGAATCGTTTCAATAATTTGCTTGAGTCGGCCGATGAGAAGAACCGTGTACGCTTCAAGGAAAAAACTTTGGCGGAGAGTATGCAGGAAACAGGTATGCCGGAAGAACTGTACGAACGTTTTTTGTTTTTCAACAGGAAGATGCAGGAGAACAAAAAGAAGCTTTATTACAAGTTCCGTGAGAAGGCTGCGAAGAAGGAGGGAGGACAGTCGCTCAGTGCAATCAGGGCGTTTGTGTCCGGAAAGGATACAAGCAATTATCTGAACCGGGACGAATTGCTTCAAAAATATACGATGAAGTATGAAAAAGTGCGCGATTTTCTTCCGATGTTCAGTTATGAACGCCCGATGGACGATTCTACTTATCTGGCTTCACGCCATAGAAGGGAAGCTGACCCTGCCGATACGGTATATCGTTCTTCTTTCGGGGAACGGTTGCTTGCCATTCTTCCGCAGAGAAAAATAAGCCGTGAATTGCCGGATTCGGTATTTTATGTACAGCCCGCAGCCCGTATCCGAAAACGTTTTGAAGAGGCACAGTATGATTCGGCGGCGATTTACGAAGATTTCCGGCGATGGTATGAGAAGAAGACGGATCGTATCAAACATTATGACCATGATGTGGTAAAGGAGAGAGTGGACAACTATAAAAAACGTGTGTTGAAGAAACAGTCTGTGATAGGCACAGAGATAACACGTATAAATTCTTTGGACACTACTGAAATAGTGAAGAGATTCTACGATACGCGGAAGATTGCCCGCAACGAAGCTCGAAAAGCGCAGAAAGATGAAAAATTCAGGGATTTGGTACGTTTCCCTTATAATCCGGACGCGAAGCTCGATACGGTGATTTATTCTGCCGACAAGGTCTTTTTCCTCTATTCGGAGAAAATAGCCGCGGATGAGAATACTTCGCGCATGAAGGTGTTCCTGAAAGGGAATGTAGTAGACCATTCGGGCAATAAATATAAGTTGCCTACATCGGATACACTTACTTATTTTGTGTCTTCCATGACCAAGTTTGTAGATGAACGTCCGAGGTATATCCGCCGTGTGGTAACCCGAGATGCGGAAGCATCGGCACAGGTGAACTTTGTCTTTCCTACCGGAAAAGTCAAGTTAGACCGCCGGCTGGGCGATAACGAGCAGGAATTGAAGCGGGTCAGGGAGTTGACGCAGGCATTGATGACAGACCCTGTCTATATTATCGACAGTCTTACGCTTCATTCGGGAAGTTCGCCCGAGGGTAACTGGAAAATGAACGAGCAACTTTCGAAAGACCGTGCGCAATCCATTCGTGAAGTGGTGGAACATGATTTCAAGACGTTGTATGATTCACTCAATATCTCTATGTCGATGATGATTGACGACCAGGGAAATATGGTGAGCAGTAAGGCTAAAGAGGAATTACCGAATTTGCCGAAGCTGATTAAGGTGAAATGGGTGCCGGAAAACTGGAAGAAATTGTCTGCCCTTATTGTTAATGATGAGAATGTACAGAACCGGAATGAGATTCTGGCGTTGATTCAGTCGGTGAAGAATCCTGACGAGCGGGAATATCAAATCAGGCGCAAATACCGGAAAGACTATGACTATATTCGTGAGAAACTTTATCCGGAAATGCGTTCGGTAGATTTCCAGTTCAGTCTTCACCGGAGGGGTATGCAAAAGGATACTATGTATACCAGCGAACTGGACCGTGTGTATATGCAGGGTGTGGAACTGCTTAAAAAACGAAAATACCAGGAAGCCTTGGATGTGCTGCGTCCGTATGAAGATATGAATACGGCTATCGCCTATATGTCCATGGGATATGACAAGGCGGCTCTACGCATTATGAACGGGCAGAAAGAGACTGCGGAGTCAAGATATCTGCAGGCTGTGCTCGAATATCGTCTTGGACGTGAGAAGCAGGCAGTGTTGAGGTATTTGCGTGCATGTGAGCTGAACCAGCAATTGAAGTTCAGGGGTAACCTCGATCCAGAATTGTCCACGCTGATTAAGAAATACGGGCTTTTCAAGGAGGATGAAATATGGTAAGAAATTTTAGGTATGGAATCAGGATAATGTTTGTAGTTTTGTTGATATACGTAATTAATTCAATTGTCTGTGCATGTTCTTCCGCTCCGGCGGGAAACCTGAAAGGGGCTTCCGGGGCGGAGGGCAGGCATACTTCGATGCAGGAGAAAAAGTGGAGTTTTACTCCTCCGGAGATTCCGGTGGCATTGGTGACAATAGAGGCAAAGACAGAGTATCTGATAAAACATTTCTGGGAGAATTATGATTTTGCCGATACGGTGGCTATCAGTGAGCCTGAATATGCCGAGCAGACATTGGTGAATTATTTGTCCATGTTGTCGGAAGCAGCCGATGAAGTGACTGCCGGGAATTGTCTCCGGCAACTGGCGGAGGATATGCGAAAGGACAGTGTGGTATATGCGTGGTTTGATGAAAAGCTGGATCATTATCTCTATGACCCGAATTCACCGATGCGTAATGACGAACATTATATAGCTGTTTTGCAAGGTATGCTGGACTCCGGAAAATATCAGCCGATGGAGAAGATACGACCGGAATACCGGATGCGAATGTTGTTGAAGAACCGGAAAGGTAGCCGGGCTGAAAATTTTTCATATACACTGAAGGGAGGAAAGAAAGGCAACCTCTATGATATAAAGTCGGACTTTACCTTATTGTTGCTTTACGACCCGGAGTGTGAAAACTGCCGGCATGCGATTGACGGGATGGTCAACTCTTCCGTTATCCGGGATTTGACAACGGTTACGGATGTGGTGGTCAGAGTTCCTATGAAAATCCTGACGGTTTGCGTGGAACATGACAAGGATAGCTGGCAACGCCACCTTTCCATGCTCCCGGTACATTGGCTGAACGGCTTTGACGAACAGCAGAGGATAAGGGATAAGGAATTGTATGATTTGCGGTCGTTTCCTTCTTTGTATTTGTTGGACAGCGACAAGCGTGTGCTCTTGAAGGATGTAAATGTGCAGGATGTGATAGATTATTTTACGAAGCAATCTAAAATGATAAATAATGATGAATTATAAAGAAATAGAGGAAAAGGAAAAAGAAAATGCGGGACGCATGTTTCTTTATGTGGAAGAGGAAAAACTGGTAGCTTACGAGTTGTCTGCGTTTATGCTCAAACAACTGTTTCCTCAACTACGCCTTTTCATGGTTACTGCTTCTGAAGAATGTCCGTTAAAGCTTCTGAAGATTGTTTTGCCTTTCGAACTGGCTTTAGAGAATACCGACTATCCTCTTGCAGTGTCCGACTATTATGCCGAGATGACATCTGCCGCCATTCCGGAGTCTGTACGTTCGGCATTGAAAAGAGATTTTGAACTTTATAAAAAGAAAATGTTTGAATAATGAAATAAATTGGCTGAATCTTTAGAAAAAGACGTTTTGACCCTAATCTCATTATAGTTGTTTAGTATTTTGAAATGATTATTTTAATCGACATGCCGTCTGTGAAGATAGCCTATATTGTTTGTTTTGTTTGTGTGGCTGCATTTTCTCTTGCGAGGGAAAATGCAGTCTTTCGTTATAGAATGATAAAATAAATGGAAGTTTTGAAAACTTCCGGATGGAAAATAATGGCGTACTTTGTAGTGTAATAATTCTTATGTATCCAAAGTATTAATTTAATTTTTTAATCATGAGACTTAATGTTAAAAACTTTATTTTTTTGGCAGGAGTGCTGTTATTATTCTCTTGCCGTGAGGATGTAGAAATGCCGGAAGGAGGAGATTCTACCACTACGCAGGAAACAAGAGAGCTAAATCTGCAAAGCTTTTCTTATACTGATGTGCAGGAACTGCTGAAAGGCGGAACTGAAATCCGTAATTTGCAATTGACGGATGGAGAAATAGTGAAAAAAATAGCTGTCCTGAAAAAAGTGGAAGGGGTGGAAGTTGCAGGACTTGATGCGAACGACGCTGTTTTTTATGTAGGTGCGGATGAAGATTCGACGAGTATTATTTTGGAAAATTCGTATGCGAGTATTAAATTCAAACATAATGGCTCGGAATTGGGCTATGTGGCGGTGACAGATCAGTCGGAATTGGAACGTTCGGTGGAGAACTATAATGAAACGTTCCCTCAAACTCGCTCTGTTTCAAATCTCTTCACACGTTCGGCTGCCGGTGGCCCGTTGAAAATTGATATAACTGCCTTATCACATACATTGCTTTCCGAAGGTGAGTCGTCGGAATGTGCTCCTGTCGCAGTGGAGCAGTCGGAAGAAACGGAAGCCCCTGTGCAGACCCGCAGCGCATATTACACGCAGTGGCCGAGATACAACAGGATCACTATTCATGTGCTAAGGGATGCGGGAAACAGGCCGATTGAATGGGAACTTACCTGGCAACTGAATGATTTGATTACTTCCTTAAAAGATATTCGTCCGGATCTTGATATCAGAATATGGCGTTCCAGTACCTCATACTCCAGTAGTAACGGTTGGAATGGTCGTGAAAGTCTTTCTGCTTTCAGAAATTATTGCCGTTCGTCCGGCTTTCCATTAAAAGAGTCGGCAGGACATGATATAATTTGTCTTGTACGTTGGGGAAGTTACGGCAGTCTGGCAGGATGTGCTTATACGAATACCTACAAGCTTTCAAGGTATGATAATGCTTCGGCATATGGTGTATGCGCCACGACTCCGATCTTTGCCAGGACTGTGGCACATGAGGTAGGGCATATTTTAGGAGCGAATCATGTGGCTGGTACTCCTTGGTGGAAATTTTGGCTAAATGACGATGTGATGGCTCCTAATTCCGGAAAGTTGGCCCCTTATCACTGGAATAGTCAGAATCGTAATATAATATGGAATAATTTGCATTAAAACATCCTATATTTCTTTGTGCCAACTGTCTGTGAAGATGGGTTTACACTTATTTATGTTCATGGATAAGAGGATGTGTCTGGAGCGGCAAGCTTTCGGCACATTCTCATTTTTTTAGATTAGAAAATAATGTATGGCAGAAGCTCGGATTTATTCCAGTATCTGCAAATCCTGATACATAATCCGATAAGCCGCCGCTTTCTTATCCAATGCCAGCGGATATGCCCGTGAGGAAGAAGGCATACGGTATAACCTCATAGCCCGTCCTTCAAAAACGAACTCCGCGTAATCGCCTACTCTCGGCTCTTCCACGTCAAACTGCTGCCGGAGCGTATCCGTAGCTTTCTGTCCCGTGGTGACGATTGCCTTACATTCGGGAAGCTGACGAAGCAATGCTGCCACGTCAGTGGCTTCCACCACTTCCAGAAACTTGTCCGAAGCATTATCCTGCAATCTGCGAATAGAAGAAGCCGTATCGAACAGTGCAATCCCTTTTTCGTTCAAAAAGTCTATAATCCGTTCGCGAACGAACGCTTTTCGTGTCGAATTTAGAAAGTGCTCCTTATCATTGAAGAATAAAACACCGAAAATCCGCCACATGTCATTGTTCAGGTTCGGGTAATAGAAGTCCATCGACCAGCGTTTCTTCTGTGGTGGAAAACTCCCCAGCATGAGTAGTTGTGCTTTCGCGGGGAGAAACGGTGCTAACGGATGTTTTTCGATTTCCATTTTTATGCGTTATTTAATTTCTTGCAAAAATAATGATTCTATTTATTTCCCTCAAAATCAATGCGGAAAAATGCTAGATTTAAAATAATTAGTTATTTTTGCAGCATAATGAATGCATGGTTTAACGTAATATCATTGAGAGTAAGAGTAGTTGTTAGTTGCTGTTTAATAAGCCTGTTCTTTTTCCTGAGTGAAAAATGTTATGCTTCAGAGCAACAAGTGTTAAAACAAACAGTAGAAACCCCTGCTGATAAAACGACAGTAAGGGGGCGTGTTGTCGATACCAAAGGTGAACCGCTTATCGGTGCAACTGTACGTGAGAAAGGCGGAGCCAACGGAACCGTGACCGATATTGACGGAAATTTCTTCTTGTCCGTGCCGGATAGCGCTGTTTTACAAATATCTTTTATTGGCTATGAGACAACCGAAGTCAAGGTGGCAGGCAGAACCATGCTCGAAATCTTCCTTCGGGAAAGCACCATCGAACTTGACCATGTTATTGTGACCGCCCTGGGGCTTGAAAAGGATGAGTCTACACTGGCTTATTCCGCACAGAAAATAAAAGGAGAAGAACTCAGCCGCGTAAAAGAAATTAATATGATTACCGCCCTTGCCGGAAAAGCTGCCGGGGTGCAAGTCAATAAAAACTCATCCGGTATGGGTGGTTCTGCTAAGATCAGTCTTCGTGGTATCCGTTCGGCTTTCGGAGATAACCAACCACTGTATGTAATAGACGGAGTACCGATGTCCAATACTTCTTCGGAACAATCTTATTCAGCTATCGGCGGAACAGCTAATGCCGGAAACAGGGATGGGGGAGACGGTATCTCGAATCTGAATCCGGAAGATGTGGAAAGTATCAGTATCCTGAAAGGCGCGCCAGCCGCTGCTCTCTACGGAAGCATGGCAGCCAACGGGGTGATTCTTATCACTACTAAAAAAGGAAATACTACCGGGCAAAGGAGCATCCATTTCTCCACGGGATTAACCTTTGATAAAGCGTTCAGCCTGCCTAAGATGCAGAACCGTTATGGGGTGAGCGACGTGACGGACAGTTGGGGCGAAAAGGCGAACCTGGAAAAGCATGATAACCTGAACGATTTCTTCCGTACGGGACTGACGTCCATCACTTCCGTATCCGTCAGCTATGGAAATGAAAACCTGCAGACTTACTTCTCTTACGCCAATACGACCGGAAAGGGGATTATCGACAAGAATAAACTGAAGAAGCACAATATCAATTTGCGGGAAACGGCTTCCATGTTCGACAAGCGCTTGAAACTGGACGGTAATATCAATGTGATGAAGCAGACGGTGGAGAATAAACCCGTCTCAGGCGGTTTTTATATGAACCCGCTGGTAGGGCTTTATCGTTTTCCCCGCGGCGAAAACTTGTCATCTTATAAGGATAACTTTGAAACCTATGACGCCGACCGGAAACTGGGGGTGCAAAACTGGCATACATTTACCGAAGACTTCGAACAGAACCCTTATTGGATTGTGAACCGCATACTGAGCAAGGAAACACGGACACGCGTCATCCTTGCACTCTCGGCCAGTTTCAAGGTGAATGACTGGCTGACGATTCAGGCTCGCGGCAATATGGACTACTGGAGCGACAAGCTACGCCAGAAATTCTATGCTTCCACCGCTCCCGCTTTATGTGGGGCGAACGGGCGATATCTTGAGATGGACTATCAGGAGACGCAAATGTATGGTGACGTCATGGCCATGTTCAAGAAAACCTGGGGCGACTTTACACTGGATGCGGCTATCGGTGGCAGTATAAACGACAGAATCACAAACTCTACCCGCTACGACTCGAAGAATGCATCTTTGAAGTTTGCCAATGTGTTTAATATCGCCAATATCGTAATGAACAGTTCCGCCAGTATCGACCAGAAAATAGATATGCACCGTCAGTTGCAATCGCTCTTTGGTACGGCGCAGATTGGCTATAAGGAGAAACTGTTCCTCGATTTGACGGCCCGTAATGACTGGGCATCCACTCTCTCGCATACGACGCATGAGAAATCCGGATTTGCTTATCCTTCCGTCGGTCTTTCCATGTTGCTTGACAAATGGGTGAAGATGCCCGAATGGATTTCTTTCGCGAAGCTGCGCGGTGCTTACAGTAAAGTAGGCAACGATATTCCGATACATATCACCAATCCCTCTTCGCACGTCAATGCCGGTGGAGAGATACAGGCGAATGATGCCGCTCCTTTTAGGGAAATGGAACCGGAAATGACGCATGCCATAGAATTCGGAACGGAATGGAGATTCTTTCAGCACCGCTTGGGAGTTAACCTGACTTATTATCGCACCAATACCTATAACCAGTTCTTCAAACTCCCTGCACTGGCGGGAGACGTGTACGCGTACCGGTATGTGAATGCCGGAAATATCCAGAACCGGGGATGGGAAGTGACACTGAACGCGACTCCGGTATTGAACTCTGACTTTAGTTGGAAAACTTCTCTGAACTTCTCTTCCAACAAGAATAAGATTGTGAAATTGCATGATGACTTGCAGGAGATGATGTATGGACCTACCAGTTTTTCTTCCAGCTATGCGATGAAACTTATTAAAGGCGGTTCTATCGGCGATATTTACGGAAAGGCTTTTGTACGTGACGGCCAGGGAAATATTGTCTACGAAACAGAAGGCGACAATAAAGGACTTCCGTCAGTGGAAGGAGACGGCAATACGATAAAAGTGGGAAATGCGAACCCTGTCTTTATGATGGGCTGGAACCATACATTCACTTACAAGGGGTTCAGCCTTTACTTTCTGCTCGACTGGCGTTATGGCGGCGAAGTACTCTCGCAGACACAGGCGGAAATGGACCTTTACGGAGTCTCGGAAGTAACGGCCGATGCGCGGGATAGGGGATATGTCATGCTTGAGGGGCGGAAGATAGACGACGTAAAGGGATTCTATAAGATGACGGGCGGACGCGCCGGAGTGACGGAATACTATATGTACGACGCCACCAACCTGCGGTTGCGTGAAGTGTCATTGAGCTACAATCTCCCTAAGCAATGGATGCAGAAGACAAAAGTCCTGAAAGACGTACAGCTTTCGTTTGTAGCCCGCAATCTTTGTTTCTTGTATAAGAAAGCTCCTTTTGACCCGGATTTAGTGCTTTCTACGGGGAATGACAATCAAGGTATCGAAGTATTCGGAATGCCCACTACCCGGAGTTTGGGCTTCTCGGTGAAATGTGAATTTTAAAAGTAGGAAAGAGGAATGAAGAAGAAATATATACATCTATACCTGACAGGCTTATTGCTGCTTTCCGTTGCATGTACCGGAAACTTCCGTGACTATAATACCGATTTGTCCGGCATTACGGATGATGACCTGATTATTGATGACAACGGTTACGGAATCCGCCTGGGAATTATCCAGCAGGGTCTTTATTTTAACTACGATTATGGGAAAGGCAAGAACTGGCCTTTCCAGTTGACGCAGAACCTGAATGCGGATATGTTCAGCGGATATATGCATGACGCCAAGCCGTTGCTCGGCGGTTCGCACAACTCCGACTATAATATGCAGGACGGCTGGAACAGTGCGATGTGGACACATATGTATTCGTATGTTTTTCCACAAATATACCAGTCGGAGAATGCCACACGAAACACTCAACCTGCCTTGTTCGGCGTTACGAAAATACTAAAGGTGGAAGCAATGCATCGGGTGACGGATTATTACGGTCCTATCATCTACAAGAATTTTGCGAACGCGGCAAACCATTACCGCCCCGACACCCAGAAAGATGTTTATTATGAATTCTTCAATGAACTCGACTCGGCTGTTGTTGCCCTTGGCGGCTACATAGAAGAAAAGCCGGATGCCAATGAATTTGCCCGTTTCGATATCCTGTTGGACGGCAACTATTCTTCCTGGATGAAATTTGCCAATTCCCTGCGTCTGCGTCTTGCCATGCGTCTTGCATCTGTTGCTCCTGATAAGGCGCGGGCTGAGGTAGAAAAAATAAAGAAAAACGGTTACGGTGTTCTTGAGACGGTTACGGAGAATGTGGCGGTTTCTACCCAATCGGGATATACCAACCCATTGGGTGAACTCAATCTTGTATGGAATGAAACCTATATGAGTGCCCCGATGGAGTCTATTCTGACGGGCTACGATGACCCTCGTGTGGAAGCCTACTTCAAATCTTGTACGGACGTTAAATTTAAAAATGAATATCGTGGAATCCGTCAGGGAACCTGCTTTGCCCACAACCATTATGCCGGACTGTCGAAACTCTCTGTCACCCAATCTACCGATGCCCCTCTGATGACCGCATCGGAAATTTGGTTCCTGCGTGCCGAAGCCGCTTTGCGTGGATGGACGGACGAAGATGAAGAGACTTGCTATCGGAACGGAGTGATGACCTCTTTCCGGCAGTGGGGAGTCGATGGTGTAGAAAAGTATCTGCAAAGTGAGTTGACTGCCACTGACTTTATAGACACCTACGACGAAGAAAACAACATCGAAGCCCGCTGTAAAGTCTCACCCAAATGGAATCAGCAGGACGATAAAGAAACGAAACTCGAAAAGATAATCACTCAAAAATGGATTGCCATGTTTCCCGAAGGCTGTGAAGCCTGGGCTGAACAAAGGCGGACGGGTTATCCCCGCCTGTTTCCCGTGCGCTTCAATCACAGCAAAAACGGATGCATAGATACGGAAATCATGGTACGTCGTCTCAACTTCCCCGGTACTCTGCAAACGGAAGACCCGGAGCAATATCTTGCTCTCGTCGAAGCTCTGAACGGAGAAGACCATGGCGGCACACGTCTTTGGTGGGATACAGGAAATAATAACCTGGAATAAAAAATCTATGGAAGTAATGTGTGTATATGTCTAGGTTTAACTAATTTTGCACCTTCATTTAAACACATTTATTCATGAAACAGATTATTTCTGCTTTTTTCCTTTGTATGCTGCTTTCTGCTGTACCGGAATTGCGGGCGCAAAACATCCAGTTACATTACGATTTCGGACGTTCCCTGTACGATAAAGACCTGAAAGACCGTCCCTTACTGACCTCTACCGTAGAGAAATTCCATCCCGACACTTTTGGAAGTACCTATTTCTTCGTCGATATGGACTATACTTCCAACGGAGTAGCTTCCGCTTATTGGGAAATAGCCCGTGAATTGAAATTTTGGAAAGGTCCTTTCTCCGCCCATCTTGAATATAACGGTGGCCTGGCCAAAGAATTTTCCTACAACAACGCCTACCTGGCCGGAGCTACCTACACCTTCAACAACACTTCTTTCACCAAAGGCTTCAGCCTGACCGCCATGTACAAGTACATCCAAAAACATAAATCGCCCAACAACTTCCAGTTGACAGGCACCTGGTACATACACTTCTGTAACAACCTATTGACATTCTCCGGCTTTGCCGACTGGTGGCGCGAAGAAACCGCCTATGGAAAAACAATCTTCCTCACCGAACCGCAGTTTTGGGTAAACCTGAACCGTATCAAGGGGGTAAATAAAAACTTCAACCTCAGCGTAGGCTCTGAATTAGAACTAAGTAATAACTTCGGTAATCGTGACGGCTTCTACGCAATCCCGACACTGGCTCTGAAATGGACATTGAATTAATTTACTGAATACTGCATAATTGGATGAAAACTGATTTAATCTACGGTGTAGAAGACCGTCCCCCTTTTAAAGATGCCTTGTTTGCAGCCTTGCAGCATCTGTTGGCTATTTTCGTAGCAATTATTACCCCACCGCTTATCATCGCGAGTGCCTTGAAACTGGACGTGGAAAAAACGAGCTTCCTGGTTTCCATGTCCCTTTTTGCTTCAGGAGTATCCACCTTCATCCAATGCCGTCGCATTGGTTCGATAGGAGCGGGACTGCTCTGTATCCAGGGAACCAGCTTCTCCTTTATCGGCCCTATCATCGCGACCGGATTGGTCGGCGGTTTGCCGTTGATATTTGGTTGCTGTATGGCTGCTGCTCCGATTGAAATGATTGTCAGCCGCACATTCAAATACCTGCGTAATATCATTACTCCGCTAGTATCCGGCATCGTCGTCCTGCTCATCGGATTAAGCTTGATAAAAGTCGGCATCGTCTCTTGTGGCGGCGGATATTCTGCCATGGATAACGGCACGTTCGCCACTTGGGAAAATCTTTCTATCGCGGCGTTGGTATTATTAAGTGTATTGTTTTTCAATCGTTGCCGGAACAAATACCTGCGTATGAGTTCTATTGTACTTGGGCTTTGTCTGGGATATGGATTAGCTTTCGCCTTGGGAAAAGTGGATATGAGTGCATTGAATATTGAAATGCTGATGAGCTTCAACATCCCGCAACCCTTCAAATACGGCATTGCTTTCAATGTCTCTTCCTTCATAGCTATCGGTCTGGTCTACCTGATAACAGCCATTGAAGCCACCGGAGACGTGACCGCCAACTCCATGATTTCCGGTCTTCCGATAGAAGGCGATGCCTATCTGAAACGAGTTTCCGGCGGAGTAATGGCAGACGGATTCAACTCTTTCCTGGCCGGAGTGTTCAACTCCTTCCCGAACTCCATCTTTGCCCAAAACAACGGTATTATCCAACTCACCGGAGTAGCCAGCCGCTACGTCGGTTACTACATCGCCGCCATGTTGATACTTTTAGGATTATTCCCCATCGTAGGAGCCGTATTCTCTCTGATGCCCGACCCCGTATTGGGTGGCGCCACCCTGTTAATGTTCGGTACGGTAGCCGCCGCAGGTATCCGCATCATCTCCTCGCAGGAAATCGGTCGTAAGGAAACCTTGGTATTAGCAGTCAGTCTCTCTTTAGGCTTGGGTGTAGAATTAATGCCGGACGTATTACAACAAGCCCCCGAAGCGATTCGAAGCATATTCTCTTCGGGAATCACCACCGGCGGGCTAACTGCAATTATAGCAAATATAGTAATACGTGTAAAAGAAGAAAAAGATTAGTCCTCAAGACTTAAATTACTCATTTTATCAGTGATGTGGAAGGGGAAATCAGGATACTCGTAAAGACTGAAACGAGGTTCGGTTTCCCCTTTCGTATAGCTCCATATGGAAGCATAATCTTCCGGGTCTTCCCCCATTCGTGCCAACTGGCGCAGATAAGCCGCCAACGACTTATTCTCCACAATATAAATCTGTCCCATCCGGTCGATAATCGGACTATGATGACGAGTACCGTCATGCTCAAAACGCAGAATACGCTTTCCCTCTTCCGTCAGCCCTATCAGTTGAAAAGTCATGCTCTTACCGATAGCCGGCAGATTCAATACGCTACGGTCCGTAGCCAGGAAAGGTAAATGATGCTTTCTCATAAAGCGTCTCAACTGCTTGGCGACATCTTCTTTGGTTTCTTCTTCCGTTCCCACTTTCGTCTCCAAAATCCGATACAACTCTTCCGCCTGCTCCGGAGTCATCCGTCCATATATCTTTTCTTCCTGCTGCTCCTGCATCGAACGGCTGTTCGGCGCAAATACCGCATAATTCTCATTGAATCCTTTCACGGAAAAAGTATAATAACACATCACTCCTAAAGAATTGAGCACCTGCCGAAGCCGTGTGGTATGTCCGCGTCGCGAAGCCGCCACCGTATATACTAACTGATTCGTGATAATCCATCCCGCAGAAAGAATCTTTCGAATCGCCTCTTTAGCTTCCGGCGTCACCTCTAGCGGCGTCTGAAAATGCGTCTGAATAATAAACTGCTTCACCCCTACAGCCGAAGCCTTTTCCTTAAACTCCCGCAAAAGTTCCACCAGCCCGTCATTGATACGCATCGGCAAATAAGCCAACAACCGCGACCCTAACCGTACGCGTTGCAACTCCGCATATTTCTCACCTTCCGGCCGTTCAAGATTCGCTTTCTGCTTCCGCGCCGCCATCCGATACACCGCATCCAAAATATTTTGAAGCGTCTTATTCTGACTCATCAACGCATCTCCACCGGTAATAAGAATATCCCGCAACTGCGTATCCTCTTCAAAATACGTCATCAACCGCCGCAACTTACGATCCCAAGATTCCTTCGGCCGTAAAGACTCAAACTCAAAATTCAACCGTTCACTTTGAAAATCATACATCCGCTGGCAAGAAGCACAAAGTCCGCCACAAGCTCTTCCCATCGTATCGGGAATAAGAATAGCCACTTCGGGATACCGCCGGTGAATATTATGCCCGTCCGGCAATAACCATCCCGCCGCATTCGGCTTCCCGGACTCTACAATATCTTCCTTCTCCCACGCATGAATATTCCCATACGTCTCCACCAATCGCGGCGAATAAAGAATATAACTCCGGATTGCATCGTCATTATACCCATATCCCGTCACATTCAGCAGCGACAAATAATAAGGAGTCGCAAAAAACGGCATCCCCTTCTTCCGCGCCTTATAAAGTAAATACATAGTCTCCGACGAAAGCGAATTCCCCAGGAAGCGGTTCAACTCCCCCGGACTTTTCACCGCCATCGACAAGTGAAAACGGAAATCATTCCACCACTCACTCACCAACCGATATTTCTCCTCATAACTCATCCCCTCTTCAAAATGAAAGCGTACCGAAGGCTTCGACTTCCTGTTCTCAATCTTCTGAATCAGCAAATGCAGCATCCGTTCCTTATTCTCGTCCCGAATCTCCCGCACCTCTTCATCCAAGCCCGTTTCCCACCGGTCATTCCGGTTTTTCATACGCTGAACCGACGGCAAAGGAACTACATTCCCCTTCAACCGCCCGAACATCTGAAAAATCTCAATAAACAAATCCGTCGGCATCTCCATATTCTCCAACGTCTCCGTCAGAAACTCATAAAGCAACCGAATAGTCCGTACCGGCATATCCTGTCCCGTAGACAGTTCATGCACATCCAGCCCGTCATACTGGAGTAAGAGTCGAATTTGCTCCCTAGCCTCTTCCGCAGTCTCATTCCCCATGTCACAAGTATCCAAAAATCCCAGCAATCCAGCCTTAAAGTCCTCAACAGTAGTACTTCTTTCAGCTATCTCCACCAGTTCCGGCATCTCCTGACCATAGATTTGTTTCAACTGTGAAAAAGTAAGCGTAAGCATTTTCTTTTGTTTCATAAGCAATCCATTTCTTTTTTATTCTTGTTGTTTTTATTAATAAGTATAAGTCTAAAACATGAGCAGCCCCACACACCGCATGGTTCCCCCGGCCTCGTCTGAACGGCGTCAAGCGTAGGTCTTATTCCCGGCGTCAAGAAGGGCAGACTGTTTGAGCGAAGCGAGTTTCTGCCCTTTAGCCGGGGGGGAGACCGAAGTAGCCGGGCAGGCGCAGCCTTGATTTTTTCTTTTTGGTACTTTTTCTTTTGTATCAAGACAAAAGAAAAAAGTACATAAAGATAACAAAAAAAGCGGAAGTACAAAACCCCCGCTTTTCCTATCGTGTCAATCTTTACGATTTTCTAACATTTAAAGCAACTTATTTTTTCGTTTCCGTGTCATCATTCTTCCGTTTCGGCTCCTTCTTAGCCAGCAGAACGATATTATACACATAATCCGTCATCCACTGCTCCGAATACCCCAAACGCTCCTTGTACTGACGTACGGCTGCCGCCGTCTTATGCACGTCATCCGCTTTCCACACCGTCTTGGTGCAAACATCATGTACCGTCTTCTGCGTCATGCCGTAAAGAGCCTTCTTGAAAATAGACGGCATACGGAATTTCCATTGCATCAGATTCCCCATCAACATCATCAAGTCATTAGAGAACCCCTGATACATAAACAAATACGACTGAATATCATTCTGTGTGCGGCAATTGCGTTTCACCGAAGCATCTATTTCTTTAAAGAAACTCTCCTTCAGCCCGTAATCCTGCATCAGCATCTTACGGGAAGCCGCTTTTTCCGCCAGTCCCAATTTGCCATTCTGCGTAGGCACCTTAAACAAACGTTTAAAATTAGCCACGTCCGGCAAGAAGCGGATATTTGTAATACCAAGATTAGTGGCGATAACTGACTGGAAATAAACCCGTGTCAGAGATATGAAATCTTCTACATTGCCGACTTTCGTTTCATCGGATTTCTTCTTGAATAAACCAAATAAGCTCATTGTTATATTTACAATTTTATTATTTACAATTTACTATTTGAGTGCGTGGAAGTTATGTTGCATAACTATCCTTTGGCAATCTGTCCGCAAAGGTACAAAAAACAGTTGGGTTTCACCAACATTCCAAGTCCTTTTCGATGTCCGGCATTGTCTCTTTTTTGAAAACAGGACTCTGAATCCCCGCTTTCTTCTGCGCCCGGTAATCATTGAGCAACCGGATGGCATACTTCCCGAGGAAAAGAATAGCAACCAGGTTGCAGATAGCCATCAGTGCCATCGTGACATCCGCCAGACTCCATACCATATCCAGCGTAGCCAGCGAACCGAAAAGCACCATCCCGCCGACTAAAACCCTGTATGCATGAAGCACCCACTTCCTTTGAGTAATAAAACGTATGTTAGCCTCACCATAATAATAATTTCCCAAGATACTGCTGAAAGCAAAGAAGAAAAGAGCCACGGCCACAAAGATACTCCCTGACGCACCAATTTCATTCGTCAACGCCTGTTGAGTAAGCTGCACCCCGTTTGCCGAACCATCCAACGGCGCTCCGCTGAATAAAATAATAAAAGCCGTGCATGTACAAATCAATAACGTATCCGTGAAAACAGCCAAAGTCTGTATCAATCCCTGCTTTACCGGGTGGCTGACATGAGCCGTAGCCGCCGCATTCGGAGCCGACCCCATACCGGCCTCATTACTGAACAATCCCCGCTTAATCCCCTGCATCAACGCCATGCCGACTCCACCTGCCAACGCCTGTTCCCATCCGAAAGCATGACTGACAATAAGCGCGATAACATCCGGCAAATGCCTGATGTTAAGAGCCACAATCACCAGCGCCAAACCAATATATCCCAACGCCATCACCGGCACAATCACACTGCTGACACGGGCAATCCGGTGAATACCGCCAAAAATGATAACCAATGTCAGAATCGTCAGTACCCCACCCAATATGGCATGGTTGAAACCGAACGCATGCTCTGCAGCAGCGCAAATCGTATTACTCTGCACAGAATTGAACGCGAATCCGAAAGTAACGCTGATCAATACAGCGAAAAGCATCCCCATCCACGGCTGTTTCAACCCCTTCTTCATATAATAAGCAGGTCCACCAATGAAAGAATCCTTCCCCCGTATCTTGTACAACTGTCCCAGTGTGGATTCAATAAAAGCACTCGAAGCCCCCAGCAAGGCAATCACCCACATCCAAAAGATAGCCCCCGGACCACCGATGGCGATAGCCGTAGCCACTCCTGCAAGATTTCCCGTCCCTACACGACTGGCGATAGAGATTGCAAATGCCTGGAAGGACGACACATGTTTCTCCGCGTGTTTCCCTTTTCCGGCGGACTCGCCAAGTAATACAATCATTTCTCGAATCATGCGGAACTGCACGAAGCGTGTCCGTATACTGAACCAGACGGCACATCCTAAAAGCATGATAATTAGGATATACGTCCAAAGAACACCATTTATTTCATTGATAAAAGTCATAGTTAAGTATTAAGTATTCCAATATTGTTTGTGGTTATTCGCTTTTTATCCGGAAGTAGAATTTATGATTTTCGAATACAGGCTCCACAATATCATAACGAACAAATTTGGCAAGCAGATGTTCAGCGGCGCGGCGTGAAACTCCTGTCTGGCGGCAATAGCGGTTGAGCGAAAGTAATGCTCCCCGTTCCAGTTGTTCCAGTAGAAGCTGTTCGCGCTCAGTGTAACGGATAAGTTCTCCACGCGGGCTGTCGCTTTGTTGCCATACACGGAGATGTATAGGAGTTGCCAATATATTTTCATCCTTGATGCGGAGATAGGCGAGCGGTTTGCCCGTTTCGTCTTTGGCATATACCGGTTTGTGGGGCGTTTCTTCGATGGTAGCCACTAAGACCTGTCGTCCTTCCACTATATATGTTTTCAGGGTATATTCCACTTCCGGCACACAATAAAGTTGTGCGGCAGCTTCAATCATATACTTCTCCTCTTCGGAGCGTACCCCTGCGATTTTCCCATTGTCTTTTACACCAATAAGTAACCGTCCCCCGTCGGTGTTGGCAAAAGCAGAAAGGGTCTTGGCTATTTTGCGTGCGTCGGAAATTTCGAACTTAAAATCCTGTTGTTGATGCTCACCTTCAGCAATCAGTGCATGTATATAATCGGTATCTGTAAGCGGTTTCATGGCTGCAAAGGTAGATAAAAAAGGTGAAAACCCCTTTTTTTGCATAATTTTCGAGGAATAATTCAAAAAAAAAATTGTTTTTATGCGTTTATTTCGGGAAACAGTGTATTTTTGCGGCACATTATTAACGAAAAAAATAAAAGGATTATGAAAGAATTGGTAGAAAAAGTAGCAGCTCTTTATGCTGACTTCTCAAAAGATGCTAACGCTCAGATTGAAAATGGTAACAAAGCAGCAGGAACTCGTGCTCGTAAAGCTTCTTTGGAAATCGAAAAAGCAATGAAAGAATTCCGTAAAGCATCTTTGGAAGCTTCTAAGAACTAATAGTTAGAAGACTACTAAGATATTAGAAAAATGGGAGGGCCTGTCGTAAGCGATAGGCCCTCTTTCTGTGTTGATAACCTTATAATAATGTGCTGCGATTGGACTTTTTTAATATGACTATAAAGAATAAAACACGCATCTTACTTGTTATAATAAGAAATTAGCTCATACGTTTATATAATAGGAGAGTGCCTTTACTTGTGGAAGTTCGCTCTCTCCATAAAAATGAAACCCTTCTTCACCGAAGTGTGAAGATTATATATTGAGAAGCGACAGATTGAAGTATTTAGCTTGTGAAAGTCAGTCCTTTTCAATTTCGTGTATATTTACTAAATATTAAATCTCTTCACATACCACCATCTTCATTCCCTGATACACGACAACGATTTTGTGTAGAGTTGTTGTTCCGATTGCTTTTTGTACCGTTTCGCTGGCAGCATAGCGGTTGGCTTGTGTGATGGCTTCCTGCCGGAGTTGCTCCACCTTTTCGTCGCTGTCCTTTCCTTTGGCGTATTTCAGTTCGATAATGTAGGAGTGAAGCATGTCTTTGTAGATATCCAGTAAAGGAAGCATAAAGATGTCGGCATATCCTTCCTGATTCTCCTGTTCGGAGATGGGGCGATAGAAACGGTTTTGTGCAGTCATAGCCAACGTAAATCCGTGTACGTATGCTTCGCCTTTTTGCTTGTCTCTCTGGGAAGAGTAGCGGTGCAGGCATTCGGCGATATAGTCGAAGTAGGCTTTCCAATCGCCGTCATAAGCCATTGCTGATGCCAGTTCTCCCTTTTCCCAGTTGTCAAAGCGGAGATTTGCTTCGTTGTAAGTATCTAGTAAGTAACTGTACAGTTGCTCACGTACTACTTGATTTGGAATGGTCAATAATGTCTTGCCTCGTTTAGTACCGCTGATAGTCAACATTCCGAAATAGAATAACAGGCTGATAAAGTTATCCGGTTCTGCAATTGTTTCGGCTGGAAAACCCGTTTTCAATTCGCCGGTGATGTATCCTTGTTGCACCAATGTCTGGATGGTCGAGGCGTCATGAGCAAATTCTTTGTCCTTGCGGATCAACATTCGTAACTTGTTGTAATCCACGCGGATGTTTTCTTCTACCATATTACGTGGCATATAGCCTCCATTACGGATGTAATTATCCACAAAGTAGAGTACCATATTGGAGTTGTACATGGTAGTGCTGCCATAACTTTGTTCTGCAAAACAGTAATTATCATACCAAGGCTTCATAGCTTCTAACAGCTCGTCGGTAGAGTGGTGAAACTGGCAGGTAGTGGCATAATAATCCAGCATTGCGCGCACCTCTTCTTCGTTGAATCCGGTCATTTCATTAAATTCCGGAGAGAGTGAATAATTGGTACCGATATTGAATCCGCTGGTGAGATCGTCCATTGTGACGGGGCTGACACCAGTCACGAAGCAACGTTTGATAGTGGAGTCCGTGCCTGCTTTCACCGTATCGAAGAAGCTGCGCAGATAACCGGTTCCGTGTGTCTCGCTCTTGTAATTTTCCAGACAGGAAGGTTCTGATAGGATTTTGTTTGTAAAATGGTCGTATTCATCAATGAACAGATAAATCTGCTGATTGGTCTTGACACATTCTTTATATAGATAATCCAGTTGTTCTACTGCTCCCTTTTTCTTATTCATTTCTTCCTTTATCCCTTCGGGAAGATATTGCGCATAGACATCGCAGAAGAAATTGAATTCGGTGTTGCAATGTGCGTCCAATGATTGCCGGTAACTATTTAATTCGGCATTAACGACGGCAAAGTTTAGATAAATGATGAGATATGAATTTCGTTCGGGAGTGGGATGCTTTCCTATGTACAGGTCGCCATACCATTTCTCAAACTTGTCCGCTTCCAATATATTATAATAATGTCGGAGCATGGAGATCGTCAAGCTCTTTCCGAACCTTCGCGGGCGAATGTAAAAGAAATACTTGTTCGCGTTCTCTATAAGCGGGATATAATGTGTCTTGTCCACGTAATAACAGTCGTCTTCGCGGACATCGATAAAGTTCATCATTCCATACGGAATACGTTTGCGCTTTACTGGTTGGTTCATAACTCTTTCATTTTCTTACAAAAGTAACAATAAAAAATGAATATTGATGGATGGCAGTTATAGAAATGATAGAATATCTTTGGATATATCCGGGTGGTAATAGCGAGAATACTTGTATCTTTATAGTCGAATAAATTAATAAATTGAGAAATGTTGAAAGTAGTAACATTTATGAAGCAAGTAGCGACGGGGCTACAGGTGGAGGGAAACTTCGGTACTGCGCATGTTTATCGTAGCAGTCTGAATGCCATCATTGCTTATTGTGGGGAAGAAGATTTGCTTTTTAGTGAAGTAACTTCGGAGTGGCTGAAGGGATTCGAAGTTTACCTTCGTAGTCGTGGTTGTAGCTGGAACACTGTTTCCACTTATCTGCGTACGTTTCGTGCGGTTTACAACCGTGCCGTCGATCTTCGGAAAGCTCCTTATGTACCTCATCTGTTCCGTTCTGTTTATACCGGTACTCGTGCCGATCATAAACGTGCGTTGTGTGATGACGATATGAAGAAAGTGTTTGCCAAATTGTCTCGTACGTCCGGTGTGCCATTCGCTGTATGTCAGGCGCAAGAGTTGTTCATTCTTATGTTTTCGCTTCGTGGTATGCCGTTTGTCGATCTCGCTTATTTGCGTAAGAGTGATTTGCGTGATAACGTAATAACGTATCGCAGACGTAAGACCGGGCGTCCTCTGTCTGTGACGCTGACTCCCGAAGCGATGCTCCTGGTAAAGAAGTATATGAATCGTGATCCCTCTTCACCTTATTTGTTTTCGTTTTTGAAAAGCCGTGAAGGGACAAAGGAAGCCTATCGTGAATATCAGTTGGCATTGCGCAGCTTTAACCAACAATTGATGTTATTAGGTGAACTGCTCGGATTGGGCGATAAGCTAAGTTCGTACACTGCCCGCCATACTTGGGCCACGACAGCTTATTATTGTGAAATCCATCCGGGTATTATTTCCGAAGCAATGGGACATTCGTCCATCACCGTAACCGAAACATATCTGAAACCTTTCCGAAGTAAGAAAATTGATGAAGCAAATAAACAAGTTCTTGACTTTGTAAAACGCTCTGCAATAGGGATAAATGCCTGAAAATTACTCTGTTACTTTGTAGGTAACGGGAATAAATATCGGTGCAAATATGAGCATATTTCTTAAAACAACCAAACTAAATCGTACATTTTTTCCAATAAACTACCCAAAACAGGAATAAACACAGGAGAAACACGTGGATTCTTTGTATTAGGGCTTTGTTAACTTCTAAATTTTGCAATAGGTTTCCCGCCCCTCTACTTCTTCTCAAAAGCAGGGGTAAAAAAGTTTCATCGCATATCGTATAAATTTCCAGTATTGACTACTCCAGGAGAGCAGGTACAAAGGTTTCCCGTTACCTACAAAGTAACGGGCGTTCTATTATTGAAACTTAGTGTTTAATAATATATTATTAATGTAATTTTTAAGTAGTTATGAAAAGAAAATTTGTAAAAGTGATGTTCTTCGGGGCGTTGGCACTTTCTACTGTCACCTATGTAGGCTGTAAAGACTACGATGATGATGTGAAGGGTCTGCAAGAGCAGATTGACAACATTAACAACAAGGGGGCTGATGTGACGACAGAAGCTATGAATGCTGCTATCAACAGTGCAGTTGCCGGATTGCAGTCACAATTGGATGCTATTGCGAGTAAAGCAGACAAAACGGCACTTGATGAACTAAAGAAAACAGTTTCAGAAATGCAAACAGCCTTAGGTAATAAGGCGGATGCTGCAAAGCTAGCAGAATTGCAGAAAAAACTAGATGAAGCTATTGCTAAAGTTGATGCATCTATCGAAACTAGTGTTGCTGAAGCAAAGAAAGCACTGCAAGCCAAAATTGATGAGTTGGAAGCCAAATTAGAACAGGCTGATGTTGATGCGGCTAAACAAGTGGCAAAAGATTTGGCTGATGCTAAAAAGGAAATGCAAGAGCTGAGCAGAGCAAATGGAGATCAAATTAAGATTCTGTTTGAAAAGATTGATGGTTTGGAAGGTATCAATGCTAAAATTGAAGCGTTACAGGAAGCTGACAAGAAATTTGTTTCAATTGATCAGTTGAATGAATACATGAATTCTGATGCTGTGAAGGATTATGTAGAAGCTGCTCTTGTTGATTATCTAACATCAGCAGAGGTTACGGATAAAGTGAATGCTGTTAGAACCTATGTTGATGGTGTGTTCAGGACAAAAATGATGGCTGAAATTAGTCAGAAATATCTAAGCCTTGAAACTTACAACAAGGATATGGAAGATTTGAATGAAAAGATTAAAAACTATGTAAGTACAGAAGATGCTACTTACAAGAAGATTTTTACCGACATTCAAACTTTGACTGATTATCAGGATCAGACTATCAAAGCTCTTGTTAAAGAACTTGCAGACAATAAGACTATTGAGCAGGCCAATAAAGTTGCTGGCGCTTTAGAGGATATTCAGACTTTGATAGGTAATGTTGCCTTATGTGCAAAAACTTCAGATTTGGCTGCATACGTAAAAAGTAATGATTTGAACGATGCAATTGATACACATTTGACAAGCAAATTTGAAGCTTATGATGCAGATATTACAACTATAAAGAAACGCCTATTGGCACTTGAGATTGATGTTGATGGATTGAAATCAATGGTTCAAAGTGTAACATTTATTCCATCTAGTGCAGATGGCAAGGTTTCTTTCTATTCCTATTATGTAATACCGGAAGGTAAGACAGATAAAGTCCTGGTAGCTTCTAATAATAAGGTAGTTGTGAAATTCCGTGTTTCTCCGATTAGCGCTGCTGAGAAGTTCTTTGAGAATTATACTGCAACATTTGATGGACAGGAATTTACGCGTGCTATTGATATTTTCAAAGGCGAAGGAAAGGTAGAGAATAAGGACGAAGGTATTATTTCGTTTGTTTTATCTACTCAGACTGAATCAAGTCATGCCGTTTGTCTGAATGTAGTATCTAAAAAATCAGTTCCGGAAAATGCAGAGACTGTGGATAAGGGAACTGATTACTTTACAGACATAAACTCTGATTATTTCCCGGTAATTGTTACTACGAAGACTATTGAGAGTCTTGAAGTGGTTTCAGATAATAGTGCTGTTGACAACATTTACTGGAATAACTCTAGCTCTAAGATTGACTATAAAGAGGGTTATGCTTTGAAAGCCAAATTTGTAGGAGATGAGGCAAGTACCCCTGCAACAGTATTAACATCGGATGAAAATCCTATTGATTTATCTAAGTTCGGAAAACCAGTATATAACTTTAATGAAATACCTGCTGCTGCCCCGGACGGTAAGCCTACTATCGAAAATGAAGATGGAGCATATAAAATTATCGATGGAGTTTTATCTTTGGTTAAATATGAAGATGAGAATGCATCAAATAGTAAAAAGGCTAGAGTTGTAGCTACCGTTACAGTAAAAGATGGTAGTACTGTACTGAAAACTTTCAAATCTACTCCTTATGCAGAGGTTACAGCTAAAAAGTATGCTGTAAAATCACAGGAAGTGACAGATATTACAGTAGCATTTAATGGTAAAGAAGACCAAACATTACCAGTTGTATTAGCTTATCAAGCATTAGGAATTACAGAAGCGCAATATGAAAAATTGCCGCAAGCTAATTTTAATTTTAAGACAACTACTGGAATTAGATTTGCATTTAAAGAAGGAACTACTAAAAATGAATTAGTTGTTCTTGTTCCGAAAGGTACAAAAGCAAATGTTAATGAAAATGTTGGTGCTATCTTGGATGTTAAGGTTTCAGATACTCAAAACTTTACGCTGAATTTGAAGAAGGTGACTGTAACTCTTGATAAGAGTGCATATAAACTGACATGGAATGGAAATGTTGTTACAGTTTCTACTCCAATTGCAGGTTCTGTATCCTTAATGCCTCAATTTACAAATGATGCAGTTGGATTTGAAAGTAATTTAGCTACTCTTTTCGAAAATTATGCAGCCATTGCTGAAAGTGCAGAAAATGTTGGTGCTTCTATTGAATTCTCGTTGAAGGATAAAATAACAGGAGTGACCATTGAAGGTAACAAATTAAAAATCACCAATGCATACGACAATACTAGTGCTGAAGATATAGTAGTTGAAGCAAAAGTGATTGCTAAATCTGCCGATAATAAAGATTATGCATTGGCTGAAAACACAATGTCAGCTACCTTTAGTTTAACAGGAGTTACGACTACTTGGGTTTGGGATAATACAACAGCTAAGTCTATTATCAAAATTGGTAGTGACAACTATACAGAATCGTTCCCCTTGGCCAAAGGTATAAAATGGACTTGTGGTGGAAAAACAATGTGGGAAAATGGCACTGCTTCAAAAGCTTCTGCTACAACTATTCTGTTGAGTGTATTGGGACTTGAAGCTCCTGTTTATACTATAACTGAAGATGATAAGCAGTATGTTGAAATAGACAAAACTGGTAACTTGAAGGTTAAAACTCTTGGTACTGCTATTGTTAGAAATATAACTGTAACTATTACGGCAGAGTCACGTTGGGGAACAATTGTTGACTATGCTAATAATAAAACAGTTACAGTGAAAATAGATATGAATAAAGAATCAAGTGCTATTAACTAGAATTAGGCATTTGATAATCATAAAGAACCTCTTCTTCACCACCGTGTGAAGAAGTCTAAGAAGTACAAAGCGAAGGACACAGCTTGTGAAAGTCAGTCCTTCTGCATCTGTCCTTCTTAAGAAAAAGGGATGTCTCCCTTATTTCCCACAGACATCCCTTTTTTACTCTTGGTGCATCTTCATTTATTGCGCTAGAATTAATTTGCTAGTCCCTTATTTCCCTATAGATTAAGGAGATGTTTCCAAGATGCAGAAAGCCCGGGCTTGTGAAAGTCCGGGCTTTTTGTATAGTAACTAGGGGTAATGCACCCAAATATATTGTTTGTGCAGCATATGAATAAAACTAGTACTGAAGTAAGTGAAAACATGTGTTTGACTTACCCAAGTCTCCTATATCATTCAGTTGAATGTAGTACTTGATATAGCCGGCTCTTCTATATATACCTGACAAATGATGATTGATAATCCTAATGTGATGGGTGTTTTTACCCATTCAAATATATAATACAAAAATTGCTTTCAGTTTCTGGTTTTAGCTCTGAAACTACTTGGTAGAAGGCAATCCGGCTGAAAGCGTCCCCTGAAAAAGGGTTCATCCGCTTTCAGCCGGATTTTTTGTAGGCAGCCGCTCAACAATGTGTTGGCGAATGTTTGCTGACACGTTGGCTAAAACTTACTAAGATGTCGGTTGAGGGCTTCTGATATGTCGGCAAAGGGATGCTGACATGTGGGGCGGTACTCATGGACTCCAAGCATGGGCAATATGAGAGTCGGTATTTATATCAAAAGATAACAGACGCTCTATTTAGGTGAAACAGACGCTCTGTTTTAATCAAATAGGCCTTCTATTTAAGGTAAATGAAGGCTCTAAAAAACAGGCTGAAAGACTTCCTTTTGATTTCAGTACCGGTTTCAGCCAAATTGTTCGATGAAATGGGGACTTTTGGAAGGACCTGAAGGCTGAAGGCGATTTTATTAACTTATTGTTTGGTTCCGCTTATGCCTTTTTTCTATATGTATCTCGAATTAAATCGTATATTTGCGGAAATAATCAGATTGGGAATTATGAACGAAAATGTCCTGGCTAAACTGAAGATACTTGCGGAATCCGCCAAGTATGATGTTTCCTGCTCTTCCAGTGGCACAGTGCGCTCCAACAAACCGGGGATGCTGGGCAATACTGTGGGGGGATGGGGGATATGCCATAGTTTTGCCGAGGACGGGCGGTGCATATCGCTGCTGAAAATCATGCTTACCAATTACTGCATCTACGATTGCGCCTACTGCATCAACCGGCGTAGTAACGACCTTCCGCGTGCCACCTTCTCGGTATCCGAACTGGTGGAACTAACGATGGAATTTTATCGTCGCAACTATATAGAAGGTCTGTTTCTCAGTTCCGGCGTAGTCCGTAACCCCGACTATACGATGGAGCGCCTTGTGCGTGTTGCCAAAGACCTGCGACTAGTGCATCGCTTCAACGGATACATCCATCTGAAAAGCATCCCCGGTGCTAGCCGCGAACTGGTGAACGAGGCCGGACTGTATGCCGACCGTCTCAGTGTCAACGTAGAAATTCCCAAAGAAGAGAACTTGAAACTGCTTGCACCGGAAAAAGACCATAAAAGCGTCTTTGCCCCGATGAAATATATCCAGCAGGGCGTATTGGAGAGCAAGGAAGAACGGCAGAAATTCCGCCATGCCCCGCGCTTCGCACCTGCCGGACAGAGTACGCAAGTCATTGTCGGCGCCACTTCCGAATCGGATAAAGACATTCTGTTCCTCTCGTCGGCACTCTACAACCGTCCCACGATGAAGCGTGTCTACTACTCCGGCTATGTCTCCGTAAATACTTACGACAAGCGCCTGCCCGCCTTGAAGCAACCACCGCTGGTACGCGAAAACCGGCTTTACCAGGCCGACTGGCTGCTGCGTTTCTACCAATTCAAAGTAGACGAAATAGTGGACGACTCCTACCCGGACCTCGACCTCGAAATAGACCCGAAACTCTCGTGGGCTTTGCGCCATCCCGAACATTTCCCGGTCGACATCAATAAGGCGGATTACGAAATGCTTCTCCGTGTGCCGGGCATCGGCGTGAAATCGGCGAAGCTGATTGTCGCTTCCCGGCGTTTCTCCCGCTTGGGCTTTTATGAATTGAAAAAGATAGGAGTAGTGATGAAGAAAGCGCAATATTTCATCACCTGCAAAGAACTTCCCCTGCAAATGCAGACCGTGAACGAGCTTTCTCCGCAACGGGTACGCACCCTGCTGCTGCCGAAACCTAAAAAGAAAGTGGACGAACGCCAGTTGATACTTGACTTCGGAGAATGAATATTTATATCTACGATAAAACCTTTGACGGTCTGCTGACTGCTGTCTTTGACGCTTATTTCCGCAAGACTTTTCCCGACGAACTCTTGTCGGAAGGGGATGCTTTGCCCTTATTCTATGACGAATTGCATACGGTGGTCACCGACGAAGAGAAAGCCGCTCGCGTATGGCGTGGATTGCAGAAAAAAGTTTCGTCCTCGGCATTAGGCTGTCTTACTCAAAGTTGGCTGTCGGAACTGCCGGAAGTGGGAATGCTTATTTTCCGCTATATCCGCAAGGCGATTGATTCTCCCCGTTCCATTGAAACCAATTTTGCCGACCCGGATGTGCTGCAACTGGCGCAAATCTGGAAAAAGGTGGATGGCGAACGTGTACATTTGATGCAGTTCGTCCGTTTTCAGAAGGCTGCGGACGGGACGTTCTTCGCTGCTTTCGAACCGCAATTTAATGCGTTGCCGCTTACTGTTCATCACTTCAAAGACCGTTTTGCCGACCAAAAGTGGATTATCTATGATATGAAACGTCGTTATGGCTTTTATTACGACCTACAAGAAGTGACTACGATTTCTTTTGATGATGACAGTCGCGAATCCCACCTGATAACTGGGATGCTGGACGAAAGTCTCATGGATAAAGACGAAAAACTCTTCCAACAACTTTGGAAAACTTATTTCAAGGCGATTTGTATAAAAGAACGCATTAATCCGAGAAAACACAGGCAGGATATGCCTGTGCGTTACTGGAAGTATTTGACGGAGAAACAGCGGTGAAAATCACCATAAGGCAACTTTCCCTAAATTGTCTATCTCTAATTTGGCACTTATCCCCATCGCTTTAAAGATTCTAGCCAGCGTGGAAAGAGTTAAGTTTTTCCCACTTTCTATGCGGGAGATTTGGGCTCTCTGTACACCTATCAGATTTCCAAGTTCTTCTTGAGTGAGATTTTTGGATTGTCTGGCTTTTTTTATGGCTTCTCCAATAAGGAAAGATTGTAAATCCTCTTCAAACTTATCACGTGCAAGAGTTCCCTTCTTTCCTATATGTTTATCCATTATTTCTTCTTCCGTATAAAACTTCATTTTTTCCATATTTTCATTTTTTAGAATTAAAATATATCTTTCTTATCTCTTCCGCTTTTGTTATTTCTTTGGAAGGAGTCTTTTGGGTTTTCTTTATAAATCCATGAGTAGCAATGACTAAAGTATCTACCCCGTTCACTTTATCCCAAAATGCCAGTAGCCTATATTGACTTTTATTATAGAGCGTCCTGAATTCCCATATATCTGTATTGTCTAATTTCTTAAAGAGTTCCGGGTCTATAACAAATTTAGACTTTGCTATATTGTAGATAATTTTATCTTTTACCTTTTGGGGCAACTGGTTAAGGAAATTATCTGCTTCTTCTGAATATACTATTTTGAACTTTGCTTTTGCCGCCATGGTTTTGTTTTTTACGTAGCAAAGGTACTTAAAATAGTTCTATATATGGAAACATTCTAAATGTTTTTTAGTGTAGTTATATTATGTTTTTCCATTATTCAATCCTTTGCACCGTCACGTCCGGAAATTCCTGTATCAGAGAAAGCAGATGTCCTTCATCATTGTTCCGTTTTGACTTGATAACCATTGTCACTTGATAAAATTCTGCTTCGCCGGGATGCAACGTCTCCATTTCATAAGAGACTATTAGATAATCTTTAGAATTGAATCTGTCTGCTATCAGTTTCAGCGTGTCTTTATTGGTGGTAGAGAAAGATACCATGGAGCTTTTCATGCCGATACTCTTGAATAGGTAGCTGAGCAGTTCCAGTCCGATAAGAGTTAATACCATAGCGGCAATGCCGATAGTGTACATTCCTGCGCCGACCGCCAGCCCGATGCCTGCCGTTGCCCAAATGCCTGCGGCGGTGGTCAGTCCGCGGACTATTTGTTTCTGAAAGATGATGGTTCCTGCACCGATAAATCCGATGCCGCTGACAACTTGTGCCGCTACACGACTAGGGTCGAGCGTCACACTGTTTTCTTTTATAATCTCCTGAAATCCGTATTGGGAGACAATCATAATCAATGCGCTGCCTAGCGAAACGAGGAAGTGAGTGCGGTATCCGGCTTCTTTGGCACGGTATTCGCGGTCCAGTCCGATAATGGCTCCGAGTATTCCGGCAACTAGCAAGCGTAATACAAAATCCATATTCAACATCATACGTTCAATCTCCTTTCTGTTTTTTTTATTGTTTGTGGATAAAATGCTTAGACCTATAAATATACAATTATTTCCTCTTTTTGTGTCGTTAATTTAGTAATATTTGAATGTATCCGTTCTATTTTATCGTATATTCGCACACTCAAATAAATGTTTAATCCCGTGATTGAGTGAATGATGAAGAAAAGAATATTTTATATAATCAGCTTTTTGGTTATCTTTTGTATAGAAGTACTGATAGCTTTGTATGTACGTGATAATTTCGTGCGTCCTTACATCGGAGATGTATTGGTCGTTGTGCTGGTATATAGTTTTGTGAGAATATTCCTGCCGACAGGCATTCCACGAATGCCGTTCTATGTATTTCTCTTTGCTTGTTTTATAGAAGTGATGCAGTACTTCCAATTAGTGGAGACTTTAGGAATAACGAATCGCGTAGCCAGGGTTGTGCTAGGCTCTACGTTCGATTGGGCGGATATTGCCTGTTATGCAGTGGGATGCTTTTTAATTTTCTTGTTCGAGCGTATTGGTAAGAAACGTTTATAATAGCGAAGCGCACATTTTACGTATTTCATTAAGCCGGTTCGAGAGAGACTTTTTTTCGCGGGCTAGAGCCATATTGTAACGTGTCTGCATATTGATAAGTAGTTCAGGATTAATGCCTAAGGCTGCCTCTACCATTAATGCAAAATCACTGGTGACAGGTCTTTTCCCATTCAGAATCTCATTTAGCATTGTATAAGGAACTCCAAGAATTTCCGAGAATTTCTTTTGAGAAATTTTGCGGTATTCCAATTCTTCTTTCAATACATCGCCCGGATGTGTTGGTAGTCTTTTTATTGTATCCATACTATTTTCTTTCTATTTGTTATAAAGAAATAACCGTAGATTTCGTTATACTACGTCTACGGTTATATTACTTCCTATTTACTTTCAATCTCCAACACACCTTTCGCCAACCCTTTTCCGGTAGCTTCCAGTATAATCTTTCCCGGCTTGTCGGAAGAAGAAACGATAGCAGTCATCATACCGCTAAAGACCTTCATTTTCGGTGTCTGGAACGATTCGAGCGAAGCGGGATTCCCGTTGGCTCCTGCACGGTATGTTCCTGCGCCTTTCACTTTAAAATTGATAACATTGTCGGCTAATGGACAGAGGTTTCCATCTTTATCCACTACTCTGACAGTTACAAATGACAAGTCTTTTCCGTCGGCATTAATTTGTGTGCGGTCAGGTATCAGTTCAATATGATGAGGCTTTCCGGCTGTCTGAATCTCCTTTTCGGCAACAGCCTTGCCGTCTTTGTCATAAGCCACGACTTTCACCGTGCCCGGTTCGTACTTCGTATCCATCCACATCAGGCGATAACGCTGCTGGCGTTTAAGGTTAGCCATAGAAACGGAATCGGCGCTGTTGTCAATCGTCACAGAGAGGTCTTTCGTGCGTTTGCCCTGGCTCTTGCCGTTGATGAACAGTTCGGCAGACGGATAGTTGGTATAGACAAATACAGGCACTACTTCCCCTTCGTGTCCTTCCCAATTCCAGTGCGGCAGGATATGGAGCGTTTCTTCTTTCTTGTTCCAATGGCTGCGATAGAGATAATAACGGTCTTTCGGCAATCCGGCAAGGTCGATGATGCCGAATAGGGAAGAGTGGCTTGGCCAGTCCGTATAATAAGGAGTCGGTTCACCCAGATAGTCGAATCCGGTCCATACGAATTCTCCGATACAATACGGCAAGTCTTCATGCTGGATAAAATCATCTTCGGGCAAGTTAGACCATCCGCAGTGTTCTACATCATAAGAGGAAGCCTGATGGTCGGGATATTTATGCATCGAACGGCGGGCAACAGGCAGCTTGTACACGCCGCGCGAACTGAGCGTTGAAGCAGTCTCACTGCCCAGGATAATCTGTTGCGGGAGTTTCTTGTAATTCTCTTGATATTTGTGTGGACGATAATTGAATCCGGCTACATCCATCACGGCAGCCATATTGTTATTAACCACAGCATCAGGAGCATCCATACCTTGAGTGACGGGACGGGTAGGGTCTTCACGATGGCAGATGTCTTGCAGGAAACGGGAAAGCTTCGGACCGCGGTCACCGTTCCATTGGTCGGGAACTTCATTACCGATACACCACATCACCACACTGGGACTGTTGCGGAACTGGTGAAGCAGATTTACTAAATCCTTCTCCACCCATTCATCGAAAACCTTGTGATAACCATTCTGCAATTTGGCACCTTTCCATTCGTCGAATGATTCTGCCATTACCATCATGCCCATCTCGTCACAAGCTCGGATCAATTCCGGTGCAGGCATATTGTGAGAAGTACGGATGGCGTTGCAACCCATATCCTTCAATATGCGTATCTGGCGACGGATACCGGCTTCATTGGCAATACCGCCCAACGGTCCTAAGTCATGATGATTGCAGACACCTTTAAATACAGTACGTTCTCCATTCAGATAAAATCCTTTGTTCGGGATGATTTCGATGGAACGGATACCGAATGGTGTGGTATATTCGTCTTTCAGCGTATTTCCTTCGTAAACTTTGGATACGGCAGAATAGAGCGACGGTGAGTCGGGCGACCAAAGCAAAGGAGCATCTATCACGAAATCTTGTTCAAATACCTTTCCGTCGTACTTCGTTCCTTTTTCCTCATTGGTGGCTACTGTTTTTCCGTCGGGAGCTTTCAGTTCGGTCACGATACGGTAATCAGTAAAAGACTTGCCGGAAGGAAATTCGAGACTGGTTTTCAAGTTTACTTTGGCAAATTCTTTTTTCACGACAGGGGTAGTCAGTTGCGTTCCCCATGTCGGGATATGCGCATCTTCGTTAATCACCAGATGAACATTCCGGTAAAGCCCTGCTCCCGGATACCAGCGTGAAGATTCAGTTTCGTTTTCAAGGCGGACGGCTAATGTGTTCTGCTCGTTCGCTTTCAGGTAAGGGGTGGCGTCGATGTAGAAAGAGTTATAGCCATAGGGCCAGTAACCCGCTTCCTGTCCGTTGATATACACACGGGCATGGCTCATGGCGCCATCAAGGATAAGAGTTGCTTTCTTGCCGGAAGAGAAAGCCGGAGCTTCGAAATTCAGGCGATACCAGCCCACTCCGACAAAAGGAAGTCCGCCTGTGCGCCCTGCGTGTTCCAGTGCTTCCTTCTGGCCATCCTGAGTGATAGCTACTTTCTGTTTGTCGTTGTCAATACTGAAAGGACCGTAGATAGCCCAGTCGTGTGGGACTGTGACAGATTGCCATTTGGCATCATCATACTGTTTCTGGCTAAAATTCTTGTCGTCTTCACGAGTGAATTTCCATCCTTTCTCAAAGGTCTGTTCGGTGCGCACTTGTGCGATGGCTAATGCCGGTAAAGCTACTAATAGAGCTACTGCGATTTTAAGATGTTTATTCATACATATAGGGGGTAAAGATTGTTTTTCATTTTTGCTTTGAGTTATGTGTCATTTTTCGCTTCGTCTTTTGCTTCGTCTTTCGCTTCGTCTTTTGGTTTTTCTTTTGTTTCGGGCGGATTCAGGCTACTTCCGCAGTATTTGCAAAACTCCGCGTTGTCCTCATGGCCGGAGCGGTGGCAGTTGGGACATTCTTTATCTCTTCTGCGTTTGTAATCTTTCATCATTGAAGCCGATACGATACCTGTTGGTACGGCGATAATGGTGTAACCGATAAGCATCACGCAGGCGGAAAGAAACTTTCCTAAACCGGTGGCAGGGGTGATGTCTCCGTAGCCTACGGTAGTCATGGTGACGATTGCCCAATAGATGCTGTTCGGAATATTGTTGAACTGTGAACCGGGCTGAGTACCTTCAATCATATACATCAATGTCCCGATAGAGGTAACCAGAATAACGACAAACATGAAGAATACTGCAATCTTCTTGCTACTCTCGCGCAGGGCGGTGAGCAGCCGTTCACCTTCGTTCAGGAAGTTGAATAATTTGAATACACGGAATACCCGTATCAGCCGGAAGGCGCGTATGATAAGCAGGTAGCGTGCACCCGGGAAGAGTAGCCCGATATAGAGTGGCAGGGTGGCCAACAGGTCAACGATGCCGAAGAAACTGAAAATGTATTTCCGGGGACGGGGCGAGCAATAAATTCTCGTCAGATACTCGAACGTGAAGAAAGCGGTGAAAAGATATTCCAGTACGACGAACGGAGTCGTCAGGAATGAGGGAAGTCCTTTCAGGCTTTCGATGATGACGAGCAGCACGCTGACCAGGATACAGCCGATAAGAATCACATCGAACAATTTCCCTGCGGGGGTGTCCGATTCGAAGATGATGACGTATAACTTTCGTTTCAGTTTTTCGTCATGCAGAAAACGTTGGATTCTTTCTTTCAGTTTCATAATAAAACGAGTCTCGGATGAAATAATATATTTCTCCGCGTTAATCAATTACCCAATTCTTGTTGTAGGCAACAGTCTTTTGCGGGTCGTAGTACATTCCCTCTTGTGTGGGAATATGGAGAACGTATGTCTTTCCGGTTTTGTTCTTCAGTGAAGTGTCGCGCAGCCACGGGTTAGCGTCACGGAGTTGTGCATAGGTGATGCCTTGTTGTTTGGCGTAATCGCTCAGGTTGTCGATGGGAGTGCTGACAGTCACTTTCTTGTAGGGGATGGCCGGATAGAGATGTTCTCTTTTCAGCAGGAATCCATAACGTTGCGGGTTGCTGAATATCTCTTTGGCAGCGAGCAGGCGGAACATATAGCGCGACGTTTCTTCCACCAACCATAAGTCCATGGCATGGCTTGCCAGTTGCTTGTCAAGTTGGGAAGAGATGCGTGCCTGTCCGGCATTGTATGCGGCGGACACTGCCATCCAGTCGCCATATTTTTCATACGCTTGTTTGAAGTACTTGCAGGCAGCTACGGTTGCTTTCTCGATGTTGTAACGTTCATCCACGTTATCATTTACTTCCAGTCCGAATTCCCGTCCGGTGGCGGGCATGAATTGCCACAGTCCGGCTGCTCCGGCAGGAGAGCGGGCGATATTGTTCAGGTTACTTTCAATCACCATGAGGTATTTGAAATCATCGGGAATACCGTTCGCTTTCAATATCGGTTCTACGATAGGGAAATATCGGTTGGCACGCTTTATCAGAAGCATGGTCGTAGAGTGCATGTAGGTGAACGCCATCATTTCGCGGTCCATCCGTTCGCGGCGGTCGTAGCGGCGAAGGTCGATGGTGGTTCCGTCGAAAGTGACTTGGGTGGGCACGGTGGGAGAGGTGACGCAATAGGGCACTTCCGACTTTGCCGAGTGTTGTTCGTTGACTTGGCTGCTGCCTATCAAGGTAGGGATGGTAGCGCCGATGCAGAACACTAATATAAGAGTCAGGATATAGTTGATTTTAGTTTGTTTCTTCATATTTTTTCTTGTTAATCTTATTTATTCTATAGATGGTTTAGTTATTCGAATCGTTAATTTTGATTTCCCAATACCCGTTACGCTTACCGTTTTTTCGCTCAATCATTCCTTTTTCGCTCAATTTTATGGTAATTGTCTTAATTGTTCTTTCTGATTTGCCTATATGGGCTGCTATTTCTTTTTGAGTCGCATTCGGCTTTTCTTTGAGGTATGTCAATACAGCCATTTCTTCTAAAGTGCAGCCTAAAGTGCAATTTTTGCTCTTTGGGGTATCTGCGTTTAGTGAATTTGCACTTTTAATTGTTTGGTTATCAAGTTCTTCAATTAGTAGATAACGGTTTTTTAATTCATTTTTCTCATTAAGAATCAGGTTTCTAAAGAACCTTTCAATATATTCAGTCGTGGCATAAATACCATTTGTCAGATTGTTATAGTTTGCACGGACTAGAGCATTCCGAAAATACCATGAATGATTGACAAATGCTTCGTTGCTGATATTAAACCCGAAAGTGCGTAAATATTTGATGGTAAATACAGCAGTGGTTCGGGTATTACCTTCTCCGAAAGCATGTATTTGCCATATTCCCGACACAAATTTTGTAATATGCCTGATGGCTTCGTCTATATTCAGACCTTTGTAATCAAAATCCTTTTCTTGTGCAAAATCATAATCTAAGGTGTCACGAATAATGCCGGCACTTGCGTAGAGGACAGTATCTCCTTTTAGTACCCATTCTTTTTTGGTGATATTGTAATCTCTTATTTTTCCTGCAAATTTGTAAATGCCTTCAAATAATCGTCTATGAATGGTTATGTACTCTACAGGGGAAAATTTGAAGGTCTTTTCCGAAAGAATTTCAGTAATGCGGGCCGAAACTTTATCTGCTTCTTCCGTCCGGTCTTCTATATCAGTTCTAATAGCTTTTGATTTGTAATAGCTGTCTACCAAATGCTTTACTTCATCAATGGTGATATCACCCTCAATGTGCTGCCGGGCTGTCTGTATCAGATAGCTTGAAGGTTTCAGCCCGTCCACAGCCTGCAATCCTATCGCAGTTAGCCAAGCATAACCTTTTTCTTTTTTGTGAGGTTCACCTTGTTTGATATATTCTTCGAATTCTTCCATATGATCAATCATCAATAAACATAAGTTTGAGCATGGTGTATTAACTAAATAGATAACCTGAAACGGCAATTATGCCGCAAGGAAACCTTGCTCCGGCACTATGCCGTTTGCAAAGATAACCTCATTTTGCTTTTTTCAAAGAACTTTTCCTGCATTTTATACGTTTTTCTAGTATAGTTAAATATACAATAGAATCAAAATGAATATAGCAATGACCGGAGCTACCGGATATATAGGTAAACATCTCTCCAACTATCTGACCGAAAAGGGCGGACATCGCGTGATTCCTTTGGGAAGGTCGATGTTTCGTGAAGGCATGTCCGGGCATTTGATTCAGACGCTGGCGCATTGCGATGTCATCATCAATCTGGCGGGAGCGCCGATTAACAAGCGTTGGACGCCGGAGCACAAGCAAGAGCTTTTCGACAGTCGTATCGTTGTCACGCACCGTATAATCCGTGCGCTGAATGCTGTGCGGACGAAACCGAAGTTGATGATTTCCGCTTCTGCCGTGGGATATTATCCTGCGATGGCGGAAGTGGACGAATATACCCGTACCCGTGGAGACGGCTTCCTGTCCGACCTTTGCTATGCATGGGAGAAAGAAGCCAAACGCTGTCCCGAACATACGCGGCTCGTCATTACCCGTTTCGGTGTCGTGCTTTCACCGGACGGCGGGGCGATGCAGCAGATGCTCCGTCCTTTGCAGGCAACGAAGATTGCCGCTGCCATCGGTCCCGGCACCCAGCCTTTCCCGTGGATAGATATGCGCGACCTCTGCCGTGCCATGGAATTTTTTATCAGTCATGAGGAGACACGCGGCGTATATAACCTGGTTGCTCCGCAACAAATCTCCCAATATACTTTCGCCCGTGAAATGGCGAAAGCCTATCATGCGTGGGCAACAGTCGTCGTTCCTCAAACAGTCTTCCGAACGCTCTATGGGGAAGCCGCTTCTTTCCTCACATCCGGTCAGCGGGTGCGTCCTACGCGCCTTCAGGAAGCAGGATTCCACTTCGCTGTCCCCAACGTAGAACGGCTTTTCAAAGGAACAGACCACAGTACCGTCCGAACCCTCGACCTGAACCGCTACATGGGACTTTGGTATGAAATAGCCCGCTACGAGAACCGCTTTGAACGTGGACTTGTCGATGTGACCGCCACCTACACGCTCCGTCCGGACGGCACTATCCGTGTAGAGAACCGGGGATGCAAGCGTAATTCTCCCTATGATATTTGCAGGACCGCCAACGGTCACGCCAAGATACCCGACTCCTCGCAGCCGGGCAAACTGAAAGTGTCTTTCTTTCTCAACTTCTATTCAGACTATTATGTGCTGGAATTGGACGGGGAGAATTACAACTATGCACTTGTAGGCAGCAGCACCGACAAATATCTCTGGATACTCAGCCGGACACCGCAACTGCCGGAAGATATAAAGAAAAAACTCGTCACCGCTGCCGAACGCCGTGGCTACGATACAAACCGATTGCAATGGATCGAGCAATTCTAAAAAAAACAAGATTAAAAAACAAGATTATGGATTACGAAATTATTCATCAGCCCGAACAGAAACTGTTCAAGACAGAAGTAGACGGTCGCACCGCCTTTGTACAATATCGCCTTTTAGGTGATTCTCTCGACATCATCCACACGATTGTCCCCCGTCCGATAGAAGGTCGCGGAATAGCCGCCGCACTGGTAAAAGCCGCTTATGACTACGCGCTGTCCAACGGAATGAAACCGAAAGCCACCTGCTCATATGCCGTGAAGTGGTTAGAGCGCCACCCGGAACTGGGATAAAAAAAATGATAAAAGGATTTGAGTATGGAGTGTCCCGGGTGGCTATATTGAGAACTGGTATTGTATTGTTACCGTTTTTGTATTGTTACCATTGATAAGTTATAAGGAAAAAAGTTCAAGTAACTCTTCTTTTTTCAATGGCTTGGTTAAGAATGCGTTGCATCCTGCTTCCATGGCGCTTGCCCTGTCGGCATCGAATGCATTGGCGGTAAGTGCGATAATGGGGATGACAGGATTCAGTTCTCTGATTTTCTTTGTAGCTTCGAGCCCGCCCATAATCGGCATCTTCATATCCATGAGGACGATGTCGAACTTGTCATTACGTACTTGTTCCACTGCTTCCACTCCGTTCACCACACGGGTAATCTGGTATTCCTTGAGGATATGTTTCACTAATGAATAATTACTGTCATTATCTTCGGCAATCAGTATTTGAAGCTCTTTCTCATTTATATTTTTCAGAGAAATAGGTTGCCTTGAAGGAACTTCCTTTTCTGCCTGAACAGCTTGAACAGACTGTGACGCTGCTTTCGTTTCTGCATCTTCCTGCATGTCTATTTCACACGGCACCCATGCCCAGAAAGTAGAACCGGCGCCGGGCGTGGAAGTAAATCCTATTTCTCCCCCCGCGCCTTCTATGATAGCCCTCGAAATAGCTAATCCGAGTCCCGTTCCCTGTGCGAATTCATTAAGCTTTTGAAATCGTCCGAATACCCTGTTCTGTAATTCAAGCGGGATACCGACCCCCGAATCTTCCACATAAAACCTGATACCACCGTTTTCTATGCTGTATCCCATTTTTATATGTCCGGAATGGGTACATTTTATTGCATTCGTGAGGAAATTCATCCACACTTGTTTGAGCCGGTTTCTATCCAGGAATATCCAACAGTCCGGACCGGAATTATCCATGATAAATTCTACGTCCGGATTGGTGATTTTCGGTTGAATCATGGTGTAAAGCTCACCGGATACCTTTGCCAGATTGAATTTTTCCCTCTTGCGTTCGAGTATGCCTGATTCAATCTTGGAAAGGTCGAGAATATCGTTAATCAGGCGCAACAACAGTTCGTTGTTCGATTCGATAATTTCCATATATTCCGCCTTTTCTTCGGGGTCGTCACAATCTACCATCAGTCCGGAGAAACCGACAATAGCATTCAACGGCGTACGTATCTCGTGGCTCATATTGGCGAGGAAAGCGGATTTGAGACGGTCGGAAAGTTCGGCTTTGTCTTTAAGCTCCTTTAATTGCTGTGCCATCTTCTCCCACTTCGTGTTGTTGAACTTGATGCCGGTGTAGCGGATGATTTTGCCTTTTTTATCTCTTTCCACCTGAATACCGGTGACTATCAGAGTCTGCCATTCTTTATCCCATTTTGTTTTGGAACGGTACTGGAAATTGAATTCCTGTTCTTTTCCCTGAAGCATGCTCTCGAAATACTTACGCACGGTTTCTATGTCGTCCGGATGGGCGGCACTTAAATATTGGTCGATATTGATTGGCGTTTCGGGGTGATAATCGTTTACGGGATCATTGAAAGCCGTGAATTGCAGGGTTGTCACGTCAAAATCCCAATAGGACATTCCGACAGTCTTGAAAGTAAGCTCCATTTTGTAATTTCTCTCTTTGAGCTCCTCGTTCAAGCGGTGGAGCTTGGAGATATTTTGACGGAAACCGGTGAAACGTATGGTATTCCCGTTCTCGTCTTGCTCGAATGGCACACCGATAACGTTGCAATACTGCCATGATTCATCGTACTTGGTCTGTATGCGGCAAGTGAAATTTACGGTTTCGTTTTCACCGGACAGCATGGATTGCATCGCGTCGAAATAAGTGGAGCGATCGTCCGGATGCACGACGCTCTCAAATTCTTTGATGGTGATAAGCCTGTTGGGAGCATAATCGTTGATAGGGTCATTGTAAGATTCGAATTTCTGGCTGCTTACGTCGAAATCCCAATGCACGATATTGCTCACTTGCATGGCAAGTTCGCGTTTTGAAGTCAGGTCTTGTGTCTTTTTCAGCATTTGCACCTTTTCCGTTACATCCAGTTGGGTACCGACGATTAGTAGTTTGCCCCGATGTTCGGATGATAATCTCATCCGGCTTTCGTAATGGCGGTATTGTTTTTCTTCTTTGTTGTAAAAACGCAGTGTGGTGTGTACCTGTTGGGTTTCCCTGTTTATGAGCTGGGCGAAAAGCTGCATTAACTGTATGCGGTCTTGCGGGTGCAGCAGGCTCTGCATCTGTTCCAGGGTCATCGCTTCTTTTGCCAGCGCGTCTCCGTGTAATGTGCTGAATTCCTTTTTGTGGACGTTATATACCCATGACGCCATATTCGCTGCTTCCATTGCCATTTCCAGGTTCTTTTTGCTTTCTTCTGTCCGGAACTCCGCTTCTTTGTCGGAAGTCACGTCATTGGAGAGTAGTATATGTCCGATGATACTGCCTTTATCATTGAGTATAGGGACTATCCGGGTTTCGTAAATGATAGAATTCTTGTTTTTGCTGCTGAAATAGGCATCGTTGTTGATACGTTCAAAGTCGTATTCAAACTCCAGAGTGGTATCCTCGCCCCTTTGTACCTTGGATTTCAACTCGGCATCCATATAAGGGCTGTCGAAAAGATTGACTTTGTTTATGACTGTTGTCGGGTCACTTACTCCATACATCTTTAATGCCGGTTCATTGATTTTGCGCAGGATGCCATTAGTATCATAGATTTCGATACTCATAGGTAAACTGGCATAGATTTTGTCCGCAAGTAAGAGTTGTGCCTGCTCCGATTCGAAAATATCATTTTCCGAAGACATATTGTCGTCTTTGAGAGAAGCTGATTCGGTTTGTTTCATTTGTCGTCTATTTTTATCCGTAATCAGGACTGAACTATTCATTTTTCTGATTCACTATATTATATTACAGTCCTAATGAAAGAACGTAGCGTTACAAATGTATAATAAAAATGCGACAAAGCGAAATAATGTATGATAAAAAAGAAAATATGAACAATTCCTGTTGTCTATTCATGGACAATTAGCAGATGAATACTGTGTTTTTTCATTTTCGGGATAAGGTTGGCTGGAGACTTCTATAAAAGACATAAAGGGCTGTATCAAAAGACTATCGAAACAAATTTGCTTGATGTTGTTGCCTTTTTTTATACAGCCCTCTCTGTTGTTCTTTCTTATTTTTTCCACCTTTTCAGTTGGGGGAAGAATTCTTTCATGGTGGCGCGTGCTTCTTCAATGGTGTACTTTACTTCCGAGTCTTTGTTGAACTCGTCGAGGTACTTCAGGTTAAGTTCAATCATTTCGTCCATCGTACAGTCTTTGGTGAAATGTCCGTTCTCATAGCAATAGTGACAATAATCTTGGTTCTTGCTACCGTCCGCTTCTGTTCCGAATGTAGATTCGTCTATCGGCATGGCACAACATTGACAAATTTTCTGTTCCATCTTTATTCTTGTTTTAAGTTTCTGTTACCGAACAAATATAGGAAGATTTATTGGAACAATACTTATCCCTTCTTGCTAATTTTCAATCCTTTTTTCTGCCGGTTCGTTCTGTTATCCATTCGTTTTTACAGGCAGGCGTTTCCATATCCAGCGGGGAATCATTTTCCAGAAGAATACGAGTATTCGGTAACGCCAGTCGATTACTACTACCCGCCTTTTATGCTTCAGGGCATCGGCAATATGTCTTCCCACCTTTTCCGCTTTCATCAGCATCGGATAATGCTTTCCGTCGTTCAATAAATCGGTGGATACAAATCCGGGGCGAATATCGGTGAAATGAATCTTCAATTTCTGGAGATGTGCAAGTTGCTCAAGGGCATCGATATAAGTATTCTGAAAACGTTTGGTTGCAGAGTAGGCAGGCGCTACACCAAGCCCCTTTGTTCCTGCAATGGAACTGATTACCGCCAAATGTCCGCCACCATTCTTTCTGAAATATGCAAAAGCTGTATCCACCATGCGGATAAATCCTTCCACATTGGTACGCGCCGTATTCAATTCCACTTCCATATCCAGCTTCATGTTTTGGAAACCGATGCCGGAACTAAGGAGAAATAAGTCCATGCCGCCCACTTTGTTGATGAGTATGTTCAGCTTTTCCGCTGCGTCTTCCTGAGTCACGTCCAAAGTCTGGATTTCGATTTGGTCGGGTGCAACCCGTTGTAGGGTTTCGAGGGCGGACTGTCGTCTGCCTGCTATTCCAATCTGCCAGCCTTCCAGCAACAGGCATTTTGCAACTTCTTGCCCGATGCCGGAAGTGGCTCCTATAATAATAGCTCGTTTCATTAGAAATATATATGTTTAGATTAACGTTGTTTTTCTATAAATTCAGCAAATGCCGGATAGCTTCCCAAGGTGAATAAATCAACATTCGCGGACCGGAGAAGCGCATCACCACCCGCATCCGTTCACGCATTGTCGGTTTGTAACAATGCACCGTACATTTCTTGCATGAACTTTTGTTTTCTCCGAACGGGCAATGGTCAAGACGCGCATGCGCATAGCGAAGCAGCTCCTCACAATCAGGGCAGAGAACAGCGTTCTTCTCCTTCTTACGGCAGTAGAGACGTACCATCAATTCTACTATTTTCTTCTCATGTGCGATGCGTTGTTTCTTCATCTTCTCTTTTTGAACTGTACAAAGATAAGGAAGATTACAGAAAAAATATCCAATTCTGTTTTGTATCTTTGCAGCATGAGAAAGTTATTGTGTCCGCAATGTAAGATTGCTGCCCTATATGTAAAGAATGACCGGAACGAAAGATTGCTGGTTTATGTAATGGAAGATGGAGAGGTCGTGCCCAAGAATCCTGCCGATTCTATGGAAGGATTCGATTTGACAGAGGTCTATTGTTTGGGCTGTTCGTGGCATGGTTCGCCTAAAAGACTGGTGAAAAGATAAGGAGACTTCCTGTTCTGAGTTTTTTTGATTTATGTCAATGAAAGTGGAAAGAGGATTTGAATCTTTCTAACGGGATTTTCCGTATCTTTGCACGCAATTTTAGAACATAGACGTATGGCAACTTCTAAAGAAATGACGGCAGGGCCGGCATTACCGCTTATTTTAAAGTTTACACTGCCGCTTTTGCTCGGCAATCTGCTGCAACAAACGTACTCGCTTGTCGATGCGGCAATCGTTGGAAAGTTTTTGGGAATTAACGCGTTGGCTTCGGTAGGGGCCAGCACATCGGTCGTGTTCCTTATTCTAGGATTCTGCAACGGGTGTTGCGGTGGTTTCGGGATTCCCGTGGCGCAGAAATTCGGAGCGAGGGATTATAGCACGATGCGCAGTTATATATCCGTCAGTCTGAAGCTCTCTCTGGTGATGTCTGTCACTATCGCTGTCGTCACCAGTATCTTGTGTGCGGATATTCTTCGGATGATGCGTACGCCGGAGAATATTTTCGAAGGAGCGTATGCTTATCTGCTTGTCACCTTTATCGGTGTGCCTTTTACGTTCTTCTACAATCTTCTTTCAAGCATTATCCGTGCGTTGGGAGACAGCAAGACGCCTTTTTGGTTTCTGCTTCTTTCTACGGTTTTGAATATTGTTCTTGATTTGTTCTGTATTCTGGTGCTCGACTGGGGAGTGGCGGGAGCTGCCATTGCTACGGTTATCTCACAGGGACTTTCGGCCGTACTCTGTTATATTTATATGTATCGCAAGTTTGATATTTTGCAGAGTTCCCCGAAGGAACGCCGGTTTCAGCCGAGACTGGCTAAGACGCTGCTCTATATCGGTGTGCCTATGGGACTGCAATTTTCTATTACTGCCATCGGCAGTATCATGCTGCAAAGTGCGAACAATGCATTGGGTACAGCCTGTGTGGCTGCCTTTACTTCGGCCATGCGTATCAAGATGTTCTTTATCTGTACATTCGAGAGCCTGGGTATTGCCATGGCAACGTATAGCGGACAGAATTACGGTGCAGGCAAACCGGAACGTATCTGGCAGGGGATTAAGGCAAGTGCCTTGATGATGATTGTCTATGCCGCATTTACTTTCGTGCTCTTGATGCTGGGAGCTAAATACTTTGCCCTAATCTTTGTAGACCCGTCAGAAACGGAGATTCTGTTGGATACGGAACTTTTCCTTCATATTTCCTGTATGTTCTTCCCTACGCTTGGATTATTATGCATCTTGCGTTATACCATCCAAGGAGTGGGCTTTACGAATCTAGCCATGTTCTCCGGAGTGGCGGAAATGATTGCCCGTATTCTCGTCAGCCTTTATGCTGTTCCTGCTTTCGGTTTTCTTGCCGTTTGCTACGGTGACCCGATGGCTTGGATAGCTGCCGACTTGTTCCTGGTTCCTGCTTTCATCTATGTTTACAGGAGATTGAAGAGGCAGGTATTAACAAATAGTCCGGTTGCGCAAACTGCGGCATAATGCCGGTTTACGCAACCGGAAAGGGTTAGTCCTGTACCGGATATAGCGGATTCCCGCTTTCGTCTACTTCTGTCCATTCTTTTACGCTGACATTGGCGAATGATACGGAATTCTCGTTAATGACCGCACGGAACAGGTATGAATTTCCGGCGGATAAGAGGTTGTCGGGCGGAGCGAGCGGGGTGGTGTAGGTACGTGAGAAACTTTCCCCGTTTACCATTAACTCCAGTTTCAGGGTCAGGGGAGAAGTACTTTTCACGGGCAGCATGATATATTGTACGGTGAAGTCGTTGATTCCCATATTGACTGGATTGGCAAGACTGACTTCCGAAGAGATAATCCCTGTTGACAAATCCATGATTGCGCCCGGTTTCGGCGGAGTGATGGTGGCGGAGATAATTTTGTTCAAGGTGATGTTCTCTCCACCGGCAATGGCGACAACCACTTGTGTGGCAGCATGCTGGTAGGTGATGGGGACATTGATTTGTGAACTGGCGATGTCCTGATGTACGGCATGCCACCAAAGGTAGTCCACTCCGTTGGATAACGCTTCGGATATTCCGTTGGTAAAGGTAGGGGCGGGGTTCTTGGAATTGCAGGATACAGCATAGAAGCTATAAATGTTATTACTCAGATACATTTTGTATCCGTTGTTTCCAGTCAGCACTCCGGGAGACGATGTGAGGTAACTGCCTTCGGCAACGGGAGCACCCGTTATGGTGTTCGAGGTGTTGGAAAGATAAGCACATAGCCAGCTTTGCAATCCTTTGCCCATAGGAGACATGGAGCGGGTAATATTTCTTCCTTCCACTGATGCGCTGAAAGTAACTAAGGCACTTTCTTTGGAAGGATTGCCGTTATCGTTTCCACTATTGCCGGATGGATTGCCACTGTTCTCTTCTCCGTCAGGGTCGGCGATATCAATATAAATGTTGTTTTTGGAGCAAGCTCCCAGTAACAGCATTGTTAATGCGGATACAGCCAAATACTTTGTAACATGAAATTTGATACTCATAGTCAGGTTCTTTTTTGAAAGTTAATAATACCCCTATATACATTTCAAAAAGGTTTTGGTTCATGACTTGAGAAAAAATTCCTAAAAATCCGGTGCTTTCTGTATGCAGATAATATCTCCGTAGACAGGATGGCGGAATTCTATGTACTCGGCATGAAGATAAAGTCTGTCCGCTTTCTTGCCGTAGAGTTCGTCTCCAAGAATGGGGCGGTTCAATCCTTTCGGGTGAGCGGCGTGTATGCGTAGCTGATGGGTGCGTCCGGTCAGCGGATAGAAAGCGATACGGGTATATTTCTCTGATTTTGCGATTATCTGATATTCAGTAACAGCTTCTTTCCCGTGTTCTTCACTCACCATTTGTCGGGGACGGTCGAGAGGGTTCAGGCAGAGAGGAAGTGAGATTCTTCCTGCCTTTTCGGCCTCTGCTATGACTCCGTCCAGTAAAGCGATATATCGTTTTTTTATACTCCTGTTCTCGAACTGTGCCTGCAAATGCCGGTGGGCTTCTTTTGTCTTGGCGACAAGTAATAATCCCGAAGTTGCCATATCGAGCCGGTGTACAATCATAGGCCCCGTCGCATCGGGATATTTTTCCTTCAAGCGGTGATAAACGGAATCCATGTCCTCTGCCTTTCCCGGCACGGATAACATTCCCGCCGGTTTATTGATTACCAATAACCACTCATCCTCAAATACGATTTCCAGTCTCGTATCTTTATGAACATTATCCAATAACGGATTCTCGTCTACTTCCAACCCCTGAAGCATATGTTGCAGAATTGGCTCACATTTTCCCTTACAGGAAGGATAATAATAACCATGATGCCTGATTTCATTTTTCGGAGAATCCCCCCACCAAAACTCAGCCATAGCCAACGGCTTTAGTTGATGAAGATACGCATATTGCAGCAACTTGGGCAACGCGCACTCACCCGCACCACCGGGCGGTACTTTCTGTACGGTCTGCTCAAAAATAGTGCATAAGTCTTTTACTTCTCCCACCGCATTCAACATCCGAAACTCTCCGAACAGCTTTTGCTGCAAAGCTGCCGAACGCTCTTTCCGTTCTGCTTTCAGCCTTTCTATTTCATCCTTGAAACGGTGAACTTCCGCTTCGCGTTCTTCCAACCGTTTTTTCCAAGACTTTTCCTTTCGCTTGTATTCAGCTTTCTGATATTGGCTTTCTCGAATCAAAGCTGCTTGCTCTTCTTCAGAAATACCGTCTGGGGACTGGCGTCGAATCTCTCTGGATTCTTTCGCAGCTTTTAGTTCCGCCTTGGCTTGATTCAACTCCGCCTGAGCCTGTCCGGTTTCTATCTCCCATTTTTCTTTCGACTCAAGATAGGAAGCACTATTCTCTAGTTCATTGATGCGAATGTTGATAGCGGAAATCTGTTCTTCCTCAATCTTGAAAAATCCTTGCGGTTGCAGCAGGTCATAAACAGGAGGAACAAAATAACTATGCAGGTTCTTTCCTGCCAAATTGCCGGAAAAGGCTGCTAAATAACCTATTCTGCTTTCTTCGTCCGTTCCTTCTTCTTTCACTTTATCCGTAGCTCCTTCCGTTTTCTGCAGTACAACCAATACCCCGAACATCTTTCCAAGAGCTAATTCTTCCTGCCATTCCTTTCGGCTTGCGATATACTCTTTCACTTCCTCTGCCGCCAATACGCACAACGGATGGGGCGTATAATGGAAAGGATAAGTGAATTTCTCCGGTAGCGCAATGTGAGATACGGACTTCTTAAAAAAATGTATCATCGGTTTATATTTGAATGTGATTATTGGTGCAAAAGTAAGGTAAATCCGCGAATTTTGTTCTATATTTGTTTTGGAGTTTGAATGAAATAAAGCGAATGTTTGAGCGAATATAAAATGGATAGGATAGAAGAAATACCAAAATTTGCTTTCGTAGGCAACAGCCATATGGCATTTTGGGCGCTGGATATTTATTTCCCCCAATGGAAATGCTTGAATTACGGTGCTCCCGGTGAAGGATTGGCTTATATGGAATCTTTTGCAGCGGATACTTCTGATTGTCTGGCAGTCATACAATTCGGCAGCAACGATATTTACGGGCTGAATGATGAGAATGTAGACGATTATGTGGAACGTTACGTGAAAGCGGTGCTTGCCGTTCCTTCTCTGAAGACGTACCTGTTCTGTATTTTTCCACGAAATGATTATGATGATTACAGTACGGCGGTAAACAAATTCATCCGTATGCTCAATCAGAGAATATATGAAAAATTGCAAGGAACGGATATTGTCTATCTGGACGTATTCGACCGCTTATTACTGAATGGCAGACTGAATCCGGATTTAACCATCGACGACCTGCATCTGAATGGTAAAGGTTACAGCATACTGGCGGAAGCAGTGAAACAAGCCGTCAATTTATGAGTGATACCCAACTTCTTTTGTTGCTACTTTTATCGTAAAAATTGATGGCATATCAGTTTATTTTTCCTACTTTTGCCGTCAATTAATAGATTAATAACCCCCATAAAGCGATAAGACTATGGAAAAAGTAATTATCAATTCGTACGAAGAATTCGAGAAACTGGTAGGCAAACAAATAGGCGTTTCTGACTATGTAGAACTTTCCCAGGAACGTATTAATCTTTTTGCAGATGCGACATTAGACCACCAATGGATTCATGTAGATACGGAACGTGCCAAAGTAGACAGCCCTTATCATAGCACAATAGCTCACGGTTATCTGACATTATCAATGCTGCCATATATGTGGAACCAGATAATCCAGGTGAACAACTTGAAAATGATGATTAACTACGGCATGGATAAGATGAAATTCGGTCAGGCTGTATTGTCAGGACAGAGTATCCGCCTGGTGACTACCCTTCATTCATTGACGAATCTGCGTGGTGTGGCAAAAGCTGAAATCAAGTTTGCCATCGAAATCAAGGACCAACCCAAGAAAGCACTTGAAGGTATTGCCGTATTCTTGTACTATTTCAATTGATTTAGTTCATAATGACATAAGGAAGAAGCTGTTTCCCAAACGGGAGGCAGCTTCTTGTTTTTTCTTAGTTTTTATACGTTCCCGGAACAATACGAATTTATATCTGTTTTAATACATATTCAAGATGTAAATGAAGCATTAAAAAACTAAGAACTATGTCATTAAGTAGTCTCCTCATCATATTCTCGTCATCGTTCATGGCTTTGTTCCCGGTGATAAATCCTTTAGGGAACGGTTTTGTCGTAAACGGGTTCTTTACAAACCTTGACCCGCAGCAACGGAAAACGGCTATCCAGAAACTTACCTTCAACTTCATAATGATTGGTGTAGGTACACTGGTCATTGGTCATTTGTTCCTGTTGATTTTCGGTCTGGCTATTCCTGTGATACAGTTGGGCGGCGGGATACTTATCTGTAAGACGGCAATGGAGTTGCTCGGTGATTCGGGCTCTTCCGATAAAGGGGAATCCAGTCAGAATGTAGACAGTTTCAGATGGAAGAGCATTGAGCAGAAAATATTCTATCCTATCACGTTTCCCATCAGTATCGGCCCGGGCAGTATATCCGTCATATTCACTTTGATGGCATCCGCCAGTGTGAAAGGAAAACTGCTGCAAACGGGAGTTAATTATTTAGTCATTGCGCTTGTCATTGTCTGTATGGCTGCCATACTTTATGTATTTCTCTCGCAGGGGCAGAAGATAATCCAGAAGCTGGGACCGGTAGGAAATCAAATCATTAATAAGCTCGTAGCCTTTTTTACATTCTGTATCGGTATTCAGATTTCGGTGACAGGCATATCCCAGATATTTCATTTGAATATACTGTGACATTTCTTATCTCTGTAGAATGAGATTGAAATATTAAGGTTACTATTGTTTTTTCTTAGCTTTCATCGCCTTTAATATATTTCTGCGTACAGAACGGATGGCGGGACTCAACAATTCGGGTTCCATAATTTCCAGCATTGTGCGTAGTTCCTGTTGCAGCTCAGGAATGGAGCAAGTCAGTTGATAGGCAAGTTTTATGCAAAGAGACTGTACTCCGCCTGGTTCCCGCCGGGTTATGACACGCTCCAGACAGAAATCGAGGAAATCCATTCGTGGCGGATTGGCAGCCGGCTGTTGGCTGAGCAGGTTCAGGAGCATCCTTCGCTTTCCCGAGTGCGGGCAGGACATAGCTGCGTCAATCAGTTCATCCTGTCTCCGGCTCAACCATTCCACATCTTCTTTTGAGAAATGCGTACAAACCCATAATGCCTGATAAGAGACAATCTCGTCCTCGTCAAAGATAAATTGATAGACTTCTTCTCTGAGCCGTCCGTCATCTTGTATGAAGTGAAGTATCTCTCTGATATCTTCGATATGAAAACGAACGGATAATTTAGCACGTAGGTTCATGTAGCTCTATTTTTTAGGGTTAACCTTTATTTTCTTCGATATTCGCTTCTTTCAATTGTAAATGCAGAATCGGGTAAGGTTTTCCCATACCGTCCGTTTCGTCCCTTCCGATGATTTGGAATCCCATATGAAGGTAAAAACTGAGTGCTTTTTCATTCTGTTCGTTTACGTCCACTTTATCCATCTGTTTTTTCTGGGTAGCATATTCCAGTAACCGCTTGCCGTATCCTTTTCCCTGCTCACCGGGATTTACGAATAGCATCTCGATTAGTTCGTCGCTCAGTCCCATAAAAGCCACAATCTTTCTATCGGCATCCCGGATAATGTATAGTTCTACCGCCGGCAAATAGTGGTTGCGCACCAACGGCTTGTAAAACTGGATATGTTCTTCCGTGAGGAAATGATGCGTGTGGCGTACCGATGCTTCCCAGACTTCCAGAATCTCGTCGTAATCCTGCGGGGTAGCCCGGCATATATTAGGAAGATAGTAACACAAATGGTCGAGTATATTTCCATTGTATGTCAGTTCCGCCTGATGCAGCACGCCCTCATAGATAAAACCGTTCCGTTCGAGCACCTGCTGCGACCGCTTGTTGTGCGGGTAGCAATTGGCAGTGATGAGGCTGAGTTGCAGTTCGTTGAACCCGTAGTTGAGTACAGCCTGTACCGCTTCCGTCATATATCCTTTGCCCCAATACGCTTCGTCAAGCCAGTATCCCAGCATACGCACCTGCGGATTCTCCCGCTTCGGGTCGGGGACAATTCCGATGGAACCGATAAGCTGTCGCGTATCTTTGAGTGTTATCGCCCAGATATTCTCCTGACCGATAAACACATTCTGAAGAATCTCCCGCGATTCTTCTATCGTCTTATGTGGCGCCCATCCTGCATTATTACCCAAGTTCGGGTTCTGGCAACAGGCAAAGAAAGTTTCCGCATCCTCTTCTTGGAAAGGGCGGATTAGCAGCCGTACCGTCTCAAGGCTACGGGGCGTCACAGTTTCCCCTGTTTCAGTTTTCTTCTCCATCTTCTTTCTTATATACACATTCTATACGATTCCCGTCCGGGTCAAGGACAACACTTTCAAAATAACCGTCTCCCGAAGTACGCGGCTCACCTGCAATGGTGTAACCTTCGGAACGCATCTCTTCCGTGAAACGAAGAACTTCCGCCTGACTGGGAAACGTGAAAGCGAGATGCGTCAGCCCGATTCTGTTTTCTTCCACCACCGTATTCTGTACATCGGGACGTCTCATTAATTCCAAAGAAGGACCTTCATCGAAAGAGATGAAGTAAGACTCGAACCCTTTCTTGGGATTCACATATTTCTCATTGCTTTTCCCACCAAGAAAGCGGACATAGAACTCTTTCAATTCTTCCAACTGAAAAGTCCAGATAGCGATATGATGTAGTTTCATTTTTAATCTGATTTTCTTTTTATCGTTACGACCGTTAACTATTCTCTCTTTTATTTAGCTGACTGCGTCACATACTCATAAACGATACGTGAAATATCAGCGATAATCTTACTGTTTTCCGCAAAACTCTCTTCAGAGTCTTTCACAAAGACAGCTATGCTGTAAGTGTGTCCGTCAGGCAAAAGAACAAAGCCAATGTCATTGCAGCCTATCTGCTGCCCTTTGACATTCAAATCTCCCGTCCCCGTCTTATGTCCAACTATCACTCCTTTGTCCAGCAATGGAGCGACCAGCCGGTCCTGCCCGGTCTGACATTCTACCATTGTCTGCCAGATAAAATCCTTGTATTCTTTTGCAAACAACGGTTCCCGCCGGAAAATCTCCAGTAATTCGGCAGCAGCCAACGGAGTACTCCAGTTTTGATAACACAAATCCAAATCTTCGTGCATGGCAGTCTCCGTACCGACGATGGCACAATCCTTAATACCTAACGAATGGATATATTTATCTACGGCATCCGGTCCGCCCTGATAATTGAATAGTACATCGCAGGCATTGTTGTCACTCTGTTGAAGCGTGTATCTTAGCAGGTCGGCAATGCTCATCTCAATTCCCCCTTGCGGATACTTATCCCGTAGCGGACTATACGTATCCGGTTTCAAATCCGATTTCTCTATTCTTAGCAGAGTATCTAATGACTGTTTGTGTTTCGCCATATAATCAGCCAGTGCCAACGCCTGATGAAATTTGAAAACACTCATCAAAGGATAATGAGTATCATTATTCACAGTTACCGTATCTTTTCCATCTATGATGACGGCAATTCCTATTTCGGCTTTCTTATCTTTGATAGCCTCTTTCAATTGAGTCTCAAGAGGGACACTCTGACAAGAAAATAGCATGACGGGGATTAAGCAAAGAAACACAATGAATGAGCGCATAATCAATCTTCTTTTTTATGGGTTACTAATTCTCTTTCGAAGTCACAAAGGTATGAATAGTAATTTGAAAAAGTGAGGATGATATCCAAAATTCTGTTATATTTGTGGTATCTTATATTTTCATTCAAGTATTAAATTAGTCATATGATTACACTGGATAATTTTGAGAACTTTGTCTCCTATAAGATATTGATGCGCGGGGAAGAGTATTATGATACGGATGCCGTTTCCGAACTGGAAGAAACCTCACCCGGTGAATGGACTGCAACAGTAGAGGGAACGGACGATTATAATGTGGAAATATCTATGAACGGAAAGGAAGTAGAATCCTGGTACTGTGATTGTCCGTATGATGGAGAAATCTGCAAGCATGTCGTGGCAGTACTTCTGGCAATCCGTGATAATAATAAACGGGTGAGCAGTAGTGCATTTTCAAAAATGAGAATAGTTACAAAAGAAGAAGAGGTTGTACAGCCTGATGTGGACATCAAACAATTGCTGTCATTCATTAGTCTGCAAGAAATTTCTACATTTATCAGTGAATATGCCTCAACGAATCCGGAATTTAAGGCAGCGCTTTTGAAGCGTTTTATATTCAAGAAATCGTCTTCGACATCAAAGGGAAAAGATTATAGAACGGAAATTCAAAAGATTTTTAATAGTTCCGGTGACAGTAAAAAGTCTCGTTATCAGAATCGTTATAATGATTACAGTCGTGATTGGGAAACTATTTTCAATCGAATGGATATTTATCTGAAGAAAGCAGACTTCTTTTTGAGTCTGGGAGATATGGATAGTACTATTGCCATAGCTCTTCAAACACTTCGTTCTATCGGTGAGAATTATGAGGATGAATTACTATATGTTGACGATGATGATGACTTTGGCACTTCCCTTTATTGTGAGCACGCAGGAGGTTTACTCATGAAAGTGGTTGGACATCCTAAAACAACTCAGAAACAAAAGACGGAAATTCTACAGGAATTACGTCAGATTACTGAAATATCTACTTATCGAAATTACGGAATCTATGATATAGATGAACTTATGATGCAAATCAATCTTTCGATTCAGCCGACAGAAAAAGCCTTGGAATTGATTGATGGACTTCTTGAAACAAGAAAGGACACTCATGATTTATATCAGTTAGTTCTTCGCAAAGTCAACTTACTATTGGAGCAGAATGAAGAGCAAAAAGCGAATGAAACGATTCGCCAATATCTTTATCTGACTGAAATACGGGAGATGGAGGTTGAAAAATTGATTGTCCGTTGCCAATACGATGAAGCCATCCGTTTGCTGGATGAAGGAATAGAGATGGCGAAAGAAGAGATATATCCCGGTACCGATAGTAAATGGTTGGAAATAAAACTGAAGATTTACGAGACGACCAACCGGACTTCCGAAGTAATTGACACATGTCGTCTATTGTTTGTGACAGGCAGGGATAAACTGACATATTACAATAAACTCAAAACTCTGATTCCGAAAGAACAATGGAAGAGTTTTTTGGATACGATGATGAAGGAAACAGAATTTAGTAACTATTTTTCTTTCGGTGGAAGTGCTGAAGCTGATATCTATGTGAAAGAACAGGATAATGAGCGTCTGTTCACCTTGTTGTCATCAACTAGATATGATCAACTGGAAGCATTGATGCGGTATGCTCATTATTTGAAGGATACTCATTCGGAACAGTTGATTGCTATGTATACTTCTTCGTTGAATGACTATGCCGAACGGAAAATGGGACGGAGGAATTATGAATTTATCGCACAAGTGTTACCGTGCATACATAAACTAAAGGGAGGACAGACTGCGGTGAAAAACATAGTAGCGGAATTTCGGATAAAATATAAACGCCGTCCGGCAATGATGGAAGTGTTGGAGAAATTTTGAAAAGACTTTATTATAAGTTTTTTTGTATCTCTGTTGTTTGGGTATGGCAAAGTTCGTACCTTTGTAAAGTTGCAAATAAGAATGATAATGAAAAAGTCTATAAAACGTTTACCCAAGCGGACACAGGAAGAATTGACAGTCTTGCTGAATTTAGTGCGTAAAAGCATCGGTAATTGTCAGATGGTTATCCTGTTCGGGAGTTATGCAAGGGGAAATTATGTTTTATGGGACAGTAATATAGAATTTGGTGTTCATACTTCCTATCAGAGTGATTATGACATTCTTGTCGTCGTGACCGGATCTACTAAACACGTGGAAGAAAAACTCTATCGTATTACTAATAAATATCATGACTTGTTTGCTGGTCGTCGTCATGCTTTTCCACAATTTATTGTAGAGCATATTAATACAGTAAACCGTAACTTGGAAATCAGCCAGTATTTCTTTACGGATATAGTGAAGGAGGGCATTATGCTTTATAATAGTGGCAAACACGAATTGGCTAAACCACGGAAGTTGAGTTTTAAGGAAATTCGGGATATTGCGCAAAAAGAATTTGATGAATTATATCCATATGCTTGCGGGCTTTTGGAAGGAGTGAATGAATTTTATTTGCCTAAGAAACAAAATAAAATTTCTGCATTTCTGCTTCACCAGACATGTGAGAAACTTTATAATTGTATTCTGATGGTCTTTACGAACTATCGTCCGAAGAGTCATAAAATCAAAGAACTTGGTGGGATGGTAAAGCGTTTTTCTATGGACTTGACTACTGTCTTCCCTCAAAATACAGATACAGAGAAAGAATGCTTTGATTTATTGTGTCGTTCTTACATAGAAGCTCGCTATAACAAAGATTTCAGTATTTCACAAGAACAACTGGAATACCTTATTTCCCGTGTAGATATTCTGAAAGATATTACTGAACGCTTGTGCAAGGAGAAAATTGTGGAATATGATACGATGGCGGAATAATTGTTCTCTGTGAAATAAGTCGGTGTCACATTTATAACTTGAACTTAGGATTCAGCATCCTATGAAATAAAAAATAAAATATATCTGTCATCTGTCACAGATTATAATCTAACTTGCAGATTATAAGTGCTTAACGCTGTGACAGCACAAGGTGACAGCAGTGTGATAGCAATAATGCTGTCACATAGAAAACAAAGACAAAATAAAGACGCTGTTCGAAAATGAATAGTATCAGCCATAAATGGATAAGTCGTTCAATTTATTATCCCCGTACTTATGAGTTGTGTCCTGCCTTGAAACCAACAGTTTCAAGGTGCGAAACTTTAGTTTCTGCGGTTTGAAACTTTAGTTTCATACGCTTGAAACTCTAGTTCCAATTGCTTGAAACCATTGGTTTCTTGCCGATGAAACTATAGTTTCTCCTAGCTGAAACTTTAGTTTCAAGCAGAGAAAAACAAATTTCTCCGTAATAGAGTGGTGACAATCCCATTTCTTTCAGTTAAAGACCCACTTGATATATCAATAATTTTCTATATTAAAAACTTGTTTTCCTTGCCGGTTTCGGATATTATGACTACTTTAGCAGTCTCAACGATCACGAAGACGCTGACAAAACAATTTATTATCAAATTAATGAAAATTACTCAATTTCGTAAGAATGAAGATACGACAGCGCTCAGCGTAATGGATCTTGATATACTTGTAAATAAGATAAAGACAGAAATAAAATCCCGTCCTGTTTCTACATTCAGAGAGCATCTGCGATATACCCTTTCCGACGAGCGATGCATGTTTGCCGATAAACTTCCCCAAATAATTCCCGCCGCCGAATTCCGAAAAGTAAACGGTCAGAAACAGATGAAAAGCTACAACGGCATTGTAGAACTGACTATCGGACCCTTGTCCAATAAGTCGGAAATAGCATTAGTGAAACAAAAAGCCTGCGAGCAACCCCAAACCCGTTGTGCTTTCATGGGTTCAAGTGGCAAAACGGTGAAAATATGGACTACCTTCACCCGACCGGACAACTCCCTTCCCAAAACACGGGAAGAAGCGGAACTATTCCACGCCCACGCCTATCGACTGGCTGTGAAATGTTATCAGCCCCAAATCCCGTTCGATATACTTCCCAAAGAACCGACTCTGGAACAATATTCGCGCTTATCCCACGACCCGGATATCGTCTATCGTCCGGATTCAGTCCAGTTTTATCTCTCCCAACCGTCATCAATGCCCGAAGAAACCACTTTCCGGGAAGCGGTTCAAGCAGAGAAATCACCATTGACCCGTGCCATACCGGGATATGATGCGGAAAATGCCTTCCTGATGCTTTTCGAAGCTGCTTTGCGGAAAGCATATGCCGATCTCAGGGAAGCGGGACTTGAATTGCGCGAGGACACATGGCATCCTTTAGTCGTCCAACTGGCTAAAAACTGTTTTGCTTCGGGACTTCTGCAAGAAGAAGTCGTGAAACGTACCGTTTTCCACTTCTATATGTATAAACAGGAAGCGCTTATCCGTCAAATGATTGGCAATATATATACCGAGTGCAAAGGTTTCGGCAAGAATATCAGCCTGAGCAAAGAACAGCAACTAGCCTTGCAGACCGAAGAATTCATGAAACGCCGCTATGAATTCCGCCATAACACTCAAATCGGCGAGGTGGAATATCGTGAAAGGCTTTCTTTCCGTTTCCGCTTCAATCCTCTCGACAAACGTGCATTGAACAGCATTGCCCTGGATGCGCAGATGGAAGGTATTCCGTTGTGGGACAGAGATATCAGCCGTTATATCTATTCCAACCGCGTGCCTGTATTCAACCCGTTGGAAGATTTTCTCTACCGACTTCCGGTATGGGACGGTAAAGACCGTATCCGTGCATTGGCAGCCACCGTTCCTTGTAAGAATCCGTATTGGATGGATTTGTTCCACCGTTGGTTCCTCAATATGGTTTCTCATTGGAGAGGAAGCAATAAAAAGTATGCGAACAGTGTTTCGCCCTTACTTGTCGGACCGCAAGGGACACGTAAATCCACCTTTTGCCGGAGTATAATGCCCCCTTCCGAACGTTCTTACTATACCGATAGCATTGATTTTTCCCGAAAGAAAGATGCCGAACTTTACCTCAATCGTTTTGCTCTCATCAACATTGATGAATTTGATCAGGTGAGTTCGACACAACAAGGTTTCCTGAAACATATTCTGCAAAAGCCTGTACTGAATGTGAAGAAACCTCATGGCAGTGCCGTTCTCGAAATGCGCCGTTATGCTTCATTCATAGCCACAAGCAATCAGAAAGACCTGTTGACCGACCCTTCCGGCAGCCGTCGTTTTATTTGTATCGAAGTGACTGGAGTGATTGACACCAATCGTCCGATAGACTATGAGCAGCTTTACGCACAAGCCATGTACGAACTGGAGCATGGTGAACGTTACTGGTTCGATCAGGAGGAAGAAAAGATTATGGTGGAAAACAACCGTGAATTTGAACAAGTCCCGCCGGAAGAACAACTTTTCTTCCGTTATTTCCGTGCTGCACAGTCTGAAGAAGGGGAGTGGCTGTCTCCTGCCGAGATTATGGAAGATATTCAAAAAGGCAGTTCAATCCCGATGTCTGTCAAAAGGGTTAATTCCTTCGGGAGAATATTGAAAAAGCAAGAAATCCCTTCCAAACATACGCGTAGCGGTACACTCTATCATGTTGTAAGACTAATAACCAGGTGACGGCAGAAATGCCATCACCCTGCTGTCACCTCTTGCTGTCACAGTCTTATCGGTTCATTACTAAACTATTAACCCCTAAACTGTGACAGATGACAGCAACTCACCAAATATATTCTTCTGTGTAGCGTTGGTAAGTTGGTTCTTCTTTTATCCCTTTATTGCGGAATAGTTGTCTGATATAGGCTTGGTCTTTAGGCATAAGCCCCCGTTCTCCGCGATAAAACCTGTAATATCCTGTTTTCCCATAGTGCCCTACCAATTGCATTCTGATACTGACTGCATCCTCATAGGGAATTCTGTTAAGCAACTGTTTAAGTCCCCACGCCACATGGACTTTTACAGTAGTTTTAAAACATTCGCATTGATTTCCATCCGCAGGATAACGTACCGGATTAACAACGGAGATATAAAGGTAATCGGCTGTTTCATTTTGTGCAGCTACGTAGCGCAAGCATTTCGAGGCTTGTGGGCATTGGTCATTGAAACAACGGGAGAAATTGTAGGGGACAGACGAGTTGTCAGATTCTTCTTTCATCTTGTAGGGTTTATTTTATTTGTGAGATATTGTTGTAAATATAGCAAACAGAATTCTTCACAAAAGTAGGACTTTATTTTGGGAATAGGAAGCGTTGAAATTGCTTTATTTGTATACAATGGGATTTTTTTATGTTCTTGATGTGTTATTGGCATTTCTAATTCTCCTTCTTATATCTTCACGTAATTCTTTGTTTATTCTTATTAGTCGTTCATTTTCAATATTTAAAAAGTCATTTTCTTTTTTTAGTTCATAGGCTTTTTTTATTGTTAAAGCAAAACGTTGTTGCATAGGGGATACTTCTAGTAGTATTTCATCTATATGATTGAGTCTTTTAATATATTCAGTGAAGTATTTTTCATCGTCGACTGCATTGGATTGATCGTAAAATTGAATTACTTCATATTTAATATTTTGAAATTCTCCATATTCAATCTTATAGGTGTAATGTTCGATATTATTGATATCTATTTTGTACCAATATCGCAGTTCGCTACCTCTGTGACTTTTAGGTATAGGTTCACGATGTCGATTAAAAAATGCGATTCTTTTTCCTTTTCTATCTAACAAACCGTAATAGGGGTAATGATACTCTATCTCAATAGCAATAGGGTGAAGGACTTCATGTATAAGTTTATTGTCAAAAAGCTCTTTGTTCCACTTCTTTTCTGTAGTAGTGGAGGAATGAGGAAAATATGGAAACTTGTCTTTCATAACGAATGTGTTTAATGATTCATAAAAGTAGAATGATTTCTTTTCTTTGAATGAGTATTAGAAGAAAAAGCTCATAACTACTTTAATCTGTTATCTGAACTATCTTGTTTAAATACTATGATTTGAATCGTCTATTGAGATTGTTTTATATGTTTTTTTATCATTCTCGATTGTTTCTATCGTTTTTGCGATAGATTCTACATGTTCTTGATCATGCCGAATTTTACATTCGCCTAGTATATCTTTTAACCAATTTAGACAAGGAACATCTTGGTTGATATCCTTGATTGTTTCAACAAAGAGGAATGCATTCAGAGGTTTATCCTTCCCATTCGATAAATTGTATTTATGTGCGTTCTCAAAATTGGCGTTGTGGACATACCTGTTTGATAATCCGTTTTCAATAGTATTGGCAGCTTCCACTTTCTTCCATATCTTTTCATTAAGACTCCATGCTGCACTTGTTTTTTGTCCATTAACCGTATTGATTAGCTTAGAATCTACATCATGGATTGGATAATGTTTGATATGAAATGCAGTTAAAATGTCTTGAAAAAATGGGATGTTCATTTTGGAACCTGTGTTTAAGACAAAGATCTCTTTCTCTGGAAAGAACTTGTTTAACAGTTCTCTATATACAATAGTTTCAGTATCTCCTTCTACCAATAAAACCTTGTCTGCATAAAAGACTTCGCATATATGAGGATTAAATCTGTTTATCATTTGTACTCTTTCTTTCGAATACATTTCTGTATAAACTCCGGTTTGCACTTGGTATGTGATAGTCTCTTCATCCTGATTTTTTACAACTCTAATAAGCGAAGAATGATCTTTCGATATGTCAATCATCATAGGTGAATGTGTAGCGCACAATATTTGATATGGTTTGCTGGGAGCTGCTAGATTATATAATTCTTCGCGCAACTTAAAAGTGATTTTTGGATGTAGAAAAAGTTCAGGTTCTTCGTATAAGATAATGTACTCCTTGCGATGCGATTCTTCTTGCATATTTAATAAAAAGGTAATGAAATTGAAGAGCGCCTGCCGTATGATACCATGACCGCTTCTTTGAAAAGAGTCTTTTCTGTCTATTCCATCTTTTTGTATGGTGATTGTATGATTCTTTTTTAATAAATCTTCTACTTTAATATTTTCAGAGGTATTGGCTTCTATGCTAAGTTTTAATCCATCAAATACATGTTGGAAAGATTGGTTGAGTAATTCATCTTGTTGTTGGATAGTGGCACAACCAATAACACAGTTCTGTAGATTACGTATTTCTTGAAGAACTTTTTCATATTGTTCCTGATGGTTATCTTTCAAAGATTTTAAATATTGATCTTGAATCAACTTGTTCACTTTCTCCCCTAAAGAAGCTTCATCTTCCATGGCATTTATTGAGATTGGAGTAGGGGCTGCTTTGCCGAATAAACTATCAAATCCCCCGAATCCGTTAAGAACCCAGTGTCCTTCATTAGGAGAAAATGTATATTTCTTGAAATCTTGATTAATATTGTTCCATTCTTTCTTTATTTTAATATATCCATCACTATTCACCCACTTAGTAGCCCAGTCAGGGTCTGATTTGGAATAGTAGGATTTATCTTTATCATCATCTTTCTCTAATTCGAACCATCCTTCCATTTTTATTATATTAGTGATATCCTGATTATAGAAATCATCTAAAGTAGCTTTCTGCTTGGAATTAGTGAAGAATTCATAGGCTCTTAAAAATGTGGATTTACCGGTATTGTTTTGTCCTATAAGAAATATAATATCCGACTTTTTGAACTGAATTTCATTATGCTCTCCTTTTAAACCTCTGAAATTTTGAACCTTAAATTTTACTAGCTTCATGTTTTGATTATTTGTGGTTTATAATTTGTGACAATGTCTCGATTTAAGAGATTAACCCTTTTGTTGTAAAATAAATGATTGATAAATAGTAGTTTGCAAACTCCAGGAATTTATCAGTATTAGCATTACGAAACAAAAAACATAAATACTCTTTCAATTGTACAAAAGTAGCAATAAAATTTAGCAATATCATTCCTTTTGAGGATATTTATCTTGTAAAGGATATTTTTCGTATAGAGCTCGATAATCTAAAAAGAGAGAATTCGATATTGCGGATTTGAAACTTTTGAAAAAATATTGGTATGTACAGCAATTTGAAATAACAATTTCCTATCTTTGCAATCATCATGTAGGTATTTTATATCTTGACTTTTTCTTTTTATATATAAGTAGCATGGAATTACCCAAACTGATAAATAATATAAATGAACGTGTGATAGACGATCTGAGAGTCAGATTGTCTGCTAAGTCGAAAGTGTCCATAGCTGCTGCTTCATTTTCTATTTATGCTTTTGAGGCATTAAAAAAAGAATTGGAGAATGTAGAAGAGCTGCGTTTTATTTTCACATCACCTACTTTTGTTAAAGATAAAGCAGAAAAGGAGAAGCGCGAATTCTATATTCCTAAGCTAAATCGCGAGCGGAATCTTTATGGTTCTGATTTTGAAATAAAACTTCGTAATCAATTATCCCAAAAAGCCATAGCCAGAGAATGTGCAGACTGGATACGTAAGAAAGTCCGTTTTAAATCTAATTCTTCATCGGAAGTAATGGGTGGTTTCTTGCAAGTGTCTGATGTTGAATCACGTTCTTATGCACCTTTTAATGAGTTCACTACAACAGAACTTGGTTTGGATAGAGGGAACAGTGTCTATTCTATGGTACACAGCTCGCCGTCGCCTTTTGCAGAAGAATACCTGAAGATATTCAATGCACAATGGAGTAATAGCGAAAAGTTTGTAGATGTAACAGACCGGATTTTGGAATATATTGAAACGGTTTATAAGGAAAACTCACCAGATTACATCTACTTTATCACACTCTATAATATCTTCAGCGAGTTTCTTGATGATATATCCGAAGATGTATTGCCCAATGAAGCTACAGGGTTCAAAAATAGTGTGATTTGGAATAAACTATATAATTTTCAGAAAGATGCAGCTCTTGCTATCATCAATAAATTAGAGAAATACAATGGCTGTATTTTGGCAGATAGCGTTGGTTTAGGTAAGACTTTCACGGCACTTTCTGTGATTAAGTATTATGAAAACCGAAATAAGTCCGTTTTGGTTCTATGCCCTAAAAAACTGAATGATAACTGGATTACGTTTCGCAGTAATTATAAGAATAATCCTATCGCAGCAGACAGATTGCGTTATGATATCTTATTTCATTCGGACTTATCTCGTGAATACGGGACGTCTAATGGATTAGACCTTTCTCATATCAATTGGGGAAACTATGACCTTATCGTTATAGACGAAAGTCACAATTTTCGTAATGGTGGCAAAATTACGACTGACGAGGAAGATGAGAATCCTAGAGAAAACCGTTATTTACGTTTGTTGAATCAGGTGATTCGTGCCGGAGTGAAAACAAAAGTACTAATGCTTTCTGCTACTCCTGTTAACAATGGCTTCAAGGATTTAAAGAATCAATTGCAGTTGGCTTATGAGGGGGAAGTTGAAAAGATTGATTCTTTATTGGATACTAAAAGTAGCATTGATGATATATTCCGTCAGGCACAAACTGCATATAATAGATGGGTGAAGTTTGAACCGACGGAACGTACTACGGCTAAGTTGTTGGGAATGTTAAGCTTTGATTTTTTTGAGGTGTTAGATTCGGTGACAATTGCCCGTAGTCGAAAACATATTGAGCGATATTATGATACTACAGATATTGGTAAATTTCCTACCCGTCTGAAACCAATATCTCGTCGTCCATGCTTAACGGATTTGAGTGCGGCTATCAATTATAATGAAATTTATACCCAGTTGCAAACATTGAATCTTGCTATATATACTCCTTCTGATTTTATATTGGCGAGCAGAATAAATAAGTATGTAGACTTGGACGAGTCTGGTAATGAAAGTGGACTATCCATGTATGGGCGTGAAAAAGGTATTCGGCAATTGATGGCAATCAATATGCTAAAACGTTTGGAAAGTTCAGTTAATTCATTTCGCTTGACTATTCAACGTATACAGGAACTTATTCAAAATACGATAAACAAGATAGATAACTTCTCGCGTGACAGATATGGACATACCTCTTTGGAAGTGGACAATTATTATCCGTCAATGGCAGCTGAAGATGAAGAATATTATGGCTCTGCTTTTGTTGGTGGAAAAAAGACGAAAATTGATTTAGCTGATATGGATTTTATATCTTGGCGGCAGTATCTGGAATGGGATAATGAGAATCTTAACCTTCTTTTAGTAATGCTTCAAGATATTACTCCTCGTCACGACAGTAAGTTGCAACAACTTATTGAAGACTTGGAATCTAAATTCAGTCATCCTATCAATGATGAAAATAAAAAGGTCTTGATCTTCACAGCTTTTTCTGATACGGCTGAATATTTATATTCGGAACTGGCTGACCGTATTCATGATGAATATGGTTTGAATGTTGCTATGGTAACAGGTTCGGTGGACGGAATGTGTACTATCAAAAAATTAAAGCCTGACTTTAATACGATTCTTACACTCTTTTCGCCTCGTTCAAAAGAACGTGATGTCTTGTTTCCCGGTTCGAATACTGAAATAGATGTACTTATTGCTACAGATTGTATATCGGAAGGTCAGAACCTGCAGGATTGCGATTATTTGATAAATTATGATATACACTGGAATCCCGTTCGTATTATTCAGCGATTTGGACGTATAGACCGTATTGGCTCCAAGAATGAGGTGATTCAACTGGTAAACTACTGGCCTGATGTAGAATTGGATGATTATATCAAGTTGAAGGGGCGCGTAGAGGCTCGCATGAAGGTGACTGTTATGACTGCCACCGGTGATGATAATCTTCTCTCTGATGAAGAAAAAGGGGATTTGCAATACCGGAAGGAGCAGTTGAAGCGTCTACAAGAAGAAGTCGTTGATATTGAAGATATGGATACGGGTATCAATATCATGGATTTAGGACTTAATGAGTTCAGACTAGACCTTTTGGCTTACATGAAGGATAATCCGGATATTGCTCATACTCCTTTTGGGATGAGTGCTGTTGTTGGAAGTTCAGATTTTGTGCAGCCGGGAGTTATCTATGTGCTGAAGAACCGGAACAATGGAGTAAATATCAATAATCAGAATTTGCTTCATCCATTCTATATGGTTTATATAAGCCATGAGGGAGAAGTGCTTTGTGATCACTTGTCTCCTAAAACGATGCTTGACAATATGCGTGCAGCCTGTCGGGGAAAACATGAACCAGATAAAAAATTATGTTCTGTATTCAATAAAGAAACGAAAGACGGGCGTGAGATGTGTCACTATTCTGACTTGTTGCAGGAAGCTATTCATAGCATTATTGAAGTGAAAGAAGAATCGGATATTATGAGCCTTTTCTCGGCAGGTGAAACTACTGCGCTTCGAAATAAAATATCAGGGCTTGATGATTTTGAGTTAATCTGTTTTTTGGTGATTAAATAGTGAAACGTTATGTATAATCTTCCGCAATCAACCATCGTAAACAGAGTTATCCCCAAGAAAACGTTTGTAAATCAATTGGGAGCTAATACTCGCATGAAAGACCACTTCACAAATGATGTGGTTCGAGTGGAGTGGCTGGCTAAGTTAGCCCCAAGTACTATTAATGTGGCAGATGGAAAAGAAGTACATGAAATCACAATATTTCTTGTGCCTATTAAGGATGAAAATTGTCCGGATGATATTTTTTCTTTTATTGATGGTATGATACCACGACATACGCTCTTTATTTTGCGTTGGGGAGATATGACTTGTTTGCATCTCAATTACAAAGAATGGATGGAAAGCAGTGCGAATACGGATAAAACTTTTCGTATTGCTAAGACGTATCGTTCTCAATGGATAAAAGATACAGAAATCAGTCTTTCCATAGAGGGGGTGACGATGGATACTATCTATGAGGCACTTGTTCGCCAAGTGGCAGGGGAGCGCATTATCATACAAAGCGAAAATTTACGTGAGGATGTAGAGAAATCAACTCAACGTGAAATGTTGCTTAAAGAAATAGAAATTCTAAAGCAGAAAGAGGCGAAGGAGAGACAGCCTCAAAAAAAGTTTGTATTACATCAACAACGCATAGCATTGGAATTGGAAATAAGTAAAGAATAAAATTAGATAATATATGGATAAACTTAGGATGCAAACGCTTGACGGCGTTCAGGACAATATAGATAAAATAGCTGCACTCTTCCCTAACTGTATTACAGAACGGAAAGATGCTGAAGGCAAAGTTACTTTAGCGATAGATTTTGATAAGTTGCGGCAGGAACTTTCTTCGGAGATAGTGGAAGGGCGTGAAGAACGTTATCAGTTTACATGGCCGGACAAGAAGAAGGCGATACTTCTTGCTAATTCACCAATCAATGCAACGCTTCGCCCTTGTCGTGAAGAGAGTGTTGATTTTGATAATACGCAGAATCTTTATATTGAAGGTGATAACCTTGATGTGTTGAAATGCTTGAAAGAGACATATCTTGGTAAGGTGAAGATGATTTATATTGATCCACCTTATAACACGGGTAATGATTTTGTGTATGAAGATGACTTTGCCGAATCGACTTCTGAATATTTGGCTAATAGTGGGCAGTATGATGAACAAGGTAATCGGTTGGTTACTAATTCAGAAAGTAATGGACGATTTCATACGGATTGGTTGAATATGATTTATCCCAGGATCAAGGTGGCAAGAGATTTATTAACAGAGGATGGTGTAATATTTATCTCTATTGATGATAATGAGCAACGGAATTTAAAGAGTGTAATGGATGAAATTTTTGGAGAAAGCAATTTTTTAGCACAAGTTGTTTGGGAAAGAGCATATTCTCCTATAAATCTTATGAAACATTTTTCTCCGGCACATGATTATATTCTTTGTTATGGGAAAAATGTGGAGAAGGCTATTTGTAATGGTATTCCTAGAAGTGATGCTGCCAATGAGAGGTATTCGAATCCGGATAATGATTATAGAGGTAAATGGAAATCAAGTGACTTATCAGTTGGCCCTGCTGTAATTGCTAATATTTATCCAATTAAAACACCATCAGGAAGGGTCGTAATGCCACCTTCAGGTTATAGTTGGAGACTTTCAAAAACTAAGTTTGAAGAGTTTGTTAATGATAATAGAATTTGGTTTGGAGCAGATGGAAGCAATGTTCCTTCTATTAAACGTTTCTTATCTGAACTACGCAAGACTGGAATAACTCCCATGACATTTTGGAGGTATGAAGAAGTCGGTCATTCACAAGATGCAACTCAAAAGTTAGCTAATTTATTTGATGGAAAGAAATATTTTGATTATCCTAAACCTGTTGAGTTGGTAAAGAGAATCATTGCTTTGTATAGTAACAAGAATTCTCTCATACTTGATTTCTTTTCTGGTTCTGCTACTACAGCTCATGCCGTAATGCAACTAAACGCAGAAGATGGTGGTAGTCGTAAGTTTATCATGGTACAATTACCAGAACAAATTAATGAAAAGAGTGAAGCATACGAAGCAGGTTACAAGAATATTTGTGAAATTGGCAAAGAACGTATTTGTCGTGCTGGAAAGATGATAAAAGAAGCATTAAGTGCGAAACAAGAAGATATACAAACTCTTGATATTGGTTTCCGTGTTCTTAAACTTGATAGTAGTAATATGGAAGGTGTTTATTATTCTCCGGCAGAGTACGATCAACAAAATCTTTTTGCTCAAACAGAGAATGTGAAGTCCAATCGTACAAGTGAAGACCTTTTATTTCAAGTAATGCTTGAATTAGGAGCCACACTTGATAGTAAGATTGAGCAAATAGAAATAAAAGGTAAGACTATTTATAATGTAGCCACCAATTATCTTGTTGCTTGTTTTGATAATGAAATAGATGATAGTGTTGTTACTGCTATTGCCAAAATGCAGCCCCAATACGCTGTATTCCGTGATAGCTCAATGGCAGACGACAGTACTGCCACCAACTTTGAACAAATATTTAAAACTTATTCTCCAAATACGGTAACAAAAGTACTATAAGAAACAATGAAACCGGAATAATCAGAAGTAAATGATGGATAATATAATTAAACGGCTGATTGGCGAGAATACCACTTGTGATTTCAAAGAATTTTTGGAACGCAAGCAATTCAAAAGTTGGTTGAAAAGTGTCAGTGCTTTTGCTAATGGGCTTGGCGGTTCCTTATTCTTTGGTGTAAATGATGATGGTGAAGTAGTAGGTTTGAGTGACATTAAATCAGATACAGAGTTTATTAGTGACAAAATAAAGACTATAATAGATCCTATACCAGACTTTGAACTGAAAACATTCCAAACAGAAGACGGAAAAAATATTCTCGAACTTCGTGTACTATCGGGAAGTATGACGCCTTATTATTTCGTGAATAGCGGAAGCCGTATCGCTTTTGTTAGGATGGGGGATGAAAGTGTTGTAGCCAACGTCCATCAGCTAAGCGGTTTAGTACTCAAAGGTAGAAATGTAACGTATGATTCATTATCTACGGAATACACCTTGAAAGAAATGAGTTTTGATGTATTGGCAAAAGCTTATGAAAAACAAACCGGTTCTCCCTTTCAAGAAAAGTTGTTACGTTCATTCTCTCTGATTACTGACAAAGGCTTCTTGACGAATGCTGGTGTGCTTTTTTCAGACCAATGTCCTTATAGACATTCAAGTCTTTATTGTACCAGATGGACAGGTATTCATAAAGATGATGCCAAAGACTCTCGTGAATATCAGGGAAACTTATTGTCGTTGCTTGATGCGGGAGAACAATTTGTGGATTTACACAATTTGAAAGGATGGATAAAATTGCCGAACCGCCGCCTGAACACTCCTGATTACTCACGCCGTGCAGTGTTTGAAGCATTGGTTAATGCGTTTATCCATCGTGATTATTCAGAGTTGGGAAGTGAAGTTCATATTGATATTTATGATGATCGAATGGTAATTTATTCTCCGGGAGGAATGTTTGATGGAACACTTATTCAAGACCGGGACTTGGATGATGTTTCATCCAAACGTCGTAATCCTATATTGGCCGATGTGTTTGCACAATTGGATTTCATGGAAAAGAGAGGAAGTGGATTACGAAAGATATATAATGAAACGGCAAAACTTCCGGGTTTTACTGAAGCAAAAGAACCTAGATTCCGTTCGCAAGCTACTTCCTTTTATACTGAACTGCTGAATAATAATTATAGAAGTCAAACGAATGACCCTGTAAATGACCCTGTAAATGACCCTGTAAATGACCCTGTAAAATCATTTACTTTACTGCAAAAGGACTTAATCTCATTGTTAAAAGAAACCCCGACTATAACTCGGCCTGAATTATGTGAACGTTTAAACGTAAGTCTGGCAACAATCAGAAGGGCTATAGCTCAATTAAAAGAGCTAAACATTATAGAACGAATAGGTTCAGACAAAGCAGGATACTGGAAAGTGAAATCGGGAGTGGACAAATTAATAAAAGGAAGATGATGAAACTTAAATTCAAGATACAACAATACCAAACAGATGCTGTCGAAAATGTAGTGAAGGTATTTAACGGACAACCTAACAAGGGCTTGGCAGAGTATGTAGTGGATAAAGGAAAAACGTATGTAAAGGATAATGGTAAGCTGACAGAAGTCAAGAATATACATTTTGAAGAAGACTCTACCGGATATAAAAACGGAGATATAGTCTTGACTAAAGATGAATTATTGAAAAACATTCATCAGGTTCAGACTGAAAATAATATTCGTTTATCAAATGATGTGGTAGACAAGCTTGGGCATTGTCAGCTTGATGTTGAGATGGAAACCGGTACAGGTAAAACATACGTCTATATCAAAAGTATGTTTGAACTCAACAAACTGTATGGATGGACTAAGTTTATTGTGGTTGTACCAAGTGTCGCCATTCGTGAAGGTGTAAAGAAAAGCTTTGATATAACGGTCGACCACTTTATGGAGCACTATGGGAAGAAAGCACGTTATTTTATTTATAACAGTAATAATCTGAATCAAATAGATACGTTTTCTCAAAGTGGTGACATCTCTGTAATGATTATTAATACACAGGCTTTTAATACTTCTTTGAAAGAGGGGGCGAAAAATGCCGCTGCCCGCATCATTTACTCCGTACGTGATGAGTTTGGCAGTCGTCGACCAATTGATGTTATATCTGCCAATCATCCGATCATCATTCTTGATGAACCGCAAAAGATGGGCGGAGCAGCGACACAAACCGCTTTAGCTCGCTTTAACCCTCTTTTTACGTTGAACTATTCAGCCACTCATAAAGAAACGCACAATCCTGTTTATGTGTTGGATGCATTGGATGCTTACAATCAAAAACTGGTGAAGAAGATTGAGGTAGTAGGTTTTGAATTGAAACATCTTAAAGGTACGGATAGTTACATGTATCTGGAAGATATTGTTTTGTCTAAGACAGAAGCCCCTAAAGCTCGTCTTGAAATAGAAGTGAAACACGCCAATAACATTAAGAGAGAGGTAAAGAATCTCGGTGTTGGAGATGATTTGTTTTACGTGTCTAATGAATTGGAGCAATATCGTGGTTATACTATTTCTGATATCCATATTGATACAATGGATAGTAGTCATAGTACTGTTTCATTCTCCAACGGAAAAATGATGTATATTAAAGATGTGTATGGGGATATTTCGGCTGATCACAAAGCACGTATTCAAATCAGGGAAACTATAAAGGCACATTTTCGCAAGGAAGCTTCTCTGTTCAAACGTGGAATCAAAACGCTTTCGCTTTTTTTCCTGGATGAAGTTGCCAACTATAGGAAATATGATGAAGACGGACAGCAAATGCTTGGACGTTATGGTGAAATATTCGAGCAAGAATATAGAGCGGAATTGAATAACAATCAGAATATGTTTGATGCTGATTACATGTCCTATCTAGGAAGTATTTCTACGCATGAAACTCATGCGGGTTATTTCAGCATTGATAAGAAAGGGAGAAGTGTCAATAGTGATATAAAACGTGGTTCAGACCAATCGGACGATATTTCGGCCTACGACTTGATTTTAAAGAACAAGGAACGCCTGCTTAGCTTTGACGAACCGGTTCGTTTTATCTTTTCTCATTCAGCCTTGCGTGAAGGGTGGGATAATCCGAATGTATTTCAAATCTGTTCACTTCGCCAATCTAATAGTGTAAGTCAGAAGAGACAGGAAGTTGGTCGTGGTCTGCGACTTTGTGTTGACCAGTATGGTGTCCGCATGGATGCGGAAATATTGCCTGATGAAGTTCATAGTGTGAACAAATTGACCGTTATAGCCTCTGAAGGATATGCTTCTTTTGTGGCAGATTTGCAGAAGGACATCAAGGCAGACCTCTACGATCGTCCTACCAAGGCTGATATTGATTTCTTTATTGGCAAGATTCTCTTTTCCAATGAAGGGAAGAAATATACTGTTTCCAAAGAAGACGCACAAGAAATTGTATTCCAGTTGCGTATGAACGGTTATATTACGAAAGGTGGTGAGGTTACAGATACATTCCGTGAGGACTTGAAGAATAATAATTTGAAACAACTTCCTGATGAACTGGAACCACTGACAGATGCTGTTTATAAACGTGTTCAGTCTATCTTCGATAGTAAGGTTCTTGATGATATGATTGGCAATGGTAGCAAACCACAAACACCGCCTAATATACTCAACGATAATTTTTCAAAGAAGGAATTTCAGGAGTTGTGGAAGCGTATCAACCATAAATACGCTTATAAAGTTCAATTTGACAGTAACGAGTTGATTGAAAAAGCTGTGGAAGCTATTAATAGAGAGTTGGAAGTCACTCAACTGACTTATGTGATAACGAAAGGTGTTCAGAAGGATGAACTAAAGAAAGATGATGTCGTTTCAGGTGAGATGCTTCAAAAAAAGGCGTCGCAGACGGACAGATTGACTACAGATGTGGTTAGCCATGTGAAGTATGATCTTATCGGTAAAATAGCATCCGGAACGACACTCACCCGTAAAACCGTAGCCACAATACTGACAAAAATCCGTCCGGTTAAGTTTGATATGTTTAAGGCAAACCCGGAAGAGTTTATTACTAAGGTTACTCGGCTTATTCTTGAACAAAAAGCGACTATGATTGTGGAGCATATTTCATATAATCAAGTGGATGGTGAATATGACAGCAGTATCTTTACACAGGAAAAACATACTTCTATGGATAAGGCTTTCAAAGCTCAAAAGAGTATTCTTGACTATGTATTCACTGATGGTATAGCGGAAAAGAGTAATGAACGTAAATTTGTAGAAAGTCTTGATATTTCTGATGAAGTGGCAGTATATGCGAAACTACCAAAGGGATTCCACATTCCGACTCCTGTAGGAAATTATTCACCGGACTGGGCTATTGCTTTTGAAAAAGATAAAGTGAAGCATATCTACTTCATTGCTGAAACCAAAGGTTCGATGAGTTCCATGGAGTTACGGGAAATCGAGAGTTATAAGATAGCTTGTGCTGAGAAACTTTTTGAGCAGTTAAGCAATTCAGGGGTTAAGTATGGTAAAATTGATAGTTATGATACGTTAATGAGTTTGGTGAAATAGACATGTTTCAGTCCTAATTTGCATAAGCATGATTGACAGAAGATAGATATGTCTAGATTTATTTTGAATAGCAAAGTTCCTTATAGAACATAAAGGCGAAAAAGACCTTTTCGATTTTTATGAGGAGTTACTAAATATTGTAAATGAATTAGATAGTTCAAATATGGAACATAAGATTTGGTTATACGCTCCGGGAGAAAATGCATCTAAGTGGGATGTGTGTTTATCTCAAAACATAATGTGTATTGGTTGGGATGATATGGGTAACCTTTTGGAATACTCTTCTAAGAAAGAAATGGCAGCTAAATTGCAGGATATATATGGCAAACCGGGATCTTCGTTTAAAAATGATAGTTTGGCATTATGGGAGTTTGCTTATGAGATGCAAGTGGGTGATATTGTTATAGTCAAAAAGGGACAGAATCAAATAATAGGGCGTGGTATTGTGGAAAGTGACTATGCTTTTGATGATTCTTTTCCTGATTTTAAGAATGTTCGTAAAATGCAATGGACGAATGTCGGAGAATGGGAGACAGTAGGTAAGAATGTCCAAAAGACTTTGACCGATATAACCAAGCAGCCGGATTATGTGAAATCTTTGGAGAAGCTGTTTGAGGATAAATCGCAAAAGCAATATTGGTGGCTTGTGGCTAGTCCTAAAATATGGAGCTTTTCGAAAGCTCCGGTTGGGGAAATACAAGACTATACTCTTTATAATGATAGTGGAAACCAACGAAGGGTATTCCAAAATTTTATTGATGCAAAAGAAGGAGACATCGTTATTGGCTATGAAGCTACTCCTGTTAAACAGGTGGTAGCTATTGCAGAAATAGCCAAATCTGCCGATGGACAAAAAATATATTTCAAAAAGACTGAAAGCTTATTGAATCCTGTTGATTATTCAGTTATAAAGGATATACCGGAATTAAGTGGTATGGAATTCCTGAAGAATAAGAACGGCTCGTTTTTCAAACTGACAAAAGACGAGTATAACATCTTGATGAAATTAATACGTGGCGGAAATCCTATGCATAATCCTCAATATTCCGAAACAAATTTTTTGGATAATGTATTTATAAAATCAGAAGAGTATAACAAATTGAGAAGCCTGTTGTTGGCAAAGAAAAATGTCATATTACAAGGCGCTCCGGGTGTTGGTAAAACGTATTCGGCAAAACGCTTAGCTTATTCTATTATAGGAGAAGAAGATAGAACTAAAATAGAGTTCATTCAATTTCATCAGAATTATTCCTACGAGGATTTTGTGATGGGGTATAAGCCAAAAGAAGATGGTGGTTTTGAGCTTAGACGAGGGGTATTCTATAATTTCTGCCAGAAAGCCCAAAGTGATCCGGATAAGAAGTATTTCTTTATTATTGATGAAATTAATAGAGGAAATATGAGTAAGATTTTTGGTGAGTTACTGATGCTTATTGAAAACGATTATCGGGGCGAAAAACATCAAATCCGTCTTGCATATAATGATGAGTATTTTTCTGTCCCGAAGAATCTTTATATCATAGGTATGATGAATACGGCAGACCGTAGCCTAGCTATGATTGATTACGCTTTACGTCGTCGGTTCAGTTTCTTTGATATGGTGCCGGGATTTGATTCGGATGGTTTCAAAAAGTATCAGGAGAATCTTGATTGTGACGCCTTTAATAGGGTGATTGATGCCATCAAAGCTCTGAATGTTGAGATTGCTAAAGATGATTCACTCGGAAAAGGCTTTTGTATCGGTCATAGTTATTTCTGTAATCAGGAATCTATTGATAATATGTGGCTTGGAAATGTGATTGAATATGATATTGCCCCTATGTTACGCGAATATTGGTTTGACAATGATAAGAAATTCAAAGAAGAAACAGACAAATTATTGAGCTTGATAAAATGACAATAGACAAAGGTATATTCATTCGCAATATCTACTATATGTTGACTTATGCTTTTCAAGAGCTTAAGCAGAACAACTATGAAGAGATAGCAGGTGAAGAATTTGACGAGATTCATGATTTATTTGCTGAAATTCTTGTTCGTGGCATTTCGTATCAACTTAAGCAGGGATTACATAAAGAATATATTTCCTGTCATGATTCATTATCCACATTAAAGGGTAAGCTTGATATAAATGGTACTATCAATAATTTGATGCGAAAACAACAGAAAATAGATTGTGAGTATGATGAATTATCAGAGAATAACAAATTTAATCAGATATTAAAGACGACTGTTCAATTTTTGCTGAAACATCCGAAAGTCAAATCGGACAGGAAAGCTTCGTTGAAGCGTCTTATGCTTTTCTTTAGCAATGTGGAAGTTATTGATATTCTGACGATAAACTGGACTATTATGCGCTTTGATAGAAATTGCAAGACTTATCAGATGCTTCTATATGTTTGTTATTTCATTCTCGACGGGATGTTAATGACTACGGAAAAGGGTACGTATAAAATGAGGGATTTCTCCGATGAACATATGTGCAGGCTTTACGAGAAGTTTGTTTTGGAGTATTACCGAAAGCATTATCCGGAATTAAAAGCAAAGGCTACGCAAATAGACTGGAATATTGATAAAGAGCAGTCTACTTCCAGTATTCTTCCTATAATGCGGACGGATATAACGCTGACATTTAAAGAGAGAACATTGATTATTGATACCAAATATTACAGTAAATCAATGCAATGCCAATTTGACAAGAGAACTATTCATTCTAATAATCTATATCAAATTCATTCTTATGTAATGAATTATGATGTTAATCATACTGGGAACGTGGATGGAATGTTGCTGTATGCCAAGACAGAAGAAGATATAACACCTGATGGACAGACGACATTTAGGGATGGGAATGTCATATATTACCGGACACTTGATTTGAATCAGGATTTTGAGAATATCAAGAAACAATTGGATGGATTTCTAGAGCATACTCTATAACTATTGGTGTAATACGTTTCTGAACTTATCTGTTCTGATTTCTTTTCCCTGAAACTTGTGAAGTTTCGTCTATCATCCGATAATCATATATGGTATCCCGGTGCAGACTTTTGATGTGTTCGAACGTGATATAAAGTCTGTGTTTTCTGATGAAATCATTATCTTTGCAAGGGAATAGAGCTGTTAATTAACAAAGAGGATATTATGCTTACATACACATACGTTGAACACGGAAAATTTAAATTACGAGAGAAGCCGAAACCGAAAATAATAGATTCACGGGATGCAATCGTGCGAGTGACTCTTGGCAGTATTTGTACTAGTGACCTTCATATCAAACACGGAAGTGTGCCGCGTGCTGTACCCGGAACGACAGTCGGGCATGAGATGGTGGGTGTCGTAGAAGAGATAGGGGCTGATGTCACCTCAGTCAAGCCCGGAGATAGGGTAACTGTGAATGTCGAAACTTTCTGTGGAGAGTGTTTCTTTTGTAAACGGGGTTATGTCAACAACTGTACCGACCCAAATGGCGGTTGGGCTTTGGGTTGCCGCATTGACGGTGGGCAGGCAGAATATGTCAGGGTTCCTTATGCTGACCAGGGACTGAACCGTATCCCTGATACAGTCAGTGATGAACAGGCTTTGTTTGTGGGTGATGTGCTTGCGACAGGTTTTTGGGCAACCCGTATCTCGGAGATTACCAAGGATGATACTGTTCTTATTATCGGTGCCGGGCCTACCGGAATCTGTACTTTACTGTGTGTGATGTTGAAGAAACCGCGGCGTATCATAATCTGCGAAAAGTCTCCTGAAAGAATCCGGTTTGTGCGTGAACATTATCCTGATGTATTGGTAGTGGAACCTGAAAACTGCAAGGATTTTGTGATTCAAAACAGTGAACATGGTGGTGCTGATGTTGTATTAGAGGTGGCTGGCAGTGAAGATACTTTCCGCTTGGCGTGGGAGTGTGCCCGTCCTAATGCTATTGTCACCATCGTAGCCCTTTACGATGAACCACAACTTCTCCCTTTACCTGATATGTATGGCAAGAATTTGATTTTTAAAACAGGCGGAGTCGATGGTTGTGACTGTGCGGAGATTCTAAATCTGATTGCAGAAGGCAAGATAGATACTACTCCTCTTATTACGCACAGATTCCCACTCCATGAAATAGAGGAAGCCTATCGTGTCTTTGAGAACAGACTGGATGGCGTCATTAAGGTAGCTATTTATAAATGACCTGTTCAGTGAATGGAATGCTCGTATGTTTAATCGAAAGTAATAAATAATTGTATGCCTATTATCGAAATATCATCTTTATCTCATCCCGGAGTTGAAGTATTCAGTACTCTTACTGAAATACAGTTGCGTAATCGCATCGAACCTGATAAGGGTATTTTTATCGTAGAAAGTCCAAAGGTTATCAAGAGGGCTTTGGATATCGGCTATGAACCTTTGGCTATTTTGTGTGAACAGAAACATATTACCGGCGACGCCGCTGATATTATTGAACGTTGTAGTGATCTGCCTGTCTATACAGGTAGCAGAGAATTGCTTGCCGAGCTAACCGGCTATGTTCTGACACGTGGTGTGCTTTGTGCTATGCGTCGTCCTACGCTACGTAGTATGGAAGAAGTATGTCGGGAAGCCCGGCGTATTGTTGTAATCGACAGTGTTGTTGATGCAACCAATATCGGTGCGATTTTCCGTTCGGCTGCCGCCCTGGGAATTGATGCCGTATTACTGACACGTAATTCTTGTGAACCGTTGAACCGTCGTGCGGTCAGAGTATCTATGGGAAGTGTTTTCTTTGTGCCATGGACTTGGATGGATTCCTCTCTCTCTGAACTGAAAAATTTGGGCTTTCGCACGGCTGCTATGGCACTCACGGACAATTCTATTTCTATTGATAATCCTATCCTGGCTACTGAACCTAAATTGGCTATCGTGATGGGCAATGAGGGGGACGGACTTCCCCGTGAAACGATTGCCGAGGCTGACTATGTAGTCCGCATCCCTATGTCTCACGGTATTGATTCGCTCAATGTAGCTGCTGCGGCTGCTGTGGCCTTTTGGCAACTTCGTGCTCCACAATCTTGAGATGAGTGTGCACCAAAGTTATAAATAACTATATAATTATTCTCCACTGATAGTTGCCACGACTCTCCGATTACCACCATAATCCTGGAATTCACAGAGATAGATGCCTTGCCAAGTTCCGAGATTTAGCTTTCCATTTGTAATGGGTACTGTGACGGTTGTTCCTATAATGGAGCTTTTTGCATGGGCCGGCATGTCGTCATCTCCCTCTAAAGTGTGCTGATAATACGGCTCACGTTCTTTTATCAAGTGGTTGAAGATACTTTCCATATCAACCCGAACATCAGGATCAGCATTTTCATTAATGCTTAACCCGGCAGAAGTATGTTTGATAAACAAATGTAGTAATCCTACTTTGGGTAATGATGGCAAATTACGCAGTACTTCTCCGGTTATAAGATGAAATCCGCGCCTGCGTGACTGTAATTCAAATTCTACTTGTTTCCACATATTATTATAGTTTCGTTTCTATTTTGTTCCACATAATTTTGGAGCAACTCAAGTCCTACTAGAATTAACACTGCGTTGTTATTCACGAAATGTAAAGTTTATCATATCCCATGAATCCTAATACGATTCTATTTCCCGATGCAGCATATTCGCACTATTAATTGTTAGCGTTTTGCTCTTTTAAACGGTACAAGCCTCATTTTTACAATTACATTGAAAGTACCGGGAAATTCAATGTGCTGGTTTTCAAACTTTTCGATATACGTGTTGTACCGCATTTTTTCAGCCCATTTGCGGAAGTCTCAAATCAATTTTAGAGGGTTGATTTGGTGGATGTTTCCGCATTGGGGTTACAAATGGTTTGCAAAGGCAAAGATAAAAAATATTCTTTATTACTTCTAATACTTATTGGAAATTATCTTTAATATATATTCTACTTTTAATGTGGTATATACCTATTAGTTGTTGTATATCATTTTGTTGAATTGAAAATAGCCAACCCCTTTACCGTCAAAAGATACTTTTGTCGAGGATGTTTGGGATTATTAGGGTAGAGAGGAGTAACAAAGCCATTTTGAATAGCTGGTGTCAAATAGTTGGCAATAAAAGTGGGGCGATGCTTTAACTCTATTCTCTCCATTATCATTTTCAATGAACATTGTTCTATCCCAATAGCTTTTACGATTGATAAAAGTGGGGCGGTGAGTTGTTCGGTTAGCTTGTTCGGTACTTGTTCGGTACTTGTACGGTCGGCTTGTTCGGTTGATTGTTGTGGGGCATTGATAATCATATATCTATTCTTTAACTCATGATTTTCTCCCATCATCAGATTTCTGAAAAACAAAATCAAAAAACTCATATCCGGTTCAACCCCTTTTCGCACATTTCTATAATTCGCACGAACCAATGCATTGCGAAAGAACCAAGATTTGTCGGCAAACAAATCATTGTTCACGTCAAAGCCAATGCTGCGTAAATACTTTATAGTAAAGACTGCCGTAGTACGGGTGTTGCCCTCACCGAATGGATGAATCTGCCAAATGCCTGATACGAACTTGGCAATATGTGCCACTACATCATCCATAGATAAGCCTTTGTATGAGAAGTTTTTTTCCTGTTCTAAGTCGTATTCTAACGCTCTGCGTAAATCCTCGGAGTTGACATAAAGCACCGTGTCGCCACGAAGTACCCATTCTTTCTTCGTTATATCATAGTCACGAATTTTACCAGCAAACTTAAAGATACCTTCAAAGAGTCTGCGGTGAATGGATGTAAAGCCTGCCACTGAAAATGCAAAGGACTGTTCATTTAAGATTCTGGCAATATTGGCAGACACTTTATCCGCTTCTTCTGTCTCTTCATCTTCGGGAGTTCGTGCCGTTTTCGACTGGTAATAGCTGTTGATGAGTTTCTTTACTTCATCAATATTAATATCGCCTTCAATATGCTTGACCGCTGTATTTTTCAGATAGTCGGAGGTTTGCAAGCCGTCTACAGCTTGAAGCCCAATAGCAGTTTTCCAAGCTGAAGCCTTTTTCTTTTTGTCAGGTTCACTACCTCGGATGTATGATTCAAAATCTATGTCCATCTTAATTATTCATTTTTCAACCCATTTGCTGAAGTCTCAAATCAATTTTAGAAGGTTGACTTGGTGAGTGTTACAGTTATGGGGTTATAAATGGTTTGGCAAGGTCAAAGATATGAAAAATGAAGCAATAGATCAAAGAAAGTGCAGAACTTTTGTACAAACATACTGTTTGTTTGATTATTTGTAGTACTTTTATACAGCAATAAAAGAATAATAGAAATGAATGCAGAAGAAAGTAAAAATACTTCGGAAGCGAAAGAAAAGAGCCGTAGTGCATACTATAAGCTTCTCGAAAGTACCCGTGAAGGTAATATGGTCTGCATTCAACGAGGCGTGTACGCTAAAAATGGAACAGTTGGCTGATACCATGATAGACCTTGATGTCGTGGTGCTTGATGGTATCCTATGCTTGTTTTCTGCATGGAATATCCATGGACTTACCACCTCTTTGCCTCAGGCATATCATGTGGTCATCAAAAGAGGACGGAAAATACGGTTGCCCGAATACCCGTTAATAGAACTACATTTCATCACTGAGGCACTATTGGAACTTGGTGTTGAAGTGCAAGTAGTAAGTGGCTATGAGATTAAAGTCTATAATAAAGAACGCTCTGTTTGTGATGCTATTAAATTCTCCTGATGGACTATGCTATGCAAGCAAACTACGTGTTACAAAGACTCTTGAAAAATATCTCGAAATAAAGCTATGAGCGAAGAAATAAAGAATTATAGGAAAACTTAATGCATGAATAAAAGCGATAGTGAGTGCTTCACACTTTCCTTTCCTGAAGCAAAAGGTCTCGTCATTTCAGGCGATGTGCATGGAGACTTTAATCAGTTGGTTTTTAAGCTCTGTGTGCAATACCGGGTGAGAGACACACTGCTAATTGTAGCTGGTGATTGCGGATTTGGCTTTGAAAAGAGAGAAAGCTATGAGAACATGGTGAGACGGAATGTCAAGCGCATGAATGAAGCCAACAACTGGATTGTGTTTGTGCGTGGAAACCATGATAATCCGGCATATTTTGACGGTTGTGCATTTAGGCATAAACGATTTGTAGCTGTGCCAGACTATGCCATTATTCAAGCTTGCTCTCACACTATACTTTGCGTGGGCGGAGCTATCTCTATTGATCGTCAATACCGCATGAATACATGGAAAGGTAAGTTGAAATACTTAAAAGCAGGAGGTAATGCAACAGATGCTTTAGCAAGGAATATATATTGGAAGAATGAAGCTCCACTCTATGATGAAAAGAAAATGGGAGCTATTTGTTCGCAATTTACTATAGATACGGTGATCACTCACACATCTCCCTCTTTCTGTGAACTATTCACGAAAGGAAATCTTCACCATTGGATACAAAACGATGATACTCTGCTTGATGACGTAGAAGCAGAACGGGCAGCTATGGATAAGCTACACGAACAACTCGTCCGGGATCATCACCCTGTATCACATTGGTTTTGTGGCCACTTCCATCAGAGTTGGCATAACTCAATTGATGGAATATTGTTTCGAATGCTCGACATTATGGAGTTCTGCTCGATGTACTGATTGTAAAAAGCTAAAGTAAATTATGGATAAATTGCCTACATATCAAGAATTATTTGCGATTAATAGACAATTGGTGGCTGAAAACGAACAGCTTCGTAAAGAGAATGCGAAATTGGGTGAGTTGGTTAAAAGCATTGTAGAGGTTGGTGAAGAAACGAAAAGCGTAGAGACAAATTCCGATTCAAAAGACACTAAACCTGTATTTCAGGAAAAGAAATTAATTGTAACATCTTGCTTGTCTTTGGAAGAAAAAGTCACTTTATTCAGCAGCTTATTCAAGGGGCGGGAAGATGTGTTTGCAAAGAGATGGTATAGTAAGGCAAGTGGAAAATCGGGATATCAGCCAGTATGTTTGAATGAGTGGAATCGTCAATTCTGTAATAAGAAGAAATATAAGTGTACACAGTGTCCGAACCGGCATTTTAAGAATTTGGAGTATGAAGATATTTATAAGCATCTTGAAGGAAAGGATACAGACGGGTGCGATGTAATGGGTATCTATGTTGTTCTGAATGGCAATCAATGCAATTTCTTGTGTGTAGACTTTGATGACAAACAGTGCGCTCATGGCTATAAGAATGATGTCTTGGTATTTGTCGATGTTTGTAAAAGTTGGGATATACCTTGTTCTATAGAACGTTCTCGTTCTGGGAATGGTGCCCATGTGTGGATTTTCTTTAAAGAACCATTGGCGGCTATTAAGGCGCGCAAATTAGGTAATGCAATATTAACAGAGGCGATGAATCGAGATGGTAGGGTTTCTTTGAAATCCTATGATAGAGTTTTTCCCAGTCAGGATTATCTTCCGGAAGGTGGTTTAGGTAATTTAGTCGCTCTGCCACTTCAAGGGAAAGCCAGAAAGAATGGAAATAGTGTATTCGTAGATGAGACTTTTACTCCGTTTGAAGAGCAATGGGCGTATTTATTGAATGTGGAGAAAGTTTCGGAGCCTTTTATTGATGAGGTGTTGGCTCTTCATGGCTTGTCTTCAGAGTTGGGCGAATTGTCAACAACGAGTGAATCCAAACCTTGGGAAGCACCCGTAGCACAAAAGATAACAAATGAGGATTTCCCGAAAGAAGTAGTTTGTGTAAAATCGGATATGCTATATGTGTCTCTGGTAGGACTTTCGGGAAAGGTGCTCAATCACATTAAACGTATTGCTTCTTTCAAGAATCCGGAGTTTTATACCAAACAGGGGATGAGATTGTCTACCTATAATATTCCCCGTATCATTTCATGTGCTGATATTTTAGAGGAATATATAGCATTGCCTCGTGGATGCGAGGATGTCGTAGTGGAATTATTAATGAATAACCATGTCCATTATCGCATGAAAGATGAGACGAATCTAGGGAAACCTATCTCGGTAAAGTTTAAAGGAGAACTACGTGAAGAACAAGATACTGCTATAGCCAGTTTGATGGCTCATAATACAGGTGTGTTAAATGGAACGACAGCATTTGGAAAAACCGTGACTGCTATAGGTCTGATCTCCAAGCGTAAAGTAAATACATTGATTCTTGTGCATACGAAGGCGTTGCTTGAACAATGGAAATCTCGCTTGGAGGAGTTTCTGGATATTGATTATGTCGAGGAACATACTTCTCATAAGCGTGGACGTAAGATTGCGTTTTCTCCTTTTGGTACACTCGATTCAAATGGAAACAGGCTTCGTGGGATGGTTGATATAGTATTGGTACAATCATGTTTTGACGATAAGGAGGTAAGGCCATTTGTAAGAGATTATGGGATGGTGATAGTAGACGAGTGTCATCATGTCTCGGCTGTGAATTTTGAGCATGTTTTGAAGCGTTGTAATGCTCGTTATGTGTATGGATTAACGGCAACTCCCATCCGTAAAGATGGTCATCAACCGATCATCTTTATGCAATGCGGTCCCATTCGATACTCTGCCGATGCTAAAATGCAGATGGCTTCACAAACATTTGAGCGTCTGCTTATTCCACGTTTTACTTCTTATCGTGAATTGGCGGACGACAAAACGATGTACATACAAATACTACAAAGGATGGTCGATGACGATTATCGAAACCGGCTTATAGCAGCTGATGTGTGTAAAGTATTGGATGAAGGGAGGTCGCCAATTGTTTTGACCAGTCTTACTTCGCATGTAGTGATATTGTCGGCTATGCTTGCTGACTGTTGCAAGAATGTTATTACGCTTATAGGCTCTGAATCGGTGAAAGAGAAACGGTTGAAGATGGAACACCTGCAAAACGTACCTAAAGAAGAGACACTCGTGATTATAGCCACAGGGAAATATGTCGGTGAGGGATTTGACTGTCCGCGTCTTGATACCTTATTTCTTGCATTACCTATTTCGTGGAAAGGGATAGTAGCACAATATGCCGGTCGCTTGCATCGTAACTATCCGGGAAAGGAACTCGTTCAGGTTTATGATTATATTGATATCCATGTTCCTATGTGCGATGTGATGTACAAACGTCGGTTGAAAGGCTATGCGTCTGTTGGGTATAAGATTCAACAGAATGATTCGAAAGATCTTTTTGGTATCGGTCAAGGCGTTATTTTTAATGGAAAGAATTATCAGAATCTGTTTTTTTGCTGATTTATCAAAAGCCTCTAAGTCTGTCATTATATCGGCCACTAAATTATGGTTTGCGAAACGTGCTCCAATTCTTGAATTGTTAGCCGATCTTTCTGCACGGGGTGTAGAAGTTATTGTGTTCACGCGCCAACTTTCAGACAAGGATAAGATATTACTAAATGGCGTACAAGTAAACATGAAAGAAAAGTTGTCGCTTCATGCTGCGATTATTGATAAATCCATTGTTTGGTACGGTAGTGTGAACTATCTTGGTTACAACGCGGAGGATGATAATGCAATAAAGATTGCGGATTCTTTTATTGCAGAAGAGGTAATAAAAATCTTGTATGAATGATAATGCCTAGTCTTTTTTTCTCCGGTTGCAACCCCTAATCTACTTTATACTCATAGTATATATCATACAAGGTATCAGGAAATCCCCATCCGCAATCCTCTACTGATTTCAGCATCCTTTCAATCCGCTTACTAAATTGCTTTGTGTATCCTAATTGAGCGATTAGCTCCATTGCCTTGGCGAAGTTCGTTTCTAACGTGGTATAATATTGCTCCCACATATCGCCGTACATACTGGTCATTTCACATCCAGTTTCGATGTAATATAGCATTAGATCTGCCAGGCAAGCCGGATGTGGCTTTAGTTTCTTGAAATCGGATATCGCCTTGCGGCAAATATTGAAACGGCATTTAGGCTCTCCGCGTCTTGGAAAGAACTCGTCACGGATGATTCTTTTGTATTCTTCCAATTTCTCATCCTCATTTGGGTTGAGGTAAAACTCCAGATATTCCTTTGCTTCCTTACGAGCATCGTAAAGTTCTAGCATCACTTCGATAATCTGCTCCTTATTCAGAGCGAAAAGGTGTTTTTTGAGTTGAGCTTTTGACATGATTGCTATGTTTTTACGTATTTCTGCAAATATACACATTATTTTTATACTATCAGGTATATCACATTATAATGTGATTATAGTCCAACTTGTCCACTAATAGTATCCTGGCATCTTTAAAATCATAATAAAATGTGATTTAAGCGTTGCTTTTAGAAAAATACACTATCTTTGCAGTATAAATCACAATATAGTGTGAATATGGATAATCAGATAAACTCATTACGGGTCACTATTGGGGAACAGATACGTCTCCGTAGAAAAGAACTTATGATTACGCAGCCTGACTTGGCAGATATTGCAGGTATCAGTATTAATACGCTATACAAAATTGAGCGTGGACAAGCAAACCCGACCATTGAGGTGCTGGGTAAGATTTTAGATGTGCTGGGACTGGAAATTACTGTGGGTGTCAAACAACTAAATCGATAAATTATGCGAAGTGCAAAAGTCTATATGAAGGGTATTGAAGCCGGAACTCTAACCGAGAACGATAATGGGAGTTATTCGTTTGAGTATGAATCGGAGTATTTTGCCAACACCTTGATGTCGGAGGTGAGCTTGACATTGCCCAAAACGGAGATAAAGTTTACGAGCGATTATCTATTTCCGTTCTTCTTTAGTTTACTATCTGAAGGAGCAAACAAAGAGGCTCAATGCCGATTGTTGAAAATTGATGAGAAAGATTATTTTGGACTTCTTCTCGCCACCACATCGCACGACACAATAGGAGCAGTAACACTAAAACCGATTGAATGATGAAACTGACACATTGCCCATCAACTCTTGTGGAAGGGTATGAAACCTATTCTCCTGTTGCCCAGAGAAATCTTTTTGCAGGCAAAAAGGTATCGCATATCCTTCCTTATGATTCTCCGGAGAAGAACGAAGAGGATAATGAGAAGTTTATAGAGAATATAGAACATATCTCTATTTCAGGAGTACAAGATAAGGAGGTTTGCCTTGTTGAAAAAGGCAAGATACGTCTGTCGCAAAAGGGAGAGCAAAGTACACATATCTTAAAGCCGATCCCACTCAGTCGTTTGCGACGAGTGAAGGAGATTCCCGCGAACGAGAATCTGACGATGCAAATTGCTTCACAGGTTTACGGAATTGAGACAGCTGCCAATGGCTTGTGCTTTTTCCAAACAGGTGAGTCAGCTTATATTACTAAACGCTTTGATGTTGGAGTAGGAGGCGTAAAGCTGCGCAAAGAAGACTTTTCTTCGTTGGCTGGTTTGATGCCCGCAAATGGTGGAAGTAACTATAAGTATGAATACAGCTACGAAGAACTGGCCGAGCTAATACAGCGATATATCCCTGCTTGGCGCATTGAAATTGAGAAGTATTTTAAAGTTGTACTTTTCAACTTTCTGTTCTCAAACGGTGATGCTCATTTGAAGAATTTCTCTGTGCTCGAAACTTCAAGAGGTGATTTTCGATTGGCTCCGGCTTATGACTTGTTGAATACGCACCTGCATGTTGATGATAGTGATTTCGCTTTGAGTCGCGGTTTGTTTCGCGAGGGAGATAAATCGGAATTCTTGAAATTTAACGGTAAGGCGAATGGGCGATCTTTCAAAGAGTTTGGAAAGCGTATCGGAATCAATGAAAAACGGGTGGCTGAGATAATAATTCAATTTACTACTCGATACTCACAAATCGAACAACTTATAGAAGCCTCATTTCTATTACCTAGCACCAAGGAAACCTATTTGGCAGATTATCGTCAACGTAGAAATAGGCTCAAAGATATGAAGTGAGAATTTAGAAATTACATTCTTTTTACTAACCAAGTAGTTTTCTGCATCGTATTCTATCTGCACAGATCACTTTTCCCGAATAATATCTTCGACTCTAAACTCAAAAAACATACCTGTTTAGTGGCTCTCAAATCGGGATTTTTCTATTTCTCCGTTTGACTTGCCAAAACCTCGTTTTTGATGATTGTCTGCCTGATGGGTGGGGATTGCTGATTTACATTATGTCTTCTCTGTTGTAATCAATACCATTATATTAGGGATAATACATAAAGCCGAATTTTTCGCTGTATTTAAAAGTACTATTATACGGCAAGTTTATTATAGATTTATGCGCATTACAGGTGAAATGGCATCTTTTAAAAGTGCGTATTGCAGGTAGTAAATATGGATTTTTATTTGCGTATTGCAGAAAATATCATTAATTTTGTATATGAATGAGATGATAAACATTGAATGGTATGATATTCAAACGTAAATTATATGACAAACTGCTTGTCTGGAAACAGCAAGCGGCAGGCACTAAGGCGCTTCTGATAGAAGGCGCCCGACGGATAGGCAAATCCACTCTTGTGGAAGAGTTCGCAAAGAATGAATACCGGAGCTATCTTATGATAGATTTCAACAAAGTTAGTGATTCGGTTATTTCGGCCTTTAACAATTACATGAATGATCTGGACACCTTTTTCCTTATTCTTTCTTCGGAATATGGTGTGAGGCTTTATCCAAAAGAATCCATTATCATATTTGATGAGATACAACAGTTTCCTAAAGCCCGGCAAGCGATAAAGTATCTGGTCGCAGATGGACGGTTCGATTATATAGAGACGGGCTCGCTAATCTCCATAAAGGAGAATGTAAATGATATTACCATTCCTTCTGAAGAAAGGACACTACTTATGTACCCCATGGACTTTGAGGAGTTTGCTTGGGCTATGAATGAAGAGCCATTGGTGGCATATATCCGCCAGTGCTTTGATAAAAAGGAGCCTTTGGAGCAGGGGATTCACGCCAAGGCTATGCTGTTGTTCCGCCAATACATGATTGTGGGCGGTATGCCGAAAAGCCTGTCGGCGTATCTGGAGAACAACCGGAATTTCGGAATGGCCGATATGGAAAAAAGAGACATACTGACACTGTACCGGAATGATATAAAGAAGATAAAGTCTGGCTACAGGTCGAGCGTACTAAGCATATTCGACCAGATTCCGACTTTTCTTTCTCGTTCCGAAAGACGTGTAGTGATGAATCGCATTGAAAAGGGGGCGAGCTTTCCAAAATATCATGATACTTTCTTTTGGCTCTCCGATTCGATGATTGCCAATGAATGCTTTAACTGCTCGGACCCTAACGTGGGGCTTTCGCTGAATGAGGACAGAACATATGTGAAATGTTATATGGGGGATACGGGACTACTTATCAGTCATACATTTGATGAAAATGAGATCTCTGACGGAGAGCTTTATCGGGAAATCTTATTGGGGAAACTGTCGGTGAACGAGGGTATGTTCTACGAGAACGTAATTGCCCAGATGTTGGTGGCTGCCGGGCACAAACTGTACTTCTACACGCGATACAATCAAGAGAAGCATCGCAACGACATGGAAATAGATTTTATCCTGTCGAACCACAGCAAACTGAGATATAAAATATTTCCGATAGAGGTGAAATCGAATGATAAATATTCCATCCGTTCTCTTACCCGGTTCAACGAGAGTTTTCGTCAGCGTATAGGAGGGAGCTATGTGATTCATCCTAAAAACCTGAGTGTAAAGGAAGGGGTGGTGTATCTACCTGCCTATATGACTTTCTGTTTGTAGTCTTGTAATCACCATTTCTGCACACTATCATTCCAGTTTGATTATGTGCAGAGAGGGCTTATCGTTCATTACACTTCTTATGTTGTTCATAATCAAACGGGCTATTGTCATTCGGTAAAGTCTTAATCTTTGCCACCAATTGGTTTTCATGATTGCAAAATACCTGTTAATAATTGTGGCTATTTGGTGAGAAATGAGTACTTTTGCAAATTGAGGTTATTTTATGGACTGATAAGACATGAGATTATTCAACGACTGGAGAGCATTAATATTAATAGATTCAAAGTTGTGTTTGTAGAAAAGAGCCAGTAAATGGCTTACTGAGGAGCTAGGTAAAGGACGATCTACTGTTTTAAAGTGCTATCAAACGCCTATCAGCTAAATCTTGAATCACTAGTAAAAGTGGTAAAGTACTTAAAAGTTGATGTGCGAAACCTAATAGTTATAAATGAAAACGGATAATTGGTGTAATGAATTCTCCATTTGGTAAAATAGAGTGGAATAAATATGAGGCATCACTGTTGATTGAAGCATATAAGAATGTGGAGGCTGGTGATATTACCCGTGAAAATGCGATTTCTAAGCTGTCAATACGACTTAGAAATCGTATGCTTATTCATGGTATTTCTATCGGAGAAACTTATAGGAATACTAATGGTATCAATTTGCAAATGTCTGCCATTGAATATTGCCTAACGAATGGGGAAAAAGGTTGTATAAAACCAAGTCAGCTTTTTAGGGATATGGTTTTGATGTACGTTACAGATGAAGATAAGTTTAAAGCTATTTTAATTGAAGCGAAAGAAATGTATCCAGAACCCATAAAGGAATATTCTTATCAAGAACATGAATGTGTGTCAAATATTTTAAGAGAATCTAACGTGGAACATTATCGATATTTGCCTCGTTTTCGAATAATACTCTCTCAAAGATTTTCTAAAGGGTTTAGATTAAACTCCATTATTGCTACTAAGCAATTCAATCGATATTATGAGGAGTTGTTTGGTGAGGAGTTGCTAATTGATAATGAAGAGCTAAATGCGACAATTTCCAGCTGTGGTTTAGTTTTGGATGATAAACTTTATTTGCATAATTATTTGTTGGACGATACTCTAAAAATGAGGCTTGAAGTTTATATTAAGGAAGTGTTTACTGAGCCTAATAGATATATTTTCTATGAAGTTTTATTTAATGAGTTTTATGCCGAATTACTTGATAGTCGTATCGCAGACAAAGAGATGTTTGCAGCGTATTTGCGTTATTGTTATGATGATAAGTGGTATTTTAATTCTCATTATTTTGCAAACATAGAAAATGTCAAAATTGATTCTGATGAAATTGTTGTGAATTATATTTTAGAACAATGTGCAGTGGTTTCTGAAGATGATGCCATAGCAGCCATTAGTTATTTGCCAGAAGACTGGGTTCGTCAAAGTTTTAACAGAAACAATACAGTGCTCATAACAAATGGGCGTGGTTTACGTTTCCATATTGATATATTTGTCATTACTTCTGATGAATTAAATAGAATTATCCAAATCATAGCTTTGGGCATCTCAAAATTTGGTTTCATTGGAGCAGACGAATTGATGGACGATTTAAAGAAACAAGTTCCTTCAGTCATTGAGAATAATAGTACAATTTCGGAGCTTGGCATTCGAAATGCTCTGGCACTTAAATTGAGTGGCCAATTTTCATTCAATAGATCGGTGATTAGTAATATTGGTGAAAATATAAGTGCTGTTGACGCTTTACTTACTTTTGCAAGGTCTCATGATAAGTATTCATTGGCGGAGATTGACCAATTGGCTTCTACTCTTGGTACTGTTTTGAACTATCACTTAGAAAGCATCTCTAAATATAGTTGTCGGCTGGATAACAACAACTTTATTTCTAACAGGCTTGTTGAGTTTGATTGCGATAAGATTGATGATGCCTTATCACTTTGTTGTGATGGAGATTTTATGCCTTTGAAAGACATTACAAACTTTGCATCATTCCCACCGTGTGGTCATGTGTGGAATCTGCGTTTATTAGAGAGCTTTTTGTTAATTGGTAGCAAAATGTTCAAGTTGTTGTATGGAGGCTATTTGAATAAAAATAATATAAGCGGAACGGTTGTAAAATGTAATTCGCAATTCAAGTCATTTGATGATGTTGTGATTTATGCTTTGGCAACTTCGGAAATAAGATTAACTAAGAATGACGCGTTAGATTTTTTAGCTAATGAAGGATATATAGTCCAACGTAGATTTGCCACGATTGACAATCTGCTTATTAAAGCTAACGAACTTCGCAATAAATTAAAGGATTAACGAAATGTACGCATATACCTGGGATCCTGAAACGGGAGGATTACTCCTAAATAGCTCACCTTTGCAATTTAGCAAGGAACCTCGTCCTGTTTATTATCAAGAACTTGATATACTTGGTTTTGATAAATTTTGGGAGTATGAAAAAGATGACTCAAGACCATATATGTGGGCAGAGGCTAATAACTATATATATCGTGGTAGATTAGTGGCGATCGCAAAAGGGGGGTCGCTATGTGCAAAGCCAGAAATCAAAATCATCGAAGCTCCTGAAATTGAAGGTAAGGCTTTGCGACAGGTTGATATCAGGTTAATGGTTAAGAAGAATGAGGATATCTTGAGTGCTCTGACCCAATTAACTATAAAGCAGATATACGGTTATTATCAAAAATATCTAAAAAGGAATGTAGATGTTTTTTATGTAGCCTTTAGTGGAGGAAAAGATAGTATTGTGACTTTGGATCTTGTTCAAAAGGCATTGCCGCATAATGCGTTCAAGGTTCTTTTTGGAGATACTAATATGGAATTCCCAGACACATACCGAACTGTCGATCATATAGAGAAATGGTGCGCTGATGCTCATATCTCGTTTATAAGAGCAAAATCCTCACTTGAAACCTCATTTACTTGGTCAAAATTTGGACCGCCAGCAACTGTCAATAGATGGTGTTGCGGCGTTCATAAAACTGCGCCACAAATTATTACACTGAGGAAGCTTACTGGGAAGAACGACTTTACTGGGATGGCCTTTATCGGGGTGAGGGCAAGCGAAAGTGTTGCTCGAAGCAATTATGATTATATTAGCTTAGGAGAAAAGCATAAAGGGCAATATAGCTGTAATCCTATATTAGATTGGAATTCTGCAGAATTGTATGCTTATATTTTTGCTGAGAACTTATATATAAATGAGGCATACAAAAAAGGTAATCGAAGAGCTGGATGTTTAATGTGTCCACGTGCGGCAGAACGGAGTGATTATTATAGTCGAATCAACTATCCCTCAGAATTTAATAGTCTTTTGGAGTTAGTAGAACAAGGGTATGCTGGGCATTTTGCTACTGAGGCCTCATTGAACCAATTTATAGTAAATGGTGGATGGAAGGCTCGTAAGAATGGTAGAGACTTAAACATTGAAGCAAATTATAACGAGTTTGAGAGTCGTGGATACATAACAATAGTAGTAAATCATCCGACAACGGATTGGAAACAATGGATAAAAACCATTGGTATTTTACAGAACGAACAATCACCATTTAGAATTGACTTTCGGGGTGAGATATATACTTTTGAAGTTGATGAACATCAGGACGCTACGTTAAAAGTACAAGTTGATGTAAAATTGGCGAAAGCTGCTCCCAACTTTGTAAAGTTGTTGAAGAATGTATTTCGTAAAACAGCATCTTGTGTGCAGTGTCGAGTATGTGAAGCTGATTGTCACCATGGCGCTCTTCACATGGGAAATGGAACTGTTTACATTGATGATACATGCCATCATTGCTCTATGTGCCATAAAGTAGAGAAAGGATGTTTAGTTTATAAATCATTAGAAAGACCTAAAGGAATATCAAAGATGAATACAAAAAACAAAAGTTTGAACTGTTATTCACATCATGCCCCTAAAATGGACTGGTTTAATCAGTTCTTTAAGTACAAAGAAGATTTTGCCAATAAACATTCTCTGGGTACAAATATGTATGACTTTTTCAAACGTTTTCTTAAAGATGCTGAATTGTTTAGTAACAATACAATCGGCAAAACTACCACTATTATTGACAAGATGGGCCTGGAAAACGAATCGAGTTGGGCTTTAATGTTATCAAACCTTGTTTATACACCCCAATTTAATTGGTTAACAAGGAGAGTTGATATTAATGAATTGTCTTCAAAGGAGTATATTATCTCATTGTTAGTTGATGATGGTGCAAAAGAATCGTGGGTGGCAGATATTTGGAGTTCATTTACCCGAATCTCAGAATTACCGTTTTCAAGTGTTGGTTTTGGTAGGATGAATTACGAGGGGAAAAAAGCCGTTTCACTAGTTCGTACCCCTTGGGTAGCTCCTGATCCGAAAGTACTGCTTTATTCTCTTTATAAGTTTGCTGAAGCTTGTGGTGGATACTATCAATTTACATTATCGCGCTTGTATGATGAAAATATTGATAGCGATGGCGTGAGTCCAGTGTGTATTTTTGGCATCGAAGAGGAAAAGATGAAGCAGTTGCTAACTGGTTTGTCTACAAACTATAACAGCTACATTAATGCTGCATTTACACTCGACCTTGATAATATTACTCTGAAAGAAGATAAGACTTCGCAAGATGTTCTTGACCTATTTTAAACATAAAATGACATGGATTCATATCGTAAATACTTTGATATAGACCCGGAATTTTTTCCAGCCGTCAACAACGACTTAATAAAGAAAGATCCAGACTTGTGGAAGAAGTTCTATCCACACGATACGTTTATTGGATTGTTAAAACAAGCACTTAGTGTCATTGAGCGTAAACAGAAACTTAATATATGGGTTGAAGGGGCCTATGGTACAGGAAAATCCCATGCTGTATTAACGCTGAAACGTTTATTGGATGCAACTGAGGAGGAAACTAATGCATATTTCCGTGAGTTTAATCTTGACGATGATTTGCGTAAAAAATTTATTGCTGCAAAAAGTAGCGGGAAGATTATTACAGTACATCGGTATGGTTCTTCGTCCATTCATAGTGACAATGACCTCTTTCTTGTGATGCAAGAAAGTATTGAAGCCGCACTTAAAGCTGAGGGCATAACCAATGCTGGAGCAGGAGCGTTAAGAACGGGAATTATCAATTATCTTTCTAACGAAGAAAATAAACGGAGTTTTGAAGTTTTTGTAAAAGGGAGTTATTGTGAACTGTTTAACGATGAGTCGGTTGATGATATTATTGACCATTTGAGTAAATATACTGAGCAGGCATTGCAAACTTTGATGAACAAAATATTTAAGGTTGCTAATGAAAAGCAAATTAAGGCTTTCTCGATTGACGATGCTTTGATGTGTGATTGGATTAGTGAGGTAATCAAAGTAAACAAGCTGAAGGCGATCATATTTATTTGGGATGAGTTCACTGAATATTTCAGTAATAATATTCATCGTCTTACTGGTTTTCAACATGTTCTAGATTTAAGTCAGTTAGAACCATTCTGTTTTATTCCAGTTACTCATAGAAGCGAAGCAGGGTTAAGTGATGACGATACTGATAAGAAGAAGATAAAAGACCGCTTCATATCACCAACTTGTATCATTCAACTCCCCGAAAATATGGCTTTCCAATTAATGGGCAAGGCTATGCAAAAAAAAGATGATCCAATTGTTAAGGCAGATTGGGATGACATTCTTATGGAGCTAGAGACTCGCACTCATGAATCACGAGAACGGATTAAGAAATATGCTAAAATTAATGATGATGAATTGAAGGGTATCCTGCCAATTCATCCATATTCTGCTTGCGTTTTAAAACATATCTCTGCATCATTTGCATCTAACCAACGCAGTATGTTCGACTTTATCAAAAACAATGGTAGTGATGAACAATTCGGTTTCCAATGGTTCATTGATACTATTGGACCGCTTGATAGTGAAAATCCATTCTTGACTATTGATATGCTATGGGGATACTTTTATGATAAAGGGAAGAATGATCTTGCGCAAAATATTCGTCAGATTTTAGACCGTTTCAGTAATTTGTCTAATCAGCTTGACAACGAGGAGAGAAAAGTTTTGAAAACGATCCTTATGTTTCAAGCACTGTCGCAAAATGCTGGTGATGCAGTAGAAATTTTCCTTCCGGATGAAAGAAATCTAAATCTTGCTTTTGAAGGTACAGATTTGGACGATGGGCAGGCTGTTAAATGTGCGGAAAAGTTGATTCGCGATAAGGTTATTTATAAAAAGAACCTTAAAGACGGAAAATCTCTTTACTCTGTTTTAACTGGAGAAATGGATGTTGCTCAAATAGAAAAGAAAAAGGATGAATTCAGAAACCGTACAACATCCACGCTAATTAAGGAGGGAGGATTAAATCAGGCGATAGAACTTCCACATGACTTAGTTCGCCGATTTAAGGTTGAGTATGCTGGGATTACAGATTTTGACCAAATAGCAAGAAAGTCTGTAAACTATGCAAGAGAAGATCGTCTGCATTTCTATGTTGTCGTAGGACTTTCAAAGGATGTTGGTGAGAGTGCTGCTATGACAAAGAAAATCAAATCAGCCATGGATATATATGCCGATAGTGGAGTTATTTTTATAGACTGTGGTAAAACGCCGTTGGGAAAAGACATGTTTGAGCAATGGGTGGAAAATATAGCTACATCAACATATTATATTGGTAAAGATAATAGTGAGTCTACTACCTATAACAATTATGCAAGAGAGATTTTACAGAAGTGGAGATTGGTTATTAAGCAAGGTCAGTTTGTGCTCTTTACGCAAAGTTATCCAACTGGGCTAAACGTGAATAGTATTGATTGTCTACATCAGGAATTTAAAAATGTCAATGGTAAGCGATTTCCATTATCGTTGGAACATAACTTCAAATCAATTTCCAATTGGTGGGATGCTAACAGCCTGCAGGTTGGTATTGAATGCGGTGCAACTAAGGTTATCAAGGGTACATACAACAATAAGAATGCTAATCTAGGAGTCGCATTAGGCAATGCTTGGAAGGAAGAACATTATTGGATAAGCCATCCATCAGAACCAATATCTCGTATAAAATCTGATCTTGATAGGATGATTGAAGACGAGCTTAAAGATAATGGACGTATATCAATTAAACGAATATATGAATTTCTAACTGAAGAGCCTTACGGTTTCATGCCATGCAATATGACAGCTTTCTTTATTGGTTTTCTTCTCAAAGAATATGTTGCAAACAAATACTCATGGAGCGATGGTTTGTCGAGTGACGAACTTTCCCTAAATAAATTAAAAGAAATGGTTGATGAAGTTATCAAGCAAGCTATAACACCAAATAGTCGCTACCGTGATAAATTCATTGTTACGATGACTTCTGAAGAAAAAGCTTTTATTGAAGGAACTTCTTTGGCCTTTGATATTTCCAGAATCAACTGTTCATCTGTAGAGAGTGCTCGCGATCGTGTGAGAATCAAAATGAAAGATAGTTTGTACTTCCCAATTTGGACTTTAAACGAAATTCTTGATGAAGAGTCGAAGCAAACACGTACGGATATTATTCAGGAATTGATTCAAGGTTATCAAGACTTGGCAAATAATATGTCGGGTAACAAGACTGACAGTGATATTGCGTTAAGTATTGGTAAAATATATTGCTTATATCCTCATGCAGCACAGGACTTACATAATCTTCTTACTCATGAAAAATGTAAGCGTGGTATGATTAGATATTTGGATAAATATAAAGATGGAGAGTTACCGCTTATTGCTAAACAAATCGATGATAAAGGACAGTATATTAATGAACTGAAACTGAAAATTGATGCAGGAGAAGCTAATTGGGTTTGGAAACGTCAAACTACTGATGCGCAGATTGATGCTGTTATATTAGAGTATAACATCATTCTTGAAACGGGCAAACTGCTTGGTAACCTGTCTCAATTCAAGGCAACTATTGCTGCATGGAATGAGAAGTGCGGTAATCTGCGTTTGTCTTATGAAACGATAAAGAATGATGTTAGTGACATTGCACCTTTCTTAAGCATGCTTCGTGATATTAAAAGCCAGGGCGAACTTCAAGAGAGTAAAAAGCAGGTGTTTTTGGATATGTTACGTGGTTATGGTGCACAGTTTAATGCTTTTTATCAAGGTCAATTGGATGTCTTTAAGAAGTCGTGTAATTTCTATCTTCAAAATTTGAGTGAAACTGACAAAGAAAAAGTTTTCAAAAAAATTTCGGGAAGTTGTTTCACAATGGATAATGCTTCTTACTGTAAGAAGGTTGAAGACCTTGTCGCTGAATACAAGAAAGAATTAGGATCAATTCAACTTAAAGAGCTTTGGAAAGAAAAGACTGGTACAGACTCTCCTTTAGCTTGGAGTCGCAGGTATAAAATGCCGATTCTTATAATGGTTGCTAATGATGATACGCAAGTGTGCCGTTCAGTTTTTGATATTGTAAATTCTTCAAATCCAAGTGATAAGGATATCGAGAAGGCTTTGAATTACTTAGAGAAATTTAAATATTGGGATATCTTCAATGACTCTAATCAACGAGATGCTAAATTTAAGTCAATAATACTTAGTGACAAAGCATTGATGCTCACTGATATTAATGAGGTAAAAGACTACCTTGTAGGTCATTGTTCTGACGAACCGTATTATTGGATGAGTTCTGGTATAGTGCAAAAAGTTATTGAGCAATTTGCTCAGTCGAGATATAACTCCGTAGGTTACGCCACTGCAATTCAAAAAATAGACTCAATGAATGCAGATGATGTAAAAAGATATCTAAAAGAGCTTATAAGGAATAATATGAGTGTGGGTATTCAAATAATTAAGAATAATTAAATTTCAAGATTGCGTATGGATATAAATTATGTACAACAAAAAATTGATAAGTATCTTAGTTCGGACAAGAACTTACCAATCATTGTGGATGTGCCTAATTCACATACTCTAATCCATCTCATGGATCATTATGAAGTTGGAAATAATAAGTTCATACACGTTGGTAATCCTTTATATTGCAAGAACGACTCCCTGCCTCAGATTGAGAAAATACAAAATGAGGTGATAAGTTCTAATGATGTTTTATTCCTTGAGGGGCTTTCTCCATTCCTGCTATTGCAAGGTGAAGTTGTTGTGAAGAATATTTTGCGGTCTATGCTGGAAGTACAATGTGGCAACAAATTGATAATCTTTACAAGTGGCTGTGCGAAGTATCTAGAGAAATTTGATAAGCGTTTATTTGATTCGGGGCGTATATATCAAATTAGTGGTGATGTTGAACCTCTGCCTAAATTGATCTTCATTGCTAAAAATCTTCCAAAGCCTGTAATATATTTAGATGGGATAAACGCTCTTTATAAAATGGGAAGAATTCTTGAAGGCGGTGCAACGGAAATTTGTTTAATGACAAATAAGTCAAAAAATGATTATCCAAATTCTGTATTTGAGATACATGAATACTCTTCAGATTATCAAGTGCTTGTTTCGGCAGAACCTGATTTATCTACAATAGATAAAAAAATAGGATCAGAAGAGAACTGGAAAGAACTTCGATTGACAATTGAACGCAACGGTAGCTGGATTAAATTTGTGGAAAATGAATTTGGCGGATTACACAATCTTGCGTTAGCTATGGAGGGTTTCAAAGGTTTTTCTCCATTTAAGCGTTGGGCTTATTTCCTAGCATTAAGAATACATGGAGCAAAGAGCAACGATTATCTGTCAAGTGTGGTCTTGAAAGCTAAGACTTTTGATGATTTCGTTAATACTGTTTTTTGTCATATTCTTAGTTACAAACCTGAGGATGCAAATTTTATTGCTCTATATAAGGAGAGGAGGAATTTGCTTACACAAATGCTGGAGTATACAAACGAACTGACAAACTTCTGTAAAAAAATATATGTCAAAGGAAGTGTAGCGTTACATTATTTAACCGATTTAACTATTCAAGAGAAAGAACGTACAATTGAATTAATTTGCACTTATGCGGATGTGCTTTCATTTGACAAATTGCTGCCTATCTTAGAACGGACATATAATGATTTATGGCTTTATTTACAACCATATGAATTTGAGAATGAATTATTGACGAGATATTTCAAGTTATACAGATATAGTAAACTGTCCAATTGTATTTTGCCGGAATTACGTGTTATTGTTAATCAGCAGGCCGTAGAGCGTGACTACAATATTTGGTTGAAACCACGTTCTATTTATGTTGATGAATTACCAAAGGACTCAACAAAAGAAACATTATTCTTTGTAGATGCGCTTGGCGTTGAATTCTTGGCATATATTCAGAATAAGTGCTACAATATGGGACTTACATTTCAAGCAGATGTTGCACGATGTGATTTACCATCAATAACGAGTGTAAACAAGTTGTTTATAAATGAATTTAAAGAGGCGGGCTGTTGTGTGAGATGCATTAGATACTTGGATGATTTAAAGCATGACGGGCAGAATCGCTATAATTATGAACAGACAAGACTGCCCATTCATTTGGTTAAAGAACTTGATATAATTAATGAAGTAATTTCTCAGATTAAGGCTATGGATGCTGATGAAGTTGCATATATGATTTCTGATCATGGTGCAAGCCGTTTGGCTGTTATTAATGAATCTGAAACAAAATGGGAAGTTTCTGAAAAAGGAAAACATTCGGGACGTTGCTGCCCGGTGTCTGATATATCAGAAAAGCCTGAGTTTGCAACGGAAGAAAACAGCTTTTGGTGTTTGGCCAACTACGATCGATTCAAAGGTGGAAGAAAAGCTTTAGTTGAAGTTCATGGCGGAGCAACGCTTGAGGAGGTCGCTGTTCCACTTATCCGCATTAATAAATCTAAAGCAACCATTAAGTGCGAGATAATGAACGACAAGCCTATACCAGTAAGTTTCAAGACAAATGCACAAATGAAGCTATATATTGGTGTTGATTCCGATAAAATTTCAATTAGTGTAAACGGATATTCTTATGAAGTTATTAAGACAAGTACCCCCTATTTATATGAAGTAGTAATGCCCGACATTAAAAAGTCGGGAAAATACAAATTTACAGTTTATCTTTCGGGTGGAATAATAGCTAAAGAGCTTACCTTTGAGATTAAAAAAGAAGGCTCTTCTGAACGAAAATTCTTTTAACTTAACAACATGGAAGAAAAATTAAAGAGATATTTCGATGAAATGGTAGTCTATAAAGACCTTAAAGAGAGTAACTGCTTTAAGGATTTGAAACTACCATCATTTTTGCGAGACTGGTTGCTCAAAATGTTTGAAGACGAAGACGGAAAATTTGATGTAGAACAGATGACAAACTTTGTTAAAGCTAATATTCCGTCAAAAACAGAATGGATTGGTATCAAGAATCGAATAATAGTCGAGAATGAGCGAGTGAAAATACTAACTCGCATCTCAATCGACATTAATATTAGTACACAAGAAGTCACTTTTTCACTACCGGATTTTGGACTTCCAAATAAGGAAACCATTATTGAACCCAATGTATGGGAAGATTGCAAGGACGAACTTATTAAAACTAAAGAGATTTGGGGTGTTGTTGAGTTGGGATATCGCTATCCCGAAAACAATGGTAAAGTAAAGGGAAAGATAAAGTTACTCAGTTTCAGAAACTTCTGTCCTTACGAGATAGACCTTGATTATTTCAAGGATGTTAGGAAAGAGTTTTCTGTTAGAGAGTGGATTGATGTACTTCTTGGTGCCATTGACTATAATGCTGACGGTTATGAAAATGAACATCAAAAGTTGTCGATGTTGACTCGTCTTCTGCCTTTTGTTGAAAAGCGTCTGAATCTCATTGAACTTGCTCCCAAAGGTACAGGTAAATCTTATCTTTTTGGAGGTATTAGTCGATTCGGTTATCTGTCTGCTGGTAAAATGACACGTGCTAAGCTGTTCTATGATTTGGCACGACGAGAAGAAGGACTTGTTTTCTTTCACGACTATATAGCCTTTGATGAAATTCAAAAAGTGGAGTTTGATAATCCTAATGAAATGACCCAAACACTTCAAGGTTATATGGAACAAGGGACTGTCAAAATCGGAGATAAGAATGATGTTGCTGATGCTGGATTTGTAATGTTGGGTAACATCAACGAAGAGAAGATGGATGAATATCAAAATATGTTTTCAAGTTTGCCTACTATATTCAGGACAAGTGCATTGATGGATCGAATACATGGTTTCATTAAAGGATGGGACATCCCTCGAATGAATGAGGGCTTGAAAATTTCAGGTTGGGCTCTAAATTCTGAATATTTTTCTACAATCATGCATCTTTTGCGCGATGATGTTTCATATCGTGCTACTGTTGATAGGATTGTTGAGTATCCAGATAATGCCGATACGCGCGATACAGAAGCTATAAAGCGTATTACCACAGCTTTTTTGAAGTTACTTTTCCCACACGTTAGATCTCCTAAGGATATAAATGCCCACGAATTCAATCAATATTGTCTCATCCCAGCTAAAAAGATGCGCCAAATCATCGTGAAGCAGATGGGGATGATTGATACACAATACAAGGGTAAGAACGTACCATCTTTTTCCATTCGCGAATATGAAGAGTAAGTATGAGTGCATAGCCTGTGGAAAGACTGAACTTGACAAGGACACAATTGGTATAAACAAGAAACTGTTAGGTGAAAGTATCAAGTCTTACTATTGCATGGAGTGTCTTGCTGATTTTCTTAATTGTACAGTGCAAGATATTCTTGATAAAATTGAAGAATTCAAAGAAGAAGGATGTAAATTATTCAGTTCAGAATGATTAGGCAAATATATGCGGATAATGCAGCAACAACGCAGTTAAGTCAAAAAGCTTATGAAGCTATGACGCAATACCTATTAATTGAATACGGTAATGCGTCACAGCCTTATTCATTTGCACGTATGCCAAAGAAAGCTCTAAAACAATCAAGGGAAATAATTGCAAACTGTATCGGGGCTTTGCCTGAAGAAATATATTTCACCTCTTGTGGAACGGAAAGCGATAATTGGGTGGTTAATGGTGCAGTTGATTTGAACAAAAAAATTATCATTTCTTCTATTGAGCATCATGCGATTCTGAATCCATGCCGATACTTTCAATGTATAGGTCATAATGTGTCTTTTTTACCAGTATCATCAGTGGGACTGATTTCACCAGATACACTTAAATGTTACAAGAATTCTGACAATGGGCTTGTGTCTGTTATGTTTGCGAACAACGAGATTGGCACTATTCAACCAATTAGTGAATTATCTTCGATTGCACATAATAAAGGGTGGTTGTTTCACACAGATGCTGTTCAAGCTGTCGGTCATACTGCAATCAATGTTCATCAACTTGGAATAGACTTGTTATCAGCGTCTGCTCATAAGTTTAATGGGCCCAAGGGGGTTGGGTTCTTATACATTAAGAAAGGTGTAGATTGGCCATCTTTAATAAAAGGTGGCAGTCAAGAATCCAATATGAGAGCAGGAACAGAGAATATAGCGGCTATAGTAGGAATGGCGGTTGCACTTGAAGAAAACGTTAACCAATTATTGTTGAACAATCAACATATTTCTGCTTTAGAAACACGGTTGATAGATACCTTGAATGCAGCTAAGATTGAATACCAGCGCAACGGCGTTAACCACATACCTGGAATTATTAGTTTATCTTTTAAAGGATTTTCAGGCGAGCTGCTGCTTCACCGATTGGATTTAATGGGGATTTGTGTTTCAACCGGTTCTGCTTGTGATAGTACTACTACTCAAATATCTCATGTACTTCAAGCTATCGGTTTGAACTCTGATTATGCAAAGGGGACTATTCGCATATCATTAGGAAAAAACAATACGTTTGAAGAAGTAGCTCATATAGCAGATTCCATTATTAAAATTGTTAGAATATAATTTTCTAATTGACAATAATTATCCTGCATTGTAGAATCCATTTTAAGTATATCTCTTGTGGAACTTTGACAATAGCAAGGGACATAAGTGGATTGACTATGGACAATTAGTCTCTATATGCGAGAGTATATAATAAAAATAGCAGATTTGTTATAAATTGCTTGTAATCAATCTAAAAAGAAGAAGTGACAGAGTAATAGGTAACGAATTAGTAACGGTACGGGGTTCTTTGCGTTTCTTCGCTCTGCTCTGATAACCTGGTACAAATGTACAAAAATAGACTGAAAATAGGAAATAAATGCGGTGTTTTTTTATTGGGGGGGGATTTTTGAGGGTGAACGGATGGACTGGAAATGAAAGGGGTGCAAAAAGAGGATTGCACAGTGCGTTTTTACGATATTGTAAACCGCTGATATTCATGGTGTATTTTACAGGTGCAGGGTTGTCTTAAAATGGGGTGTATGTGAGGTTTTACGGGTGGAGATATGGCTGTTCGGAAGAAATGTATTATCTTCGTGGAAACCAAAGATAAATATATGCTGCGCTGATATGAAAACGAATAAGGCTGAAATATATAAAAATGCGTTCCGGCTGTTCTTACAGGACAATTACGAGAAGGTGACGGTGGTAAAACTGGAGAAAGCTATCGGATTGTCGTGCCGGGGTATCTATCATCATACGAAGGACAAACTGGGACTGTTCAAGGCGGTTGTAGATACCTATATCTTTGAACCGCACAAGGTGGAAAACAAGTTCGTGTTTGCGGAAGATATTTCATTGCGGGACTTCCTGCAAACCTATATCGAAGGGGTGGAAAGGACAATGGATTATCTAAGCAATGAACTGGGTGTGGATAGAAAGGAATGTGCCAAATGCTATTTTCAGTTCTTGTTCCAAGCGTACAAGTATTATCCGAACTTTGTGGAGAAAATGGATACTATCTTTGAGAAAGACCAACAGATGTGGCGAAAGATAATTGATAAGGCAATCGCTTCGGGGGAAATCAGAAATGATATTGCCACGGAAGAGGTCGTCGATATGTTCCGAATGGCACATCTGGGAATGTCATACGTGCTGGCTTTTACCACAGGACTTGATACCGAACGATTGAAACGGCAATTTGACGCTGTATATAAACTGCTGAAATGATTCTTTTGAACGGAAATTGAATATCGTTCAATCTTTTATGTGATATGTGAAGCACCTTTCGGGGTGCTTTTTTTGTGTCCGCATGGAAATAAAACACAGCAAATACTGTGTTTTCTGAAAGTTTGTGCTATATTTGGAAAAACAATAATGATGAAATAATATGAAACTTAAAATAGTATTGATAATGGGATTACTGAGTTTAGGATTAAATACCAATGCACAACAAGAGGATTACGGTGAAACAGAAAAGAAGCACTTCCTATACGATTTTATCGGAGATTCTGATTCATTGGGCTTGATTGATAAAAGGTATGTGGACGCATGGTGGAGCGTTTCGGATTCTGCTTCGATAATCCCTTTAACCCGAAAGGAAACACGAGACATTATTAAAGCCTTTAAAGGCGGAGCGTTTGATGATTCAAGTGTGATAAAACATGATGATGTTAAAAATGAAGCCGGGGAAATAATAGAATATGGTATGATAGAAAGCATATCAGTGCAAGCAGATCTTCCTCCAAAGACTTACTACATATTTGTTGGAAAAACCAAAGCACTTCCTTATAAGAATGGTCATTTTTACATGACAGACGTTACAAGTGTTTCACTCTCTAATAAATGGAAAAAGAAAGTGGATGCCATTATCAAGAAATATTGCTCTAATGAGTAGTTATCGAAAAAGAATGGATAGGAAGCGAAAAAGGATATATGAGGTGACGGGGTATCTTTGTCGCCATTGGAATATAAAATATATGAACCATGAAAATACTGATTATCGTTATGGGAATATTGAGTTTATTTTCTTCCTGTACTGGTAGAAAGGTGAAGCTGACAGAGGAAGATAAGTCTGTTCAGAATGGGTATGAGGTAGAGGAAAATAAGTCTTGCTTTGATCATGATACGTTGTCCGGTAATATGTTCAGTTCCAATAAAGGCAACGATACTATCGGGGGGTGTCCTGAAAGATTTAATATTGCGGCTTTTGAAAGGCATAAGAAAGATATTGTTGATAAGTGTTATGAGGAATATCGTGAAATATTAAATGATGATACACTAAGAGAGTATGGTAAATATATGAGTGAAGATGATGTAGAATACTCTATTTTAGAATATCATAAAGACTCTTATTTATGTTATCAAAAAAGATACTATAAGAATGGTAACATAAAATCAAGAGGGATTCAAATAATAGGTGGTGATATGTACACGGGGATTTCCCGTTACTATTCCATAGATGGCAAATTGCAAGAAGAAGTAAATGAAGACGAGGGGTATCTTTTTACTTTTGAACAACTGATGCATTGTTTGGAAGAGAAAGGCATCTATTCTCCCAAAGGCGTAAAACTACTTATGAGGGATTTTTCTTGGAATGGTCAAATAAGCAAGCATACAATCGGAGATTCAGTTGTATATGTAGTAACATATACACCGGATGGCGGGACAAAATCTCAATTAGTGATAAGCGGTAAAGATGGTTCTATCATAAATAAATACCAATGTGTCATTGTAGATAATTAAACGTAATAACATGATTATACAGGAAATAAAAACAGCTTTTGGCGATATGCCTTATCCCGGTACGGAACGTATCGTGAACGACTTGCAGGGGTACGATTTGGAGCGGAAACAGATAAAGGAAGAGTTCAGCCGTTATGAGAACTGGCTGGATGTGCCTCGTGAATTGCTCGTGCAAGAACGGGATGCGTTGCCTTTGTTCGAGCCGCAAGGGTTCAGGTTCTATCTTCCGGCGTATATGCTGTTTGCGGTAGAGGATTACGAAGAGGCGGACACGATACCTGCAAGCATTGTTTACTCGCTGACATTGCCGGATGCCGGAACGGAGTTTTACGAGTTTGTACAGGAAAGGTTGGTGCTGTTTGATGAGGGACAGAGAAAGGCTATACTGAACTTTTTGGAATATCTGGAACTATCCCATGCGGAAGATTTTACGGATGTATGTACGGGCGGTTGGTGTTCGGTTACTCCACGCCGGGCGATTGAAAGCTGGGATAAACTTGTTGCTGGCGGAATACAAAATACATGAACCATGAAAATACTGATTATCGTTATGGGAATATTGAGTTTGTTTTCTTCCTGTACCAATAGAAAGGAGAAGCTGACAGAAGAAGAGAAGTCCGTTCAGAATGGGTCTGAGGTAGAGGAAAACAAGTCTTGCCTTGATCATGATACGTTGCTCGGTAATATGTTCAGTTCCAATAAGGGCAACGATACTATTGAGGTATGTACCAAAAGGTTTGACATTGCCACATTTGAACGGCATAAGAAGGATTTTGTTACTAATTATCATGAAGGTTATAAAGTGCTGAACGATGATACCCTAAGAGTATATAGTAAATATATAAATGATAATGAGGTGGAATATACTATTGAAGAATATTCTAAAGAATCATATTTTTGTTATCTGAATACATACTTTGCGAATGGTAATATGAAATCAAAAAGGATTCTAAATATAACAGGTGATATGTATTTAGGAGTTTCTTTATATTATTCAAAAGAGGGCAAGTTAGAAAAAGAAGTCAATGAAGATGAGGGATATTGTTTTACATTTCAGCAACTAATAAGTCTTTTAGAAAAAAGAGGAGTATTTATTCCTAAGGGAATAACATTACCTGATGGCTTTATTGATTATCGTTATAGAATAAGTAGGGATATTATAGATGATTTAGTAGTTTATACAGTGATATACCCATTGTCTGATAGAAAAGATGTAATACTAAGTGTGAGTGGAAAAGATGGTTCTATTATAAAAGAAATCCCTTATACTATTGAAGATAATTAGATACAAAAAGATGATTATACAAGAAATAAAAACAGCTTTTGGCGATATGCCTTATCCGGGTACGGAGTATATAACGAACGACTTGGAAGGAAATGATCTGGAACGGAAGCAGATACGGGAAGGGTTCAGCCGTTATGAGAACTGGCTGGATGTGCCCCGTGAATTGCTCGTGCAAGAACGGGATGCGTTGCCTTTATTTGAGCCACAGGGGTTCAGGTTCTACCTTCCGGCGTATATGTTGTTCGTACTGGAAGATTATGAGGGTGCGGACATGATACCCGAAAGCATTGTTCATTCGCTGACATTACCGGATGCCGGAACGGAGCTATACGAGTTTGTACGGGAAAGGCTGGTGTTGTTCAGTGAGGAACAGAGGAAGGCTGTACTACACTTTTTGGAATATCTGGAACGATGCCATGCGGAAGATTTTACGGATATATGTGTGGGCGATTGGTGTTCGGCTACTCCACGCAGGGCGATTGAAAGATGGTGGAATAGATTTGATAATTGACCCTACAAGCTGATATGTGAGATTATTAATATTTAAATATCTCTGATTAAGAGGAAGAAAAATAAAAAAATAAGAATATGGATAAACTAAAATTGATAATTTTTTCAATTGCTATATCTGTACCTGTTTGTAGCAGTTTAATATGGGCGCTGTCAAAAACATTTCGTATAGGAGGTCCTGTCGGTGGTGGCATCATCTTATTGTTTATCATACCAGCAGTGATTTGTATAGCATTTCCAACCACCCTGATATTGGCTGTTTATAAATGCAGTGAACCCGCAACACGCAATATGATCTGGGGGGTAATGATTACTCTTTATATTATTCTTCCCGTGTATGTAGCAATAAGCGAAGTTAAAAGGCTGTATCATTGGCACGTGATAGATGAAGCACGGAAGAAACTTCGTGATGACAAAATTTCTTATGAGGGTCTGGTTACAGCATTGTCACGTGCCGGATATCAGGATAATCATCCGTTCAGCTATATGCTTAGCCAAAATAGGATTGATTTTGCAAAGCGCTATATGTGCGAAAATCCCAAAGCGGACTATGAGAATCTGCCAGATATTATGGTTTGGTACTATTATACAAACAAGATTTGTGATAATGAAAGCAATTATAGCGATTCAGTATCTATGCAAGCTGCTATTATTACGGCATTTCTATTAGATAACGGGTGGGATATAAATGCTACCGGAACAAAGAAGCATAATGGCAGGGAAGGTGATAGCATTGAGCGTACGGCACTATATCTGGCTATTTTAAACCGAGATCCTTACACGGCTAATTTACTTATTGAACGGGGAGCTAATGTGAACAGCGGTAGATATTCTTGTTTATGGATGGCTATTTTGGAGCATGATGTCAAGCGTGTGCGGATGCTTATAGAACGGGGAGCAAATCCGAATGAAAATTATCATAATGAATCTCTATTGTATATAGCTGTGAAAAAGAATAATACGGAGATTGTCAAAATATTGCTTGACGCCGGAGCAAAGCCCAGAAGTGGCGAATTATTATTGCTACTTGTTGATAAATAGACTAATCCCGAGCTGTGGAATCTGCTCTCACAAGAATATAAATAGTATAAAGCGTTTATTGATATGGAAACAACATCAACATTAAGCCAAGAACTGCTGCGGACGGTGGCGGCAGAACCGGAGATTGCGGAGAAGGTGCAAGTTCTGGTGGAAACAATGGAAGGAATGATACGAAGCAAGCAGGATGCGGGGAAATTTGCGGGGCTGGAACAGCTTGCCGAGGACGGGCGGGTAATGCGGTTCGTGGCAGATACGCTGAACAAGCTACCGGAAGCGGTGACGTACAGCGACAAGGGATTCGAGGCGTATGTGATGCTGGTTGCCTTGTCACGGGAAGATGCGGCACTGCGGTATGTGTTCCGGTTATCGAGTTGGTATATCAACTACGGGTGCAACAGGGAACTGCTGTACTTGTGCCGGATATTGCATATCTATCCCGAACGGGGGTATCTGAACGGGGTGTATAACCGACTGGCGCAGTATGTACAGCAAATGAAACGGAAGCGTCCGCACTGCACCAAGAGCGAGGATTTGCCGAAAGGTGCTACGGAACTGGAAATACCTATTGCCCGTGCGAAGGTAAAGGAAATGACGGGTGAAGAGTTGTTGCAGGCAGAGGTGTATCTGGGAATGGTGAAGAATAAAAGGCTCGTGGAGAAGGTTACGAAGCACTACATGAAGGCAAAGAATACGGGACATCTGGCTGACCTTTGCGGGTACAGCCTAAGCACTTTCCGGCGGCTGTTCCGTGAAGAGTTCCGTACTACTCCCCATGAATGGCTGAAAGGACTGCGGAAAGACAAGGTGAAGAACCTGCTCACACAAACAGACTTGCCACTGGTGGAAGTGGCAGAGGTGTGCGGGTTTGTGTCGCAATCGTACCTGACGGAGTTCTGCCAGATGAATTTCGGGGCAAGTCCGGGTGAGATACGGAAAAATTGATAATGAAAGATTAATGATAAGTTACAATGAATATAAAAACACTTCTTTCCCATTTTATGAAAAGCAAAAGAGTTGAAATAAGCGAGCTAAGGACGGTTATAGAGCAAAGCGGTAACGGTCATTTGCCTTTGTCCTGCCGTGTGGAACTGTTACAGTCCATCGGTAACGTGGAGATAGTGAACAAAGTGTTTGCGGAGTGTTGCAAGAAGGTATATCCTCTTTGGGGAAATGAGATTGAAGATACCTTGTTGCGGAAACTGCTGTGTTCGGCGGACGAATACCTTTACCACGGGAAAGGGAAAGCGGATGCCTTAGTCGAAGAAGCGAATAGACTACGTAACTATGTAGAGGGGCAATCCTGTACGGAAAGTATGGCAGGATGGGCGGTAATCTCACTTTGTTATTCGATAGCGGATCATGCCGCCGCTATGCTGGATATTGATGAATACGAGGGAGAAGATGATGGTGCGTTTGAGTACGAGGTATGGAATACGGACTTTTTCGCTTCGATGGCTTTTGCCGGGGGTAATCCTTTTGTGGATGAAGGGGATGCGGGAAAAAGGCGGGAGTTCTGGAACTGGTATCTTGATATAGTAGAAACGCTGTGCCGTAAATCAGATGTGCCGCTGATCCGAATAGATGCCCCTAAGAAAAAAGAGGTGGAACAAAACACTATTCCACAACGGACACAGACTTATCAGACACCTGCGATATTATCTAAAATTCAAGAAGTCATAGATAGCGCATTAATGTTATATGATAAGGATTACAATGATAAATGGGATAAAATTATAATATCTACTCGTTGTATGGCTGTGGGGCTAAGAGCAAAAAATGCTGTAATTAAAGAAGGGCAGGAACATAGAATGAAAACATCTTTGCAGGTGTTTGATATAATGAACGATGTTAAAAAGGAAATGTACAATCAGGCAAAAGTGGAAGGTGCATGGTTCTATTGTATCATTGAGCTAAATCCTGACTTGACGTATTCTATCCGATTTGTCTATGACGATAAAAGCCAGATTCCACAAGACCACTTAGTAGATTCAGATGATTTTGTTGCTGAATTTAAGAAGTACCCACGTGCAAAAGATTATACTCCGGTGTGGTGGCAAGAGATATTGGGAAAGAAAGCGAAGTATTTGAAAAATACTATTATTGTGGAGCAATTAGCTATTCCACAGCGAACACAGACTTACCAAACACCTGCGATACAAGAGAAGATTCGGCAAGTTATAGAAAATTCGATGAAAGTATTCAATAAGTATTGTACAGGTAATTGGAGTAAAATTATTGTAGAAGCGCATTGTATTGGCGATGTGCGAACAAAGGGATATTTCATACAAGGAAACTCGACAACTGAAATGCCTGTTTCTTTAGCAGCTTCGGACTTGTTGTCAGAAATAAAAGATGATATGTATAAGCAGGCAAGCAATGAAGGTTCATGGCTTATATGTAAAATCGAATTTGATACCCAAAAGAAATTTATTATTGAATTTAATTATGACAATAAGTCTTTATTACCCAATGATGTATTTGATAACCCGGAGAGATTAGAAACAGAATTTGAGGATTACCCACGTACCAAAGAATATACTCCGGTGTGGTGGCAAGGAATATTGGGAAAGCGAAGTATTTGAAATGACTTTTTCCTATAAATATGATTGTGTAATTAGAAAAGAAATATTATGATATTCGGAAGAAAGAAAACCAATTCGATAAATGATGTTTTGCAGAGTTATTCTACAGAACAGACAGGTATTACAGAAATTAAGAAGTTGTTACAAAATGGAGTAAATGCAACTTTAGGGATTTCAGATACAAAAGGTTATGAACCTTTTCATGTCGGAACGACAGCTTTGATGCTGGCAGCTAATTGGGGGTATGACAAATTATGCTATGCCTTGCTTAAACAGGGTGCTGATGTCAATGTGGCTAACACAGAGGGGTTCACCGCTCTGAAAGCTGCTATACGAAATAATTTTATAGATATTGTAAAGGCTTTATTAAACTCTGGTGCGGATATTAATCTTGTAGATAAATATGGTGAATCCGCATTGTTCTGGGCTACTTATAATACGGAAATCCTTAAATTGATTCTTGATGCACAACCTAAAGAACTGAATCTACAAAGTGAACATTATAAGGAAACGGCATTGATTAATCCTTCACGTAACGGACAAATCGAAATTATGAGATTACTCTTGGAAGCCGGGATTGATCCTAATATTCCGGACAAGGGCGGTATGAGGGCTTTGCATTGGGCTGCACAATACGGACAGACGGAAAGCATCCGGTTGCTGTTATCTTATGGCGGGGATGTCAATAGTACCACTAAAAAGAAAATTACCCCTTTAATCTCGGCAGTAATCAAAGGAAATCCGGATGCGGTTGAATTGTTGCTGAAATCCGGTGCAGACGTTCATGCAAAAGAAAAAACTGGTTGGAGTGCTTTAACGTTTGCGGAAAAGAATGGTAAAGAGGATATTATTACTATATTACAAGCATATAGTTGATTATTATAAACAATTAGATTTGAAATAAAATGATACTGATTATATTACCTCTTATCTTGATTCTTTTTCGATTCTGGATAGGTTGTTTTATTTCATAGAAGATATAAACTAACGGAACAGTTCTATTCGTACATTTCACATTATCGGTAATTCTTATAACTTACAATTTGTTTTCGTTCCATTGATACAATTAATGAAATAAGCTGCTACATTGATTTTTGTGTGATTTGAGCGATTATCGAAAAAGAATGGACGGGAAACGAAAAAAGTAATATTCGGATTGCCAGTAACTTTGCAGCCGTTTTTAGAAACCTAAAAAGGATTGCATGGATAAATTTTTTGATTCAATGTTACAGGAGATTGACCGATATACGGGGACGGTCAATCTGGAAGGGGAAAACATTATTCCGGGATGCCGTGAAATGACGAAGTTCCTGAAAGAAAAGATGGTTGAACTGAAAGACTTCGCACTGTCACACAAGTTTAAGGATGACGCAGAGGAAATCCGATTTTTTAAGTATCAAAAGCCGCTGATACTCGGACGGCTGCTCTACTTCTACAAGCTATACCAGATCGAGAGCAACCGACCGCCAAGCAATGAGCTTGCCGCAGGTTATTATCAGGGTGAGATAGAGAAGATGAAAGCAGCCTTTGAGAATAGCCTGTCATTCTTCCAGTATTACCGTAGCGGGGCTACGTACCGGGACAACTTCTACTTCAAACGGGGACAAACGGAGATAAGCCCGGAAACGGACACGTTCATCTTCGAGCCGGAAGCGGAGCTATCCACCGGATATGACCGACTGGTCGCCCGGCTGATTGCGGTGGAACTGCTGTTAGCCTTCCTGACAAGGCGGATGCGTGAGCCTGCGGACGGTGAACCGCTATCGGGAAAGAAACTGTACTGGACGGACAAGAAAGCGGCGGCGGTGGAACTGATATACGGCATCCATGCGGTGGGAAGCGTGGATAACGGGAAGGCGGACATTATCGACATCGTGACGGCATTTGAACGGACATTCCATATTGATCTGGGCGACGTGTACCACACGTTTATCGCCATGCGTAACCGGAAGAACAGCCGGACAGTGTATCTTGACCAAATGATCGAACAACTGCTCAAACGGATGGACGAAACGGACAACTAACTTACTGAAAACCAGTTATGGGATTACCAAGTTCGTAGCAAGCTGCTAAAAGCGACTTTATCGAACCCTAACCAGTGACAAGCGGCTTGCAGCCGCCGGAAGAACCGAAGAAAAGGCTCTCCGGCGGCTTTTTTCGTGCCGGAAAAAATCTTTGGCAAGGTGGTACGGACGTGAAAAGAAAAACAATCGAATAGGCGGACATTTGCGACCATAAATCTAAAAATCAACAGATTATGGAAGTAATAACAATCGAAAGCAAAGCGTTTGCCGCCCTCGTGGAGAAGATAGACGGGATAGCGGCATACGTGGAAGCGTCCCGGCAAAAAGAACAGGACGGACAGCAGGGACAGGAAGAGAAGAACAGCCGGACGACGGGCAAGTGGATGACAGGCAGCGAGGTGTGCGAATATCTCGAAATCAGCCCCCGCACCTTGCAACGCTACCGCACGAACCGGATTATCGCCTTCTCCATCTGCGGGAAGAAAATCCGCTACCGCCGCACGGACGTGGAGCAGTTCCGGGAACGGTGGATGCGGGAAACACCCGACAAGCAGATCGACCGGATGGTCGAAGCACACCCTTTGCATGAACGTAAATACAAGCTGTATGGTAAGAAAAGAGGAAATACTGGCAAGGACGAGTAACGGGCTGGACGTGTTCCGCCACTACCTGCCCGTGAAGTGGCGGGTAGGCAGGAATTTCCTGAACCCGCTGTACGAGGACAGCAAGGCTTCGTGCAACGTGTATTATGACCGCCGTAGCGGGACGTACAGGATGAAGGACTTCGGGAACGGGGACTTTTCGGGCGACTGTTTCTTTATCGTGGCGAAAATCAAGGGATTGGACTGCAAGAACGCCGCCGACTTCGTGGAGATACTGGAAACGATAGACCGTGAGCTGTGTCTGGGTATCAGCGAAGATGTACCGCCAGAAACGGTACGGGAACGGCAGGCTGCCATGCGGGTTGTCCCGTTGGCGGAAGGAAGCGGGATGAAAGGTGACGGGACGGCAGAGCCGACCGGGACGGAAGAACGGGCGGCAGAGCCGGAACACAAGCCACGCCCGTACCGGACGGTGCAGCAGCCGTTCACGGAAAAGGAACTGGAATATTGGGCTGGGTACGGGATAACGGAAGCGGTGCTGAACCGATACGGGGTGCAGTCGCTGAAGGAATACCGGAGCGAAACGAAAGACGGGAAAGCGTTCGGTTTCACGTCCACAGCCATAGAACCGATATTTGGGTACGTGGGGAAATGGGGCGTGAAGGTGTACCGCCCGAAATCGGAAGTACGGTTCGTGTACGGCGGTCATACGGGAGATAATTATTGCTTCGGGCTGGAAGAGTTGCCGCCCAAAGGCGACACGCTGTTCCTGACGGGCGGGGAAAAGGATGTGCTGACGCTGGCGGCGCACGGGTTCCATGCGATCTGTTTCAATTCGGAAACATCGGTGATACCTGCAAAGATCATCCGGAAGTTAGTGTATCGGTTCAAACATATCGTTCTGCTGTACGATGTGGATAAGATAGGGCTGGAAAGCTCCGAGAAGCACCGACAGCAGCTAACGGAGTACGGGGTGAAACGGCTGGTGCTGCCGCTGACGGGTGAAAAGACGGACAAGGACGTGTCGGACTACTTCAAGGCGGGACGGACACGGGACGAGTTCGTGAAGCTGTTCCTTAAAATGCTGGATAGCCTGTACGGTGACACGATGGCGGTATTGAAATCCTGCGAGATCGACTACGACCACCCGCCACAGCAGGCGGTCGCCATCGTGACCGCCGGGGACGTGCCTCTGGGTTCGGAAGAGAACATCCTCTGCATCACGGGCGGGGAAGGCACGGGAAAGAGTAATTATACGGCGGCACTGGTCGCCGGGGCGATTCAGGAGAAGGAAACGGATGCGGACTTGCTGGGCGTTCGGGTAGAGCCGAACCGGAAAGGGCGTGCGGTGCTGCTCTACGATACGGAGCAGAGCGAGCAACAACTGTACAAGAACACGGGGCGGATGCTGCGGCGTGCCGGACGGGAGAAGATGCCGGAGTTCCTGCACGTGTATTGCCTGACGGGAATGTCACGGAGCGAGCGACTGACGGCTATCATGCAGAGCATGGATAAGTACCATTACCTGCACGGGGGGATTCATCTGGTGGTGATCGACGGGGTGGCAGACTTGATACGCTGCGCCAATGACGAGGGGGAAAGCGTGGCGTTGATTGACGAGATTTACCGACTGGCGGGGATTTACCGCACGTGCATCGCCGCCGTGGTGCATTTCGTTCCGAACGGGTTGAAGTTAAGGGGACACTTGGGTAGCGAGTTGCAGCGCAAGTCGGCGGCTATCCTCTCAATAGAGAAGGACGAGAACCCGGAAATCTCGGTCGTGAAAGCATTGAAAGTGCGTGACGGCAGCCCGTTGGATATTCCTATCATGCAGTTCCGCTGGGACAAACAGATGGGGATGCCCGTGTACGTGGGCGAAAAGCCCCGTGCGGAGAAAGAGAAGCGCAAGGAGAAGGAACTGGCGGAGATGGCACGGGAAGCGTTCACCCGGCAAGAGAAGTATGGCTACATCGAACTGTGCGAACTGATACAGGAGATGCTGGAAGTGAAGGAACGGACGGCAAAGGGATATATCCGCTATATGCGTGAGAAGGAAATCGTCGAAAAGGAAGGAGATTACTATGTACACGGACAGGGAAGAGTTTGAAGGCTGGATGCAGCGGATCATGCAGCGGTTCGACACAACCGAAAAGCTGCTGGAAAGGGTGCTGAAAAAGAACAGCCAACTGGACGGTGAAGAGGTGCTGGATAATCAGGACTTGTGCCTGCTGCTGAAAGTCGGCATACGGACGTTGCAGCGATACCGGGCTATGGGGCTGCTGCCCTACTTCACGATCAGCGGGAAGGTATTCTACCGGGCGAAAGATGTGCATGAGTTTATCCGCAACCGATTCGATGCAGTGGCGGAGAGAAAGCGTAAGTGAAAAGTGAACGGTTGCCCTGCTTTGTCGTGAGATAAGGCGGGGCTATTCTTTTGTAGTTCGGCAGGTTTGCACTATATTTGCAACAGAAAATATGAAAGTTCATTGCCCGGCTTGAACGCAAGCGGGTTTTGATTATATAGATTGTACGTTCGCTAAACGTCTTGAAGTAGGAAACTGGTAATTTTTGACAAATCAGACGAATGGCGCAATGCACATGCTGTATGTATATACGGCGTGAGCTTGCCTATTCGATTTGTCAGGCATACCAGTGCCTCTACTTCGGAATAGTGTGAGTTCACGCTATTTTTTTATGGCTGCTGGCGGGCATAACCGATAAAAACAACGTTATGAAACAGATTACTTTGTATGTGTACCAAACCATTGACGGATGCCCTGCCCGTGCCGACAAGCAGGTGGACGATGCTATTCTGAAAGCCGATTGCCTGCTCTTGGATGAAGAAACTTATCTGGATGTATTTATGAATCACCTCGGCTGGCCGCTCACGGAGAAAGAAACTTTTGTAGTGGCGCAAGCCGATTGTAACCTGACGGAAAAAGAAGGGGTGCAGTTCATCACGGGGGATACCGTGGCGGAACTCTCACGGATGAAAGCTGCGGGTGACGGGGTGATGGTCGCCTATGGCGAAAGAATTGCGGCTGTGCTGCTCAATAGCGGGCTGGCGGATGAAATCGTGGTAGTTACGCTGCCGAAGGTCGCAGGGGGTGACGAAAAAGCTTTGTGGCATATTACGGGTGACGGTGCGATGTGGGTGGTACGCTCCTGTAAGGTGCTGGACGGCGAGAAGGTACGAATGGTGTACGGAAGGGTGTAATTTATGCGACAGTGTCGCATGAATGGGAGATAACAAGAAAGGTGCGACACTGTCGCACCTTTCTTGTTGAATTTAGGCAACATTGTTGCCTATTTCCAAATATCCTCGTTTTCCCAACCAACCGGAAAGCCCATCGCACGGACATCTATCGAAGGATAGCGGGAAAGCAAATCCTTGAACCTTTCGACAAACGAATGGTTCGGATTGATTATATCCAACAGATAAACGGTCATGCTCAATATGAAATAAACCTGCCGTGTGCCATTCGCCGGAAGCGTGACAAAGGGCTTGCGTGGTGAACGGGGCATTAACGGGCGGATGCTAAGTGTCCGATTCCATAAGCGGCAATGATGGGCGCAAATGTTACGGATATAAACAATGCTGTGCAGCCATGAAGCAAAAACGGTGTCGGGCAACCCGAAGTAAGCCGCAATGCTCCGCTTTGCCCTTCCAGGAAGCAGATTATTGTATAGAATCGACAATGTACCGAAAGAAGTTATTTCCATCGTTATCCAACTTGGTGGAAAAGGATCGGAATACTTGGATTTGAAAGCTGTAACAAATTCCTCGTCACTGCGCTGGTACTCTTCATCTATCTTTGACAATATCTTGGCGTGACGTACCGGATTGTTAAAATGGGAAGCATCGGCAAACCAATATCCATCCCATTGGGAAGAGAGTATATAGGCGGTCTGTGTGCGTACAGCCACTTCGATCTTTTCCAGTTCCGTAATAATCAGCTTGCGAAGCTCACTATCAAACTTATAGATATTGTAAGCGGCATCGAATGTACTGCCGGGCTTGAACAGATGGTTTTGCTTGTCTGCCAGCAAAGGATACCAGTAGCCGCTCAAACGGTAATAACTGATATTGCGTAGCAGGTGCAAGGCTTTGGCTTCGTCCGTGAAAACAAGCCCACGCTGTTTGAGCAAAGCAATCTGATCCGGAAAAGATATGAGTTGTTTGGGGTAAGGAATTTTAGTCATAGGGGTATAAAAAATAAAAGGCTTACCCTGAGCGCGCTGATCTGACGGGAAGCGGGGTAAGCATGTTGCTGCAAAGATAAAACTATTCTCTTGAAATACAAAACACTCGTCCTATTTATTTTGATTTTATAGGGGGTATACGGGTGTACGGGGTTTTCTGCCCCGAACACCCGAAACTTAATCGTGCATCACGGATGTAATACCTTAAAATCCCGTCTGCCGCCCTTTCCTTTTGTCTTGTCCGTGCGGGGCGGGAACTCGTACACGGTGCGGAAGTCCTTGTCGAAGGTGACGTGCGCATCGAAGGTTTTGCCGTCCTTGTTCTTAAAGCCTTTGATTAGGGACGTTTTGCCTTTGGTTACAAGGTCGGTAATCTGTTTGTCGGTAAGCTCTTTCCCGCCCTTGTTGCGGAAGATGGTAACACCACAATCGACGTTGCTGCACTTGGCGACTTTCGGATAGAAGAGGATGCGCCCGGACTGGCATTTGGGGCAAGGGATGTGTTCACCGTCCGCAACCGATACCTGCACCTGCAAAAGCTCTTCGGTAATCTGGGCGGTATAGACTTCGATTCCCCTGCGGAACGTGGCAGCGTCCATCCCGCCCGTCTCGATGCGGGCAAGGGCGGTTTCCCATTGCCCGGTCATTTCGACATCGGCAATGCGTTTGCCCTTTACGGTATAGTACACCGCCAACCCTTTCTCGGTCGGGACAAGGTTCTTCTTGTCACGGCGCACGTAGTCACGGGAAAACAGGGTTTCGATAATGGACGCACGGGTGGCGGGCGTGCCGATACCGATGTCTTTCAGGCTGTCCCGCAGTTCGGTTTCCTGCAACTCCCTGCCGCAACTCTCCATAGCCGAAAGCAGGCTGCTCTCGGTGTGCAGGGGACGGGACTTGGTCTGTTTCTCCACATTCTCCGCCGATTGCAGGGGGAAGGTTTCGCCGGGCTGCAAAGGCGGAAGGGCGGTGGATTCTTCTTCCTCGTCTTTCTCGCCACGGACGGCACGCCATCCGGCAGACTTGATTACTGTCCCTTTGGTGATAAAGTCGCTACCCGCTGCGGTGAAACGGACGGTTGTAACGTCCTTTACGCAACGGGCGGAGAAGGATTCAAGCAGGCGGGCGGCAACCATATCGTACACCTTGCGTTCGTCCTTCGGCAGTTCGCCGGGCAGACATTCGGTGATAATCAAGGCATGGTGATCGGTGACTTTCCCGGCGTCCACGCTGCGGCGGTTGAGTGCCGTCCCTTTCAGGGTGGCGGCATAGGCAGAGAAAGCGGGGTATTGTTCCAAAAGGGCAATGCGGGACGGGATTTCGTCGAAAACATCGTCGGAGATAAAGCGGGAGCCGGTACGGGGGTAGCTAAGTACCTTTTTCTCGTAAAGCGATTGTGCTATGGAAAGGGTTTTGTCGGCTGAAAAGCCGAGCTTGCTGTTGGCTTCCTTCTGCAACGAAGTAAGGTCGTAGAGCAACGGCGGTTCTTGGTTCACTTCCTTGCGCTGCACATCGGCAACCATGACCGTGCCCGTGGCGGTAACGGCATTAAGGGCGGTCGTTGCTGCCGGAAGGGTTTCGTACTTGTGTTCGGAGATGGCGGAGAAGGGCGTACCGTCCTTTTCTGCCGTGACCTTTAGCTGGTAATAGGTCTGCGGGGTGAAATTCCTGTTCTCCAGATAGCGGGAGCAGATCATCATCAAGGTAGGTGTCTGCACCCGTCCGAGCGAGAAAATTCCCTGTCCGGCGGCGATGGAAAGTGCCTGCGTGCTGTTGATACCGACTAAATAGTCGGCGATGGCACGGGCTTCGGCGGCACGATAGAGGTTATCGTAATCGCTGCCGGGTTTGAGCTTATCCAGCCCGTCACGGATGGCACGGTCGGTCAGCGAGGAAATCCACAAGCGGACGAAAGGTTTGCGGCAACCGAGGTAATTGTAAATATAGCGGAAGATTCCTTCTCCCTCTCTTCCTGCATCGGTTGCCACGACGATCCGGTCGGACTGGGCGAAAACTTCGCCAATGACCTTTAGTTGTTTGAGTACGCCGGGATCGGATTTGTACTCTTTGCCTTCCCGTATCTGGCGGGGTATGAACTTGAACTCCTGCGGGATGATGGGAAGGTTTTCACGGCGGAAGCCGGAGAACCCGTAAGCATCGGGCATGGCAAGCTGGATGAGATGGCCGAACGCCCAGGTAACGAGGTAGTCGTTGCCTGAAAGGTAGCCATCGTGACGCTGGCGAACATTCAACACGTTTGCTATGTCCTTCGCTACGGAAGGTTTCTCGGCGATAATTGCTGTAATCATATTTCTTTGGTTTTTAATAGTTTGACAAAAAGCATCCCGCCCTAAGTGACGGGATGCTTCGGATAATTACTTGTGATAATCTTACCGGATAAAACGGGTATCAGAGGCGGGGACTTTTGCGCTGCCGGGGTTTGGGCTTGTCCTGTTGCTGCTCCTGTTTCTTATCTTCTTTCTTGCCCTCTTTCTGTTCCTGCTTGCGGTCTTGCTGTTCCTTCTGCTCTCCGGTGGGACGGGTTTGTGCGGACTGCAAGGCTTCTTTCAGGCTCTTGGTGGCTTCGTTGGTCTTGCCCTCGGAATTGACGGCTACCTGCACCTCGTTCTCGACGGCGGGTTTGACACGTCCTTCTTCAAGTGCGGTCTTGTAATCCTTGGGGAACATGAAGGCGGGGTATTTCTGTCCGGGCTGCCATGTGATGTACCCCTGATAGGATTTGCCGTTCTGGTCTTTCAAACCGGAAACTTTGACCGTGCCGCCGCCCGCAAGTTCCGTTTGCGACTTTTCGGTAAGTTCCTGCTTGCGGAAGGTCTTGGGGACTTCCTGATTGGCGGTCTGTTTCTGTAACTCCTTGTGTGCGTCCATCGCCAGTTTAGCCCGGTCATTGAACAGCAATTCGAGTTGCATCTTGGCGGCGTTGAACTGGACGGGGGCTTCGTAGGTTTTGGGCTTCTGCCCTTCTTTGGCTTTGGTCTGGAATTTACATACCACGGCTTCGCCCTTTTTCAGCCGTGCCACCTCGTCCGGGGTGAAGGTATGCCCGTTCTTCTCCGCCGGGATGCGCACCTTGTCAGCCGGGAAGGATGCCAGTTCGTTCGTTTTCTGGTTACGGCTGACGAGGGACGGGACTTTCTCGCCCGCCCGGTTGGTGAGTTCGACAATGCGCCCCATGTTCCCGGCGGTCTTGATAGCGTCGCTATCTTCCTTCGTGAAGGTATGCCCGAAGAATTGCTGCTGCAACTTTTGGGGATCGAGAATCCCGTGGCTGCAAACGACTACCCTGCCGTCGGGGGCTTCACGCAAGGAAAGCTGGCTGTCGTTGGCATGGGAGATCGAATCGAGATTGAAATATACCCGGACGGTCTTGTCGGTCTGGAAGCCCCGTAACATCTGGTCGAGCATACCGTTCTGCTCGATCTGTTCACGTTTGATGCCGAGATTGGCGAGCGAGTTCCAATCTATCTTTTCCACATCGTACTTGTACTGCGGCTGTTGCTGTGCCTGCCCTTGCTGCGGTGCATCTGTCGGCTGCTGCTGTTGCTGCCCTGCGGCAGGCTGCGCCTGTTGCTCGCCCTGTTGTTGTGCCTGTGCGGGATGTTGTACCTCGTACTGTGCCATGCGTGCCTGTCCTTCGGGCGTGGGGTTCTGCACGGTCTGCTGAAAATCTGCCGCTACCCGTTGCACATCCTCTTCCGGCACACGGAAGAAATGGAAACGGGTGGGATCTTTCAACTGGTTCCAAAGATTGGAAAAGAAGTTGGAGAACATATCTCCGTGGCGATCTACCCGTAGCAGGTCGTTGTTGTCCTCTAACGGGTTCTTGGTTTGTAACTCTCCGTCCTTTACTCCGCTGACGGCTTGGATGGTCTTTTTCTCCTGATCCATGACAAGAAGAATATCCATCAGTTGTTCGCTGTTGTCCGGTCTTTCGTCCATAAACTTAAATTTTTAATGGTGAATACTAACGGTTTCAGTGGAAACCGGACGTAAATATATAGGGGAAAGCATTGATAATTAGCAAGTTTACAGCGGGGTGTCGCTACTTGTCATCCGGTTCGCAGGTTTGTCGTGGCGGATAGCGGGAGAATGGGGAAAGTTCGGGGTGCAAAGTGATATAAAGCAAAGGGGGAAGTCTTTTATCAGGCATCAGGGAAATAAAATACAGTAATTACTGTATTTTTCGGGATTTTGTTTTATATTTGGGCAAAAGGACAAATGAAGCCGTTAAATATCCTTTTGCGGACGATTATCGAAAAAGAACGGACGGGAAACGAAAAGGGAATTGAAGGACGGCGGGGTATCTTTGGAGTGATATATTAAAAATGAGATATTATGAAACAAAAAACAATTTTGATTATGGGATTACTTAGTATGTTTGGACTAAATAATACTGGCTGTATAAATTCACAGTCAAGTAATAAATTTCAAGGAAGAGAACTTCATTATGCTATAAATGATAGTCTTCCGAAAAACTACTATTTACTAACTATGTCATGTAATGGATGCAACTTTCGTATTTTGATTAACGATGTTCCCGTATATGGTTTTTGGGATACCGGAATGTATACGGGTTCATATCCAATCAATCACTTCATGTTGAGAAGTGGTGCGCAAAAATTGAAAGTGGAATTATATCCTGTTTATCAACACGAAGAACTGGGAATAAACAGTGAAGAGCCTTTATATTTAGAAATAAAAAAAAGATTAAATACTGGAGATTTAGATGATTATGTCCCGGTATTAATCAATCCAATTCCCAAAATACAAAAAGGTATTCCTTACTATGAATATGAATGTATATTTAAAGCAGAGGTTCCTTATGAGATAAGTGAACTTGATAATCTAGTAGATTTGAGTAAAGAAGTAGATATAGAAAAGCAAGTAGTCGCTAAATATAATGAAATAAAAGAATTATATGAAAAAAAGAAATATGCTGAATTTCAAGATGAGTTTAGATTAAGAGATGAAAGAATTAAGATAAGCCATTATCTTAGTGAGGATAAAAGTCAAAAAATATTAGAGAATGATATGAACCTAATGAAAGGAAATTACAAAAAAGTCGCCCCAATAGAAAACTACAACATTAAATTGTATGGAAATAATAAATTGATATTATTGGAAGATAAATGTGATTTAGATTATTTATTCCGTTTAGATGATGGTGGTGAAGAAATATGGCCTATTTCTTTTTATTTAGGAAAGAGAAAAGGAAGCGACAAATTGGAGATAGTATTTTAGTTTTTATATAAGTAGAAATGGCAATAGATACGACTATGATACCTAAAAAGTAAATACCTAACGTCTATTAGGATTGAAAAAGAACGGACGGGAAACGAAAAGGGAATTGAAGGACGGCGGGGTATCTTTGGCAAAAGAAAGAGTTACAACAAGATTATGAACTTAATATTTAAGCGTATGGGTGCAGTTGCAAAATTTCTCTTAAACATCACGCTAATAACTGTTATCAGCGTTGTGTTACGGATTATAGTTTCTTATTATCCGGATTATGATGTACGGGATTTTGACACGAAAATATTCCCTTATATCATAACAGGGCTATTCTTTCTTGCCGCCTTTCTGAACCCGGAAGGAAGCCTGTGCCGTAAAGGGGATTTGATTATAGGCATCATCGCCCTTGTCCTGTCAATCATCATATCCTTTATAGCCTACGAACTCGAACACATGAGTTGGCACTAACTAAATAGTCATTTATGGAAACGATCTATCATTTCTTCAAAGAGGACAAAGCCAATGCGGTGCTATTGGTTATCGCCTGCCTGTTGCTGTGCTTTCTTCTTTACAAGGTGGCAGGAATCAAAATCAGGTTCAACAAGAAAGAACCGAGAACGGTTTTTTCATGGAGTCCGTCTGTCAGTACTCCATATAATTATCCGGTTGAACTTCTCCGTTGCAAGGTGGGTTTCGGGAACAAAGGTAAAAGTTTTCCGGTCTTTGATTCGTATCCGATATTGGGTATCGGAGAAAGCGGAGCAGGTGGAGTCGATTTAAATGCTTTCGACATAGAACGCGGATTTCCAATTCCCAATAGTATTGATATTTTGTGGGTTGCATATACCGAGAAGAAATTCTATCAAGCAAATATCCAATTTTCAGAGGAATTGCAAAACAGAATATTGGAGTTATTTCGAGAGGGGTACTATGGCGTTAAAGAAAAGCAGCGGTTCAGATACAACAACCTTGTCATAACACTTCTGCCGGAAGGAAAAATATGGCTATACCTCGATGGGGCGCACCGTTATGTCCGTTTGGATTATACACTACAGGCAGAAGAGGTATCAGTAGAATTAAGTGATTATGTGGATACCCGTCATAAAACAATGGATGATTTTTGTACAGGTCGATTGTCGGATTATCCCAAAGCGATTGAAAATCTATCGAAAAATGGTATTCCTAAAGGATTATGGGATACTTATGCAGAGAGGTTTCCGTATGATATTCAGATTGAGTTTGAGAATGAGCAGAGTGTATTTGATCCGGATTACGGGTATTATTGTTCCAATGGTGAGATGCTCGGAAGTCTTGATGATGTAAAGTATTATCCTATGGCACGGCTGAAACATTTGATAATGGCATGGAACGTTGCCGACACGGTATATACGGGGCATCTGTTTTTTAATGAGAATGAGGTTATACGCAATTATCCTGCGGCATTTGGCGATGAATCTAATCCCGATATTCGGGGGAAATTTCTGATTAAAGTCGGTGAACAAAACAACCGATTTGACATCAGCCTTAGAGTTGGTGAGAGAGAATGTAAATTTGAGGAAACACAAATTCATGTCTTTAAGGTAACGCCAGAGAACAAAGATAAGGACGATCATTTGTTTTACTGGAATTATCGAGGTGAAGAGGTCAAAAAATATATAGGAGAATAAGAATATACTAATCGGGGTATCTTTGGTGGAGAATGCAGGATAAAATAATAAACATTGGATTATGTACATTAAAATGCTTGAATTATGAAAAATAGATTGCTTGTCATTGTTGCAGTTCTGTTCTGCATTATAACAACAGGCTCGTGCCAATCAACAACTAAAAAAATGGATAAAAAAGAAATGAAGGAAGAACTGGTTAAGTCGTTGAAGGAGTATTCCGAAAAACGAGTATATTATGTACAGGTCAATAAAGGCGGGTGTCGTGTGGAACTTGACGTAAATGGGTTACTACTGCATAATGATTTCACAGAGTGGGGATCAACAGGTAGTATTCCAATGAATTTGTCTATACTTAAAAGTGGAAAACAGTCATTGCAGGTTAAGATTTATCCAACATCGCAGCAAAAGACTTTGACGGATATAACCCGGTTGCAAGTAACTGTCACATACGGGAAAACCCCGAACTCTTCCATAGAGGAACAAGTAACCGTATTGGATTGGAACTTACCAAAAGAGATCATAGACCAGAAGCTCTCCTATTATGAAACGACTTTGGATTTCGATGCTGCCGTTCCGTATGACTATACTTATCGGCTTGATGATGCTGTCGATTTGAGGAAAATACCCAATATAGAACAGTTGGCTTTGGAAAAAATGAAAGAAATTCGTCAGTTGTATGAAGCTGGCGATGTGGAAACTTATTGGAATATGGTTTTTGACAAATATTCACAATATGCCAATTCTCTGTATCAGACTTCCGAAGAAATATCCGAAGATATTGAAGATGATGTGACCTTTTTCGGGTATCACAAAAATCGGAAAATATTTCCTATTAATGATTACGAAATATTCTTCTATGCAGAAGGAAGGATAATCACGTTATTAGAACGAGATACAAGAGAATCTATTCTTAAATCTTCTTATATTGATGAACAAGGATTTGAGTGTGAAGATGAATTGACTATAATACTCTATATGCCAAAAGGAAACAATGAATTGCGGATATTTTAGAGATACCAAATGTGATGATCTATTACGGAATTGTTCAACTTGAAATAATGAATAATGAAAGCAGTAATAACCCTATTAATATGTATAGCTATGGCGACTTGTTCCAATACCAAACGAGGTACTTCTTCCGAGAAAGAAACGGGGGATATTCCTATCGCAGAAAATTACGGTGATAGCTTGGTCGGAAAGTTCGTCACGAACTTGTACGAGTTCAAGCTATACGACCAGCCGGAAGGAAAAGTAACGGAAGAACTTTATCCTGCCCGGCATTATGGCGGACACGTGAAAGAGAAGAAAGGCGACTGGATAAGGTTTGAGGATCTACGTGCGATAAATAAACTTGCTGTTCCCTTCTCCGGCTGGACGAAATGGCGTGAAAACGATACGATACTGTTTAAGGTTTTGAAAATGCAATAAGTGTATGAGGAAATGGACTGTTTACATATTACTGGTTGTGTGTTTGTCGGGTTGCGGACGGGGGAACGGAAATAAACAGGGCGGTTTCTCCAATAGTGCAATTGCTGATAGTATTCCGTCAGAAGCTATCAGGTTGAAAATACAAGGAAATGATCTTGTTAATAAAGGAGATTACAATGCTGCTATGGAATGTTATACTAAAGCGATTGAAATTTATCCGAAGTATGATACAGCATTCTATAATTTAGGGAAAATTAGTTCGAAACTAGGTGATAACAAAAAGGCTATTGCTTATTACACTAAAGCTATAGAGATAAATGCTCACTACTTATTTGCCTATTACAATAGAGGAAATAGCAAAGCTAATCTCGGCGATATCCAAGGGGCAATTGCCGATTACACAAAGGCAATAAAAATTAACCCTCAATACACTAAAGCCTATTATAATAGAGGGCTAAATAAAGCAAAAAGAAATGATTACAAGGGAGCTATCAGTGATTATACTCAAGCTATCAAAATAAATAGTCAATACGTTAATGCTTTTTACAATAGAGGAAATCTAAAGTCAAATCTTGGTGACAACAAAGGAGCTATAGCTGACTATCTAAAAGTGATAGAGATTAACCCCAAATATATAAATGCTTATATAAATCTTGGTGTAGTAAAATTCGATATAGGAGATTATGAAGGTGAGATTGCAACTTATCGACAAGCAATAAAGAACTGTAAACCCGATGCGGATTTATTTAATAACTTAGGGCGTGCGCTGTATGACCTGAAACGCTTCAAGGAAGCTGCGGAAGCATACGGCGAAGGAATAAAGGCTTTTCCGAGTGACGGAAAGTTGTACTATGGTCGTGGGCTGGCACGTAACCAGTCGGGCGATAAGAACGGAGCTTGTGAGGACTGGCACAGAAGTAGTGAATTGGGATGCTTTCAGGCTAATGCGTTGTTGCCGTTGTGTGGTGAATAAATAGAACTAAATTATGGATAAATGGTACGTTTACATATTACTGGCTGTGTGTTTGTCGGGTAACGGACAAGCGAGGGAAAATGTGCAGGGCGGTTCTTCTAAAAGTGATACAGCAGTACAAAAGGTCGATACTGTGAAAAATACCAATATTATGAGGTGGCAGAAGAAATATAAAGTTATCAAACATTTTGATATTAATGCTTTTGAACGAAATCAAAAGAAGTGGATCTATGAATTTACAGACAACAATGGAATGACTGTACAGCAGGAAAAATCTTATGATGATATAGACGCAAAAACAGGACTGTATTATATTGATAGCCGTTCTTACCCATATTCTAACTATATCCATGTTTGTTTGTATGATGGCATGGGACGTATCAAAGGATATAATATGACTTTCTACAGCATAGTTGTTGGAAAAGTGTATCGGTATGACATTAATGGACAAGTTGTGCATGAAGAAGATATGGATGCCCCGTATAAATTTTCATTAGAGGACTTAATCTTGAAAATGAAAAAAGAATACGGTATTGATATAGAGAAAGGGAAAAATATACGAGATATCAATAGATTTACTACGGATAGAGGTTCGTTTTATGCAATATCAATCATACTTGATAATTCTAAGTGTGACATATATTTATTTAATGGTGATGATGGAAAGATTCTATTTAAAACAAGAGAGGAATCTGAATGGTATCCGGGCATGAGCGATGAGAATGTTTATGATGAGTATTTGAGATCAATCAGAAGCGGTAATTACGGAAAGTAAAAGGAAACATGTATGTTTAGAAAAATAAATTATAGAAACGGCTATTCCGCCAGCAATCTGTCTGGCCGGAATATCCGTTTTTCATTTATCATCACACGTTCTTAATCAGGTGCGAGAGTTCGGGATCAGCCTTGATACGCTCGATTTCGTCGGCGACAATCTGCTTCACCTCGTTCTTGATGCGGTAGTAGTTCGCATCAATCTGTTGCTGCATGGTGTCGTTGCCGTCCTTGTCGGTGAAGTCGATAATCTGCGGTATCTTCACGTAACGGGCGGTTTCCCGCTTGACCTGTTCGTTATCCACGACAATCTCGGCATGGAAAATCTTCTGTTCGATGCGCTCGTCGAAGTTATCGGCGACCGCTCCGACGAACATACCCTGCGTCAAGTTGCTGATTTTGGATGCCGGGATAAGGCTATCCATCTGGGTATTGATGGAAACGGAAGTCTCGTTGCGGTTGATGGTCATGTTCTGCCGTTTCTGCAAGACCTTGCCGAAGCGTTCGGATAAGGTTTTGGCGGTTTCGGCAACTACCTGACCTGCAAAGACATTGCCGACCGTATTGCAAATCACGGCACTTTCCTTGTCGCCGTAATCACGCTTTAGTTGTGAGAAATCCTGAAAGCCAAGCATGACGGCTACCTTGTTGCTTCGGGCGGTGGCAATCAGGTTATCCAGTCCACGCATGTAGATGGTGGGTAACTCGTCAATGATAACGGCGGATTTGAGCCGTTTCTTCTTGTTTATCAGCTTGACAATACGGGAGTTATACAGTCCCAACGCTGCGCCGTATATGCCCTGTCTGTCGGGATTGTTACCTACTACAAGCACTTTCGGTTCTTCGGGATTGTTGATGTCGAGTGTGAAATCATCCGCCGTCATCACCCAGTAGAGAGCCGGGGAAATCATGCGGGAAAGCGGGATTTTGGCACTGGCTATCTGCCCTTGCAACTGCTCCACCGCCGAGCTTTCCCAAGCATCCATGAACGGGGAAAGATAGTTTTCCAGTTCGGGGTAACTTGTCAGGATGGGAAAAATATCGGCATACTTCCGGTTCAGAAATTCTATCGCATGGGGGAAGGTGCAATACTTGCCGTTCTTGAACAATTTGAGAAACCAGATGATGGCTGCAAGCAAGATTATCGGGGATTCCACGAAGAAATCGCCCTGCTTGCTGATCCACGTGCGGTTCAAATTTAACATGATGGTGTAGGCACTTTCGTAAGCATCGGATATGTCCGTCATAAAGTCCGGGTGAATGGGATTGCAACGGTGGCTACCTGCCGGATCATCGAAATTTATCACGTAGAATTTCGGTTTGACTTTGTACCCGTCCAAATGAGTAAGCAGGTGGTTATAAGCAATCTCGGAGAGGTCGGGATATTTGAAATCATACAAAAAAACGGAAAATCCTTTTTCGATAACCTGCTTGATATATTGGTTAATTATCGCATAAGACTTGCCGCTGCCGGGCGTTCCTAATACCATTGTTGCACGAAAAATATTTACTAAATTTATATAACCTTCATAAATTTTACCACGATACCAGAACCGGGTGCGGAGATTGACGGAATACTCGTTCTCTTTCAATTCAGTTTCCTGCATAAAGGATTCGTTCTCCACGTTGAACACGTCTTCAAGCAAGTTGGTTTTGAGCAGGCGGGACATCCATAACCCTGCCATGAGCAGAAAGATATATCCGGCTGTAAGGGTGGCGATGTAGAACACCGTGTTTGCCGACAAGGGCAAAGGGAGTGCCAAGAGCCACCAGTTGAAAAAGAACAGCAACAAGCCCGTCACGCCGCAAAGGATTATCTTGCGCCAAGTGATTTTCTGCTCCTTCACACCCTTAGTCCCCAAACAGGAAAGGGCAAGGAACAGCACGGCAAAGAGCTTCGTCCAAAAGATACTGGAAAACAGCCCGGCGGTGCGCTGGAAACCGAGCAGGATTCTATCGACTACGCCGATATTGATGCCCCACTCCTGAATAGATTGGAAACAGAACCAATAAATATTGATTACTACAAATAAAATGCTGATAGCACGCATGAACTCCATTACTTTGGCAAGTCCACGCAAATCGTCTTCGTTTTGCATATTGATATACTTTTAAAATTGTAAATACTGCAGAAGGTTACTGCTGTCTGCCGTACCTGCGCCTTTTCTTCTTTTTCCGCTGCTGTGGTGCGGGCTGGTCGCCGGATGCGCTGCCCTGCACGGGTGCGAACAGGCTGAAAGCGTTTGCCACGTTTTGGGCGGTGTTGTCCTTATGGTCGGGCTGGTAGTCGGTATCATGCCCGTTCCACTGGGATGCGCCTGTATGCCCTTGCTGCTGTGCGGGACGTTCCACTCCGGCGGATTGCTGCGGCGGGTGAATACTATCCTGTCCGGCGAAAAGGTCGTTGAATACATTGGCGGAAAACTCCTTACCCAGACGGGAACCGTTGAAAACGGTCTTGTCGGCATGGTCGATGAAGGTCGCCCCATAGATGCGCCCTGCATCGTTGGTGCGGAATACCACGCCGATACCCTGCCGCATGAGTTCACGCTCGAAATGTGCCCGGTCACGCCCTGCGGTCTGCATGGCGGACGCTATGCGGGCGGCGGTATCGGTGGCAATGTCCTTGTGGCTCTTCACCCATGCGGCGGAAGAGAGCATACGCTTTTCCAGTGCGGCGATACTCGCCTCTTTGCCAAAGACGGAAGATTTGAAGGGTTTGCCGACCTTGTTGCCGTCCTTGTCCGTCGCCGAATAGGACAAGCCGTGATACTCCCGTCCGCCATATTCCCCTTTGACTTCATCCACGCTGATACCGTAAAGCGAAAGTACCGCACGGTATTCGCCGAGCGACTGGAAATGCCACTCACGGGCTATCGGTCGGATCACTCCCGCCAACTGCCCTTTGAGGTTGCCGCTCTCGTAATCGACGGGCGACAAGGGCAGCCCTTCCTTCCACTCCTTTTTGGTAGCCGGGGTAAGGTTGAACTGCTGTTCCAGTTCCCGGCAGACCTTCATCGAACGCTCGTGTTCGTAGCTGTCGGAAATCGCCCGCCCGGTTTCGTCCACACGGACGGAAACGATATGCAGGTGTTCCCGTCCGATGTCGTTGTGGCGGTAAACGATATAAGGCTGGTCGCCGAAGCCCATGCGCTGCATATACTGCTCCGCCAATTTTATGAACTGTTCCTCGGTCACGCAATCTTTCGGATCGGGATTGAGCGAGATGTGCAGGATGGGTTTTTCGGTCTTGCGGTTGGCGGTCAGGTAGTCCCCGAATGAACGGGAAATATGCTCTATCGTGTAGGGTTTGTCGCCCGGTGGTTCGATAATCCGGTTACCGAAAAGCACGTCCGCATGAAGTTCGTCCACCTTGATCTGGTTGTAGGCAAGCACCCCGTACAGGCTGCCGCCGTGTGAAATCTTGGCTATCATCTGACGGGGTATTTGGTTTGAAACTCTTCCGCCAGTGCGGAAATTTGTTTGCTAAGTTCCACCAATTCGAGGGTGTGCTGTTCCAGTTTGTAGAGGAAAGCGAGTGCCTTCTTCTCCGAAAAATTGGATTTGAGCGCACGCACGCATTGGTTGTAATTCACGCCGATGCTGCGGAACTGGGAATGAAAAGAGGTCAGGCGCATGTAGAAATCCTGCGTGCCCTTATCCAGTTTGACGACCTTTATCTCCCTGCCGAAGAGTGCGGAAACGATAAACTCGGCACGGGTTGCCTTGCCGGATTCATCGAAAAGGGCAAGGAAACGGGCGTTGTCCCCGTCGTCCAGACGGAACACGTAGCGGTGGCGCATCTTGTCGGTTTTGGGCTTTCGCCCGTGGTTGTTGGAATACTTCTTCTGACTATCCATAGTCCTATTAAATTTTAAGTGAAACATGGGTTGAAAACTGCCGTATGCTTACGGCTCTCCCCCGCAAAGGAAAATCCAACTCCGGCGGATTTTGCACCAGCGGGGCAAGGTGGTGGTGTGGCACGGAAAGCGAAGCGAGTGCCGCAGCACACAACTTGCTAATTTCGGTTGAAATTAAAATCCGTCCTACCGGACAGATTGGGGATGCCCTTGTCTGTTGCCGACTGCCGTGGCAGTCCTTCGGGCGGTTACTATTCTTGTTCATTTTTACGGAATTTTGGTTCACGGCTGCAAAGTAACAGCCCTTTTCCCGTCCGGTCATTATGCCCGTATGCGACAAACCTACGGGTGGAAAGACAAGGTGCGACACGCTGATAATCAAGCGAATAATCTACCGATATTTTGATATTCCTTTGCGCCGTGGAAGCGGTAAAACGGCTGTTCAACCGGACGGATAAACGGACGCTCAAACGAGTGGATGATTGACTGAATGTACAGCCGGACGGATGATGATTTTGCCGGATGAACGAATGGACGGACGAACGGCTAAACGGTTAGCCGGATGAATGACTAAACAGCTAAACGGTTAAACGGCTAAACAGCCGGATGAACGGTCGGATGATTGGATGAATGAACAAATGGCTGGCTGTACGGCTGACCGAGTGAATGACCGATTGACTGATTGGCTGATTGATTGAATGAACAGATAACCGATTGCTTAGGCAACCGAATGAATAACTAATTGATTGACGATATGGATAAACAGACTTTGAACGTGGCTTTCGCCACACAAAAGGGCGGTAGCGGTAAAACGGCTATCACGGTGCTGGTGGCGAGTTACCTGCACTACAACTGCGGGTGTCCGCTGGCGGTGATCGACTGCGACTTTCCGCAACACAGCCTTTACGAAATGCGGGAACGGGACAGCCGGGCGGTACTGGAAAACGAGTACCTGAAACGGATGGCATACGAGCAGATGCGTGAACCGGGACGTGCCGCCTATCCGGTACAGAAGTGCCGGGTGGAACGTGCGCCGGACATGGCGGCGGAATTGGCGGGCAGTGGAAACTATGACCTGCTGTTCTTCGACCTGCCCGGTACGGTGAACTCGTCGGGCATATTGCGCACCATTGCGCAAATGGATTACATCTTCGCTCCGGTGAGTGCCGACCAAACGGTACTGGAAAGCACGCTCGCCTTTCTGGACGTGTTGCAGCGGATGATGTTAGGTAAGGAAACAAGCCGACTGAAAGGGCTTTACCTCTTCTGGAATCTGGTGGATAAACGGGAAAAGAGCGAACTGTACGGACGGTATGAAAAAGTAATCGCCGGAATGGGACTGCCGATGCTCACGACACAGATACCGGACACGAAACGCTTCCGCAAAGAACTGGATGCGGAGAACCGGACGGTGTTCCGTTCCACGCTGTTCGCTCCCGACAAGCGGATGATCGCAGGCAGCGGAATCCCCGAACTGGCACATGAAATAATATCCATCCTCAAACTATCAGGCTATGAAGAAACAACAAACAGATAAGCCCATCGACGAAGAACTGCTTATGCGGATGATGGCGGGCGAAACGGAAAAGCCGCAAGGCAACGGTGATGCGCCGGAAACAGAAGAAACAGGACAAGAGGCGGAAGAACCGGAACAGGAAACAGAAAAAGGGGAAACTGCCGTGCCAATGGAAAACAGGGTTGCCGGGAAGATGACTGACGGGAAAGTGCTGGATGGAAAAACGGCGGACGGAAAGCGGCGCAAGGCAAAGCAGGCGGCGGACTATGACACGACCTTCCTCAAAGGGATGGATATACCCGCCCGTTACGGGAAGCCCGTGTATGTGCGGCGTGAATACCACGAACGGATCGCCAAAATCTCCATGATGCTGACAGGCGGCAAGGTGTCGCTATCCGCCTACATAGACAACGTGCTGGCGCAACACTTCGAGCAGTACCGGGAAGAAATCGAAGCGGCATACGCCGGGAAGATGGAAAAACTCTTCTAAAGCGGAAAGGAGAAAGGAACATGATACTGAAACTGATACTCTCCGTACTGCTGCTGTACTACCTCTGCGTGCTGTGGAAATATTACCGCACCGACATAGCCGGACTGCTGGGAAAAACGGATGCGGAAGAAAGGACGGACGAACCGGACGAAGAAGCGGAAAAGCCGGACGAACCGTACACGGTTATCGGCAAAAGCACCTACCGGGAAAGACAAACCTACGAGCCGGAAGACAAGCGGGGACACACTGAAAATCAAGCGGATAAAACGGATAATTTCGCACCCGGAACGCCGGAGAGTACTCCGGAAAAGGCTGCGGATAACGGCACGGAACAGGCGGAAGAATCCGCTGCGGACGAGGATGCGGACTACTCCGACATCGAGGTAGAACCGGAAGAGGACGAGCCGGAAGAAGAGGGATATGTACCCACGCCGGAAGAGTTGGAAGAGGAACTGGGGGCGTACTATCCCGACAACAACCCCGACTTTGCCACCGGGTACACCTTCGAGGACTTAAAGATGGTACACAAAGTTATCGCCACGGACGATGCGGACGAGCAGGAGAAACAGCAAGCCCGTGAGGTGCTGCCCGCCGTGATGGGATCGGACGTATGGGACGAGATGCTGGATGAATTTGAAGGGGCACGGCAGCGTGTCGCCCGACTGATGAATAATAGTAATGTTTAATTTAATCTTAAAAGACAATGACAAAAAAGAGATTCTTTTTGATGGCGGCCTGTGTAATGGCTGCCGCTGGTGCGATGGCACAAGGCAACGGACAAGCGGGTATCACGGAAGCCACGCAAATGGTGACTTCGTATTTCGATCCGGGAACGAAATTGATTTACGCCATCGGTGCGGTGGTGGGGTTGATTGGTGGGGTAAAAGTGTATGGAAAGTTCAGCAGCGGTGATCCCGATACGAGCAAGACAGCGGCAAGCTGGTTCGGAGCTTGTATCTTCTTGATTGTCGCCGCTACTATCCTGCGCTCTTTCTTCCTGTAAAAGAAGCGGGTTATGAACTTTGAAATCAACAAGGGGATTGGCAGGAACGTGGAGTTCAAGGGCTTGGAAAGCCAATACCTTTTTGTGTTCGCCGCCGGGTTGCTTGCCGTGTTCGTGGTGTTCGTTATCCTGTACATGACGGGCGTAAACCAGTGGGTGTGCATCGGCTTCGGCGTGACTGCGGCTACGCTGCTGGTATGGCTGACGTTCCGGCTTAATGCCAAATACGGCACGCACGGGCTGATGAAAGCCGCCGCCCGGAAACGGCATCCGAGGTATGTGCTGAACCGACTGAAAATTCCCCGATTATTTACCAAATACAAGAAAGAATGAGAAATGTAATGAAAGCGGCAACGCTGGAAAGCAAGTTTCCGCTATTGGCAGTAGAGAACGGCTGCATCGTGAGCAAAGATGCGGACGTGACGGTAGCCTTCAAGGTGGAACTGCCGGAACTGTTCACCGTTACCAGTAACGAGTACGAAGCGATACATTCGGCATGGCACAAGGCGGTGAAGGTATTGCCGGACTTCTCCATCGTGCATAAACAGGACTTCTTCATCGAAGAGAAGTACCAGCCGGAGATCGACAGGGACGAACTTAGTTTTCTAAGCCGGAGCTTTGAACGGCACTTTAATGAACGCCCGTTCCTGAACCACTTCTGTTACCTGTTCCTTACCAAGACCACGAAGATGCGCAGCCGTCAGGAAAGCACGTTCAGCACGCTGTGCAAGGGCAAGATTATCCCGAAGGAAATCGAGGACAAGGAAGCGGTAACGAAGTTCCTCGAAGCGGTCGGACAGTTCGAGCGGATCATGAACGACAGCGGGTTTATCACGCTCGCCCGCCTGCGGGCGGACGAGATTGTCGGGACGGAAACGACGGCGGGTATCGTGGAGAAATATTTCGCCCTTTCGCAAAACGATACCACTGTTCTAAAGGATATTTCGCTGAACCCAGAAGAGATGCGGATAGGCGATGACTTTCTCTGCCTGCATACCCTTTCGGACGTAGAGGATCTGCCGGGTAACGTGGGAACGGACAGCCGTTATGAACGGTTATCCACCGACCGGAGCGATTGCCGTTTGTCGTTCGCCGCCCCGGTGGGCGTGCTGCTGACGTGTAACCACGTGTATAACCAGTATATCTTTATTGACGACCATACGGAGAGCCTGAAACGGTTCGAGCAGACCGCAAGGAATATGCAGTCGTTATCCCGTTACTCCCGTTCCAACCAGATCAACAAGGCTTGGATAGAGGAATACCTGAACGAAGCGCACAGCAAGGGGCTGGTTTCGGTACGCTGCCACTGTAACGTGATGGCATGGTCGGACAACCGGGAAGAACTGAAACACATCAAGAATGACGTGGGCAGCCAGCTTGCCCTTATGGAGTGCAAGCCACGGCATAACACAACGGACGTGCCGACACTTTTCTGGGCGGGCATACCGGGGAACGAGGGGGATTTTCCTTTCGAGGAAAGTTTCTACACATTCATCCCGCAAGCCCTGTGCTTCTTCACGGAAGAAACGAATTACAAGAGTTCGCTCTCGCCCTTCGGCATCAAGATGGTGGATCGGGTGACGGGCAGACCGCTGCATCTGGATATATCGGACTTGCCGATGAAGAAGGGAGTAATTACCAATCGCAACAAGTTCGTCTTGGGGCCGAGTGGTAGCGGGAAATCGTTCTTTATGAACCACTTAGTCAGGCAGTATTACGAACAGAATAGCCATATCGTACTGGTCGATACGGGTAACTCGTATCAAGGTCTGTGCGAAATGATACACCGGAAAACAAAGGGGACGGACGGGATTTATTACACGTATTCGGAAGAGAAGCCGATCAGTTTCAATCCTTTCTTTACAGACGATTACAAGTTCAACGTGGAGAAAAAGGATAGCATAAAAACGCTGTTGCTCACCCTTTGGAAGAGTGAGGACGACAAGATCACGAAAACGGAAAGCGGCGAGCTGGGCAGTGCGGTATCGGCATATATCAAGAAGATACAGCAAGACCGCAGTATCGTGCCGTGCTTCGATACCTTCTACGAGTATATGCTGAATGATTACCGGGCGGAACTGGAGAAAAGGGACATCAAGGTAAGCCGGGAAGATTTCAATATCGACAACTTCCTGACTACGCTACGGCAGTATTACAAGGGCGGACGGTTCGACTTCCTGCTGAACTCCCGTGAGAATATCGACCTGCTGCACAAACGGTTCATAGTATTTGAAATTGACAGTATAAAGGATAATGCCGAACTTTTCCCGGTAGTGGTAATCATTATCATGGAAGCGTTCATCAACAAGATGCGGCGGTTAAAAGGGATTCGCAAGCTCCTGATTGTGGAAGAAGCATGGAAGGCTCTTACTACGGAGAATATGGCAAATTATTTAAAATATATGTACAAAACGGTCAGGAAATATTTCGGCGAGGCGATTGTCGTCACGCAGGAAGTCGATGATATTATCTCGTCCCCTGTGGTGAAGGAAAGTATCATCAATAACTCGGACTGCAAAATCCTTTTAGACCAGAAAAAGTACATGAACAAGTTTGACGGCATACAGGCGATGCTCGGACTGACGGAGAAGGAGAAAGCGCAGATACTATCCATCAACCTTGCCAACCATCCCGGACGAAAATACAAAGAGGTCTGGATCGGACTGAACGGGGTGCAGTCGGCGGTGTATGCAACGGAAGTTTCGCCCGCCGAATACCTGACGTACACCACCGAAGAGAGCGAGAAAACGGAAGTGTTCAACCTTGCGGAAGAGTTGGGCGGCGACTTGGAGCTTGCCATCAGACGGCTGGCGGAAACGAAGTACAAGTAGTTGCGCCGGAAAGAATATGTGAAAATGAATGGCTGAATGTACGGATAGCCGGATGGTTGATTGGCTGGCTAATCGACTGAACGGTTGAACAGTCAAACGGCTGGCTAAACGGTTGGTTGGCTAAATGACTAAACGGCTAAACGTACAAACGGCTGGTTGTACAAATCATCATTAAAAACGAAATCAGTATGAAACGATTGAAACAGATTATACTACTGCTGGCGGCAGTGGTATCGGTGGCGGTACTGTCTTCCTGCAAGGAAACGAACGCCGACCGACTGGAAAAGATGCGGGGCGACTGGGTAAGCACAGGCAATAAGCCGCCCTTTACCCTTTCGGAAGAGAACGGGCAATACCGGGTAACGGTGATAAAGAAAAGCCATGCGGGAAGTACCCGGACGGAAACGTACCTCGTGCGTGAAACGGACGGCTACCTCTTTATCGAAACGGGGCTGGCGGTGATGCTGACCTATGACAAGGAGAAAGACCGCATACACCTGTCGCCCGGCGGGGAATATAAACGGAGTAACCATCAATTAAACAAGTAAGAACATGAAACAGATAAAAGCAATAGTCATGGGGTTGGCGTGCCTGCTGGCAGCGGGTACGGCTAACGCACAGTGGGTTGTGAGCGATCCGGGGAACTTGGCGCAAGGGATTATCAATACCGTCAAACAGATTGCGCAGACCTCTACAACGGCGAAAAACACATTGGACGGTTTTAAAGAAACCGCCAAAGTTTTTGAGCAAGGTAAAAAATATTATGATGCGCTAAAGGACGTACACGACGTGATAAAGGGCGGCGTGAAGGTAAAGAAGAGCATCGAGATGGTGGCGGATATTTCGGAAATCTATGTGCGGAACTACCAGAAGATGTTAGGTGATCCGAACTATACGCCGGATGAATTGAGTACTATCTCGTTCGGATACGCAAGGCTGCTAAGCGAGAGTGCGGACGTATTGCAGGACTTGAAAAACGTGGTGAATATCACCGGGATGTCGCTATCGGATGCGGAACGGCTGGCAATCATTGACCAGAGCTATAAACGGCTACTGGAATACCGTAATCTGGTGCAGTACTACACGAACAAGAATATCTCGGTGAGTTACCTGCGGGCGAAAAAGAAAAACGATACCGACCGGGTGATGGCGTTGTACGGCTCGGCGGACGAACGCTATTGGTGAGAACGGATTCCTATACATATATATAATAAGGTAAGACGATGTTATTATCAATAGACTTTGAAAACCTGCATCAGATATTGCACACGCTATATCAGGAAATGATGCCGCTATGCTCGAATTTGACGGGCGTAGCCAAAGGGATAGCCGGGTTGGGTGCGCTGTTCTATGTTGCCGCCAAAGTGTGGCAAGCACTTGCCCGTGCCGAACCGATAGATGTGTACCCGCTGCTCCGCCCCTTTGCCGTCGGGCTGTGCATCATGTTCTTCCCGACCTTCGTGCTGGGCACGATTAACACGGTTCTCTCTCCCGTGGTGAAAGGCTGCCACGGGATGCTGGAAACGCAGACCTTCGACATGAACAAGTACCGGGAACAGAAGGACAGGCTGGAATATGAGGCGAACAAGCGGAATCCGGAAACGGCGTACCTCGTGGATAAGGAAGAGTTCGACAAGAAACTGGATGAACTCGGATGGTCGGCGGGCGACCTGATTACGATGGGCGGGATGTACATAGACCGGGCGGAGTACCGGATGAAACAGAATATACGCAGGTGGTTTCAGGAACTCTTGGAACTGCTGTTCCAGTCCGCCGGGCTGGTGATAGACACGATACGGACGTTCTTTCTGATCGTCCTCTCCATCTTAGGGCCTATCGCCTTTGCGATAAGCGTCTATGATGGATTCCAAAGCACCCTGACGCAGTGGATCACCCGGTATATCTCCGTCTATATGTGGCTGCCCGTGAGCGACCTGTTCAGCTCGGTGCTGGCAAGGATTCAGGTGTTGATGCTCACCAAGGACATAGAGGCGATGAGCGATCCCACCTTTATACCGGACAGCAGTAATACGGTGTACATGGTATTCCTGATTATCGGGATATTCGGGTACTTCACGATACCGACCGTTGCGAACTGGATCATCATGGCGGGCGGCGTAAGCGGTGCGAACCGTGCGATGAACACGACTGCCGCCAAAGCGGGGAATGTTGCCGCTGCCGGGGCGGGTGCTGCCGTGGGGAATGTCGCCGGAAAACTTATCAAGTAACTAAAAAATCAAGAAAGGAAATGGAATTTAAAAGTTTGAAGAATATCGAAACGAGTTTCAGGCAGATACGTTTGTTTGCGCTGGTGTTCATCTGCCTGTGTGCGGTGGTGACGGGCTTTGCGCTCTGGAAGTCGTACAGCTTTGCCGAAGCGCAACGGCAGAAGATTTATGTGCTGGATAACGGGAAGTCGCTGATGCTGGCACTCTCGCAGGACGTGCAGCAGAACCGCCCGGTGGAAGCACGGGAACACGTGCGCAGGTTTCACGAGCTGTTTTTCACCCTCTCGCCGGACAAGTCGGCTATCGAGGGCAATATCAAACGCTCGCTGATGCTGGCGGACAAGAGCGCATTTAACTACTACAAAGACCTCTCGGAAAAGGGGTATTATAACCGGGTGATTTCGGGGAACATCAACCAGATGGTACAGATCGACAGCGTGCGGTGCGACTTTGACAAGTACCCGTACAATGTGCGGACGTTCGCCCGCCAGATCATCCTCCGTGAAAGCTCGGTGACGGAAAGAAGCCTTGTCACCCGCTGCCGGTTGTTGGATGCCGTCAGGAGTGACAACAACCCGCAGGGGTTCATCATCGAGGGCTTCGAGATTACCGAGAACAAGGACTTGCAAACCATCAAACGCTAACGGCATGGTCGGAAAATTTATAGCGAAGGTCATTGCTGAAATACAGGACTGGGCGGACGTAAAGCTCCGCCGCCTGTGCGGGCGTATCACGCCGGATCAGCGGGTGGTGGTTATCCTTGTGATGTTCGTGGTGTTCGGCGGGTTGTCGGTGTACATGACAGTGGCAGCCATCTACAACATCGGAAAAAGTGACGGTCGGGAACTGGGGATAGAGCATATCGACCAAATCCGGCTAAAGAATGACAGTATAATCAATCCTTTTAACAACCAGTAAATCATGGAAGAACAGAATCAGGAAAAAGAAACGGTAACGCAGCACGTAACGGTGACGGATGCCGCAGCCCCGGACACGGGGAAAGGGGACAAAGGGAAAAAAGGCGGCGGAAAGGACAAGAAAGCCGCCAGAGAACTGACACCGAAACAGATGCAGCAGCGGAAAAAGCTGTTGGTGTACCCGTTGATGGGCTTGCTGTTTTTGGGTAGTATGTGGCTGATCTTCGCACCTTCGGACAAGAAGGACGAAGGCGGGGAAACGGTCGGGGCGTTCAACGCCGATATTCCGCTGCCGGAGAATGACGGGATTATCGGCGACAAGCGGAAAGCCTATGAGCAGGCACAGGTAGAAAAGAAGCAGGCGGACAAGGTACGCTCGTTGCAGGATTTCGCTTTTGCGGCTGATAACGGGACGGACGAGGTGGAAATGGAACTGCCGGACAGCGAGCCGGAACGGGAGCCGTTCAGGGACTATTCGGGTTCGTCACGGGGAAAGGGCGTGAACTCTTCGACGGTTGCCTACCGGGACATCAACCGACAACTCGGCACGTTCTACGAAACGCCGAAGGTGGACGAGGAAAAGGAAGAACTGAAACGTCAGGTGGAAGAACTGACCGCCCGGCTGGATGCGCAGCAGGGACAGGCGGGCGGCATAGACGAGCAAGTCGCCCTGATGGAAAAGAGCTACGAGCTTGCCGCCAAGTACATGGGACAGAACGGGCAGGCAGGACAAAGCGGTGCGATCGTGCAAGTTCCCGTTACCGGACAGAATACCGGACAAGGGATGGGAAAGCCCGTCGTTGCGGTACAGGCGGCACGGCAGCAAACGGTGTCGGGACTGCAACAGCCGATGAGCGATGCGGAGTTCATGCGGGCGTACAGCCAGCCGAGAAACTACGGGTTCAATACGGCGGTCGGCAGCGGGTACGCTATGGGAAAGAATACGATACGGGCGTGCATCCATCAAGACCAGACGATTATGGACGGGCAGACGGTGAAGCTCCGGCTGCTCGAACCGCTGCAAGCGGGAAACCTTGTGATTCCGCAGAATACCCTTGTTTCGGGTACGGGAAAGGTACAGGGGGAACGGCTGGATATTGTGGTATCGTCCATCGAATACCGGGGTAACTTGTTGCCCGTGGAACTGGCGGTGTATGACAGTGACGGGCAGAAAGGCTTGTCCGTTCCTTCGTCGCTGGAACAGGAAGCGGCAAAGGAAGCCCTTGCGAATATCGGCGGCGGACTGGGGACAAGCATTTCGTTTGCGCAGAGTGCCGGACAGCAGATTGCTATGGATTTGACAAGGGGAGTAATGCAAGGCGGCAGCCAGTATCTTGCGAAGAAGTTCCGGACGGTGAAGGTGCATCTGAAAGCGGGGTATGAATTGATGCTTTACGCTAAACAACAATAGATAAACAAACTATAAATCATAAAAAAGAAAAGACAATGAAAAAGATTTTTGGATTGGTTGCCCTCGTTATGGGCGCAGTAATGTGCGTGAACGCACAAGTGAATGACACGGTACGGACGGTTGCCGGAAATGACCTGTATCAAGGGATTACGCAAAAGTTACCCTATCGGCAGATGGTTACTCCGTTCGGGGTACAGGTGACGTTTGCAAAAACAGTGCATATTATTTTCCCGTCAGCGGTGAAGTATGTGGACTTGGGTAGCAACTGGATTATTGCCGGAAAAGCGGACGGGGCGGAGAACGTGATCCGGGTGAAGGCTACGACCGAAGGGTTTCCGGGGGAAACGAATTTCTCGGTGATTTGTGAGGATGGTAGTTTTTACAGTTTTAATGCGAAGTATGCGCATGAGCCGGAAATGCTGAACATCGAGATGAAAGACTTTTTGGAGAATGAGGACACAACGGACTTTTCGCATACCCGGATGAATATCTATTTCCGTGAACTGGGCAGCGAAAGCCCGCTGCTGGTGAAGCTGATTATGCAGAGCATCTATAAGGCGGACAAGCGGGAAATCAAGCATCTGGGTTGCAAACGCTTCGGGGTGCAGTTCCTTTTGAAATCCATCCACTCGCATAACGGGCTGTTCTATTTCCATACGGAAACAAGGAACAGGTCGAACGTGGCTTTCAACACGGACTTTATCAAGTTCAAGATTGTGGATAAGAAAGTGCCGAAGCGCACCGCCATTCAGGAACGGGCGATAGATCCGGTACGCAGCTATAACGAGGTACTGATAACAAACGGGAAAAGCAATGTGCGCACGGTGTACGTCGTTCCGCAGTTCACCATACCGGACGACAAGATTCTGGTTATCGAACTGTTCGAGAAGAACGGCGGCAGGCATCAGACGATACGGGTGGAGAACGCCGACCTTGTGGCGGCGAAAGTGATTAACGAACTGAAAATAAAGTAAATGATGAAAAGGGTATTGTTGATTATCATGCTCTTCGGGGTGTGCCTGCATTTTAACCAGGCACACGCCCAGAGATGCCTGCCCGGAATGAAGGGAATACAGTTCACGGGCGGACTTTCGGACGATCTGCGTTGGAAAAACGGCAACGGTTTCGGCTACCATGCCGGGATAGCGGTAAGCACTTACACGAAAAACGCCCATCATTGGGTGGTCGGTGCGGAGTATCTGGAAAAGCGGTATGACTACCGGGGCAGCCTTTATCCGGTCAGCCAGTTCACGGGGGAAGGCGGGTATTACCTGAACTTCCTTTCGGACAGGAAGAAGACATTTTTTGCGGCACTGGGATTGTCCGCCCTTGCCGGGTATGAAACGGTGAACTGGGGCGAGCCGATGATGCCGGACGGTTCACGGCTGACTGACGGGGATAATTTCATTTACGGGGGTGCGCTGACGCTGGAATTGTCCGCATACCTGACGGACAGGATTGTCTTGCTGGTAAACGGACGGCAAAGGATGCTGTTCGGGGGTGATTGCGGAAAATTCCACTCGCAGGTCGGTGTGGGAATTAGGTTTATGATTCGATAACTACTATAATATGATAATGTATATGAAGAAGATAATTTATCAAATGCTCGTGGGCTGCTACATAGTGGCCGCCCTCGTGCTTGTGTGTGCCTGTAATAGTCAGTTGGATATTCAGACGAGATACCCGTTCACGGTGGAGACGATGCCCGTCCCCAAAAAACTGAAGGTGAACGAAACGGCGGAAATCCGTTGTGAACTCAAACGGGATGGACGCTGGGAAGATACCCGGTACACGATACGCTGGTTCCTCTATGACGGGAAAGGTACATTGAAAACAGAGGATGGCACGGTGCTACTGCCGAATGACCGTTACCCGCTGGAGAAAGAAACGTTCCGGCTGTATTTTACTTCGCAGTCGGACGATCAGAGCAGTTTGAAGGTGTGGGTGGAAAATTCATTTTCCCAAACCGTGGAACTGGAGCTAAGTTTTAATAATGACAATTCGGAAGAATGACTAAAAAAGTAAACAATGAAAGAGAATACAGTTCCGGGGGTGTATCTTCTTAATATAGATATGGGGTGCGAACAGGCGAAAGAGGAATTTAAACGGATGGGATTTACAGACGGGGAAAAGCAGGACTTTCAACGGTTTACCCCGCAAGCCTTGTCCGTAACTCCGCTTTGGCTGGTTTGGCACGGGACGATACACAACGGCAATATGTTGCTGAAAAGTGATGAAGAACTGATACCGCTGGGTATCAGTTCAAAAACAGAGCTTCCTATCCGCAGGTTGAGTGAACTTGTCCGGGAACATAGCCATAGAACGGGAAGGTATCAGGACGAAACGGAGAACGGGGATTATTCTCTGGAAAGATTGTGCCGGTTTGAACGCACGAGTGAGAAGTGCACGGCTGCCGTCCGGCAAGACGGCTGGGAACTGGCACACGTGCCGGAAGAGGTGAAAACGCCGGAAATGTGCCGTCTTGCACTTGATAACAGTGCAGATTTGGCTTATGAAAACTTGGAACTGTTGCACTATGTGCCATTCCCGGATATTTGTCTGGAATATATCAGGGCGAATAACGGGTGCGGCGATGTTGAACTGCCGGAAATATTGAGTGCCCTTGCACCGGGAGTCATTGACAGCCGGATAGCGGACTATGCCATCGAACAGGACGGGCGGTGTTTGGGTGTGCTGCCTGCCCATCTGCAAACCGTGGAACGGGCTGAAAAGGCGGTAAAGGAAGCAGGTACGGAAGCCCTTGCGGGCGAAAAGGTACGTGCGGAACTGAAAACGGAAGGGCTGTACCGAAAATGTGCGGAACATAGCTGGATGTCATTTGCCCTGCTTCCGAAAGCGGAGCGTTCGCCGGAAATCTGCCTGCTGGCAGCAAAACTCTATCCCCAAGAAACAGCCCAACGTCCGGACTTGATACCGGAAAGCGTGAAAAACGGGTGCAACGTGTATTCGCTCTGCAAAATGATGGAAGCACGGACGGGGGAAAAGTTCACATACCAACAGATGACGGACTTCTACAACGGGAAACCGCTGAACGTGCGCCGGATGGAAACGCCGGACGGGGTACAGAAGGACAAGGCGGTGAAGTTCGACAAGGAAAAGCAGGACTTTTCTTTCTCGGCTATCCGGCAGGAACGGAAAAAAGGATTGCGGATGTGATATGAGCCGACAATACAAAATAGTGAGAAAGCATCCTTCGGGATGCTTTTTTGTATGGGTAGCAATGAAAAATACAGCAAACACTGTGTTTTCTAAAAACTTTATTTTATATTTGGCAAAAGATGCCAGATGAAGCCGTTAAATATCCTAATATGGTCGATTATCGAAAAAGAACGGACGGGAAACGAAAAGGGAGTTTAGGGGTGGCGGGGTATCTTTGGTACTATCAATGAAAAGTAAATAATAAAATACCGGATTATGAATATTAAAACATTTTTAATTATGGCTATAATGGCATTTGCGAGTTGTGGCAATGCGCAAGTGAAAACAAAAACAGAAAAAGAGATGAAACAGGAAATAGTAAAATTGGAAGAGTTGATAAAAGAAGAATTGAAAATGGTAGAGACTTACCCCGAAAAGCCTGCATACTATTTGCAAATCAATAAAACAGGATGCAGGCTACTTATCAGAGTGGATGATATTCCTATAGGTCATCATTTTGTAAAGAATGATGGTCAATCAATGCTTTATCCTATCAATGATGTTTTATTCGGAAGTGGAAAACATACGGTCAGCATTCAAGTTTATCCTTGTATTGGCGAAACAGAAGTTACCAAAAATGCCAGTGTCAATATAAAGGTTGTTCACTATAAGGAAAAGTTGGTGGGTATGCCTAAAACATTGGTGGAGTTAGATACTCCGGTAGAAATCGGAACAAAAAAACTTCCAATATATACCGATTCTGTAAGTTTTAATGCTACACTTCCTTTCGATCACAAAAGGATTCTTGCCGAGGCAAAAGACCTGCGGAAAGTCCCAGACTTAGAAAAAAAGGTTCTGGCTCATTATAACAAAGTCCGCCGAATGATGATAGATGGAAAGTATTATGAGTACCAAAAGATGCGCCTTTCCACTACGTGGGTATTAACCGATATGAATTATTTGGGGGAAAACGCATTGAGAAAAGCCTATATTGATTCAGATGATTTATTTCGTTTTCTCTGTGAACCTATAGATTGGATTTTGTTGCCTATCGAAAATTACGAGATGGTTATTTGCGGAAATGGTAAACTGGTCTATCTGCGGCGTAAAGTTGAATTGGATAATGTTCTACGAGCTAATTTTTATGATACGGAAGAGCAAAAGAAACTCTCCCCTAATATGCGTGTAGTTTCTGCATCCAAGTTCATTTCTCTGTATATGCCACAAGGCAGCGATGAACTAATGGAATTATATTAATGACATATCTTATTTTAATAATGAATAGCAATTGTCGAAGAACTTGAAGAGGCGATTAATGACGAGAGAATTAAACCGTTCACGAGAGTAACAGCAAAATCAGATATTTAAAATTCATGTCATGGTAAAATATGTTATTGGTTGTTTTTTATTATTGTTATTAATATGTTGTTTTGATGGTTCACATCAGTCAAAAACGGAACAAAATACAATTGATACACTGAGTGCTTATAAATATAAGGAATCAGGAAAAGTTAAATCTGCAAATGGAGATAAACGTGGAGCAATAAAGGATTATACAAAAGCAATATCATTCAATCCCGATTACGATATTGCTTACTATAATAGAGCAAATGCTAAAATGAGTATTAAGAATTATAAAGGAGCTATTGATGATTATACAAAGGCAATTGAGATTAATAAATATTTCGCACAAGCATATCATAACCGTGCTTTACTTAAATATGAAATGGGAGACTTTAAAGGTGAACTTTCTGATTACCGCTTAGCTATCAAGTATTGTGAACCGGATTCCGATATATACAATAATCTGGGACGTGCCTTATATGACTTAGAACGTTTCAAAGAATCGGCAGAAGCCTACGGTGAGGGCATTAAGTATTTCCCAGAGGATTACAGACTGTATTACGGTCGAGGATTGGCTCGCAAGCGAACCGGAGATAAAAACGGAGCTTGTGAGGATTGGATAAAGAGCAGCGAATTAGGATGTGTACAAGCAAATATGCTGTTGCCCTTGTGCGAGGAGTATATTCAGGAAAAGAATGATTCTTTGAAGAGACATAAAGGGAATTAAATGGCGGGGTAACTTTGGAGCGACAATCAAAAATCAAAAGATATGAAAATGAAAAGCAGTATGAGGCAATTCGTATTTATTATAGCATTTCTTTTACCTGTTCTATGTAAAGGACAAGCTATTGATAATTTAGAAAATAAAAATATGGATATGAAAGTTGAAGAATTTTTAGAGAAGCAGGCTTCCTTAATGAAGTCCTACCCTGTTAAACCAATGTATTACATCCAAATAAACAAACAGGAATGTAAGGTTATTGTTTCTGTCAATGACATATTGATAGGACACCAATTTGTTAAAGATGAAGGGCAAACAATGCTTCTTCCTATCAATGCCTATTTAAGAAGCAGTGGTGAATTTTCTTACGGAATAGAAGTTTTGCCTAAGAAAAATGAACTCTATTTGACCGATAAGGCATGAGTTGATGTGAAAATATACTATTTAGAGGATAAAGAACAGCCATTAAGCAAAGCTAAACAACTGGGGGAAAGTCTGCGTTTACCGGCAAATATAGGAGAGAAAAAATTAAAGGTCTTTAAAGGAGAATCCCGTTTTACGGCTGAACTGCCTTTCGATTATAGCGATAGATTAAAGAACGCACAAGATTTATCTACTATTCCGGATTTGGAACAAAAAGTAGTCGATTATTACAATAAAGTACAAAAGTGGATAATCGATTGCGATTTATACACATTTTTAAGGGAAACTGCTGATGTTACATTGCATGAAGCCGAAATGATATACTTAAAAAAGGAAGATTATCCTGACTTTTCAAAAGGAGCTAAAGTTTTCTTTAACGTTGATGGTGTTTTAGATAGAAAAGTCCTTCCTGTACAAAATTATGAAATGGTACTTTGTCATGGCAATAAATTAGTGCAATTACGCTCTAAAATTGACTTGAAGACAGTCTTGCGGGTGGATTATTATAAATCGAAAGAATATAAAGATGCAAAAGCAAATACTATTACAAGTAAAAACATAATGCTTTATATACCTGATGGGGAGAATGAATTTAAAATGTTTTATTAAATGAGTACTCAAATTTAAAGGAAGACGGATGATAAAATCAAGGTTGTAACAGTGGTTCTTTGCTACTTTGCTTTCCCGCCACAGCGTCACGGAAGAAAGTAGTGAAAAAATCCGATTGAAAGAGTGGTTTCTTTGCTTCTTGTCTTTTCCGCTACGGCTCACGAAAGAAAGAAGTCCGGCAAAATATCCGGTAAGGAACAAAGGGCGGTAAAAAAAGAAGTCCGGGCGGATCGCTACCCGTCCCGAACTTCCGGCGATGAAACAAAAGAGTAGAAAGAAAGTGGTTAGGCTGCAATCCCTTCGGGCTGCGGTTGTTCTTCGGGTTGGGTGATTTCATGCCCTTTTGCCTTCGTCTTTTCCTGTACCAAAAGAACGGCTTTGCGTTCCTCGATGCGCTGGTGTCGTTTCTCGTACACTTCGTTATATCCGCTTTCGATGGCTGAAAGTTCTTCGGGCATGTGCTTACGGGCGAAGTCAAGCAAAAGGGATGCTTCGGTATTGTTGCCGTATGCGCTTCGGAAATTGGCTATCAGATAATCCCTGCGGATAATGGTTTTTATCCTAACGGTGAGATTTTCCACGATATTCATTTTGTCCTCGTCCGTGAGGTAGTGTTTCCCTTCTTCGGTGATACCTACGGCAGCAAAATGTTCGCTCCGCAAATTGGAGAGCATGAAGAAATAAAGTATCTTTTCCTCGTCCGCACTGAACTTTCCGCCCGTTATGTCGGCTTCCATTATCTGCCGTTTGGTATCTTCAACCGTCCTTTCTACGGCTATCTCCTTGTTGCGCTCGTCCTGCTTCTCCAATTTCTGAACAGGTGAAAGGGTGGTTTCGGTGGGCGTTCCGTCCGCTTCGGTTGCGTTCTCCACATAACAGAAAGTAATCTCCTGTTTCCCTATCTTGGCGTAAACGGTGATTTCTCCCGCTTCGCTCCGCCCTGTGATTTCTTCCTCTTTCTCCATATAGTCCGCCCATTGCTGTTCGTAACGGGTGCGGGCTTCCTCGTAACGTTCGGGGGTGTTAAAATTTTCCTCTTTGGGTTCTTGGGGGCTGACGGGGAAAGCGGTGTATCTTTCAAGGCTTTCAACCTCGTACCCTAAAGCGATTAACCGTTCTATCACTGTTTCGTTGGTGCTGTAACGGTCACGGCAAAGGGAAACGTTCGGGGTTTGCTGCATGATTTGAACGGCTCTCTCCATGAGGAAAGATGCGTTCATTTCAGCCAGACAAGTGCGGTTGGCGCAATGTCCGCAGCCGCCATCGGCAAACAAAAGCAGATTGTTCGTATTGTGGGCGCACGTTGCACACTCGGTCTTGTCAAAGGAATAGTAGCGCAAATCGGTGGTATAGTTGCTCTCTATCCGTTTGGCAACATCGGCAGCTTTCAGTCCCCGCCAACTGTTGTAGTTGTTCCCGTCCTGCAAATGTTTCTCGTACACTTCACGCTGTATATCTTCCCCGTAACGGCAGATTTCGGCTGCTACGCTGATGGTGATTTCGTCCGTTTCCAATAATTCAGCTATTTCGGGGATTAGGGCGGTGAATTTCAAACGGGTACGGATATAGTTCTCGTTCTTGCCGAAACGTACCGCCAACGTTGCTACGGTGTGCCTTCCCGTTTCAATCATGCGTTGGTAGGCGTTGGCTTCCTCTATGGGTGTCACGTCTTCACGCTGCAAGTTCTCGGCTATGGCTGCATCTTCGGCTGCATCGTCCGTCAGTTCCGAAACAATGACGGGTATCTGTTCCATTTCCGCAATGACGGATGCACGGTATCTGCGTTCACCGAAAACAATCTCGTAACGGTCTGTGTTGGCTATCGGTCGCACGGTGATAGGCTGTAAAACTCCCTGTTGTTTGATACTTTCCGCCAGTTCATACAGGGCGGGTTCGCTGAAATATTTACGGGGGTTAAAACTGCTCGGCTGAATGTTTGCCAATGATACCCATGTGATGTTTTTCTCTGCTGCTGATTGATTTACTGTTGTTGCTTTCATAATTCTGTTATTTTTAAGTTGATTAAAATTCTGCTTGATAAAATGGTTTCTTTGCTATCTTTCTTTCACCGCTTCGGCTCACCGAAAGAAAGTAGCGGGCGGACTGCTCCGCCCTTGTGAGTTTTATTTGCGGTTATAGCATACGTTTACAAAATTCATTTTCCGTTCTACCGCATTTTTCAGCGTGTAATATGTTCCGCCAACGGGGGCGAGTGCATCGTAATAGACCATAAGGAAAGCGGAGTTATTTAAAAGGTAGTCGTTACGGCACAAAAAACAGCCTTCAAAATAGTTTTCGGATAGGGTTACAACTTCATCGGCTTGCGCCAAAATGTTGTTATAACGCTGTTTGTAGGCTTCGGTGTATCGGTCTGCCTGCCCTTTGAACGGGATAACACATTTTAGACGGATGTACGGGTATTCCTTTTTGAGCTTTAAAACTTCTTCGGCTGCAATGATGTCGAAGCCGTCAGCCATTCCCGACAAAAAGGTGTGATAACCTTTCTTTATGCAAAATTCCTTTATCGCTGCCCACGTGTTATGTGCCACGTTTATAAAAAAACGTTGGCGGTCGGTCGTGAATTTGGCTATCCGATTGGCACGGTGTCCCGAAAAAGCAACGGTACTTTTTTTCAGCCATTCGTCACGCTCTTTCCGGCATTGCTCCAATGTGGGACGCAATGTTGAAAACAACTCACCGTTTAAATGTCGGTAGTCATATTGGTAGTATATTTTTCCTCTGAACGCTCCTAAACAGCATTTTATATACTTTTCCTCTCCCAAACCTTTGGTTGTTGATATTCCGTTTTCAGTCAATTTCTTTGTTTCCATATTGGTATATTTTAGATTGTTATTACTCGGTTATTTCTTCCCATACGCCACGCTGTTTGTCAAAATCAACGTTGTAATAATAGGCGGTCTTTGTCTTGGGCTTTTTCCGTCCGCCTAAAACTTGGGTTTCTAAAACCTTGTACCCCTTGCGGGTTTCTGCCACAATTTCACAGGTGAGGTACGATAAAAATTTGTGCTTGAATTTCTTTCTTTCCATAATTCAGAATATTAAAAGAATGATAATCAGAACGAACACGATACCGACAAACAACCGCCAAACAAGGGCGAGAATAAACCGTGCCACGAAGTAAAACAGGAGTACGGCGAAGAATAAGGCGAAAAACTGCCCTGCGGTGGTGGTGAAAAAGTAAATCACCACAGACCAAAGGATCGTTTTCATTTTATCGGGTGTTGTGGGCGGATTGCTCCGCCCTTGTTCGTATTTAGGCATAGAATACAAAACCGTCAAGGAACTTGTAACTACCGTTGAATAGGTCACGGGCATAGGCTGCATAATCGAAATAATTCAGAGCAAAATCGGGTAGCTCGTAACATTGTTCTATTACTTCACGGGCATAATCTTCTTCCTCGTCATATTGCCCGATATATTCATCAGTGAATTTTTTTACAAGGTCGTCCGCATCGGCTTTGCTTAAATCCCTACTTTCGCAATCCAACCAAGCGGAAAAGGCTTCTTGTACGGTTGAGTCCATATCTTCCACTTTGTCCCGTAGCTCGAAGAATATCTCTGAAATCCAACTTTCGCTAACGAGTTCTTCGGGTATGTTTTCCCGGTCTTGAAACATAAATTCGGGGTCTTCCTCGTCTTTGTGTAGTTCCTTGCACGCTTCCATAAATTCGTCTTTGTCGGCAAAATCGGAGAGATTGAACCATTTGCCGAAAAGTGAACCTGCATTGTACTTGGCGTATGTGCCTACATAAATTGCTGCTTCTGAAAAATCTGTTGCCATAACTCAAAAAATTAAATTGTTACTACTTGTTTTTGTTATCATCGCTTGCCGCCCCAACCAAATTTTTTCCCTTTGGCTGATTGGGAAGAACATTGACAATAATCAAGAGCGGAAAGGGAGAATTGCAATTATCTGAAAAAATGGTAAATACTACCCACAGGGTGGAGATTTGGCATTTTTTGCGGATTTGCTTTCGCCCCTGCCTACCTTCGTCAATGTTTTCCCAATCAGCCCTAAGGGGGAAAATTCAACCCTTCAGTAAATTGAATGAGTGATAGATTACTTATCGGTACAAGTCGGGAAAGTGCTATTATGAAAGCCGGAAAGTTCCGTTTCCGGGAAAGGAAAAGAAATATAGGTTGGTAATGCGGGGTGGAAAGACAACTCTTTGGCGTGGGGGATTCTTCTTTTGCCGATTTATCGGATTAGAAAGAAGGGTACACCACGACAATGTGTTGTGCGGGTTGGCGAGGTTCTTTTCGTCCGGTTTACGGTAAACGGACAGAGCAATCAGCTATCCGGCTTTTGCGGATGGCCGTGCGATGGCAGTGGCGGAAACGGGCGGAAAGTTCCGCAGACCAAGGATTATCCTTTCAGTCACGGCAAAGCCCAAAGAAGAAAATAACGGTTGAAAAAACGGGTAAGACAATAAGGGGCTGCCGGGACAAACATCAGGGAACTTATTTGAACGGGATGGCGCACGGAAAGTTTCGATGAAATCGAAGCTCCGGGTGACAGCACGGGCGAATGTGTTCCGTTTGTCCCTTCCGGTTTTGCGTACACTTTCGGGCATGGAGCTTGCCGGAGTGCTTGAAGGTGTACGGGAAGCTGGAACAGACCTATACCGCTGACGGGTGGGCGGGAATAAATGGAAACAGCAGTCCAATAAATTATGCAAACTGTGTGAGGGTTTGGAAATTAAATTCTTATATTTGAGGCAGAAGAGGATAAAAAGGAAGGATTGAATATTATAGGCGGTTGCCCATCAAAACAGGCATCTATGATGGAATCTCTCTTTGGTATTGGCAAATAAGACAAATATAGGATAGTCTGTACTCAAAATAAATACAATTATGAAACTATTTACAATATCGCTATTATTGGCATTACTTGTGGGTTGTGTGAATAAAGAGGAGAAACGTTATAGATACGTTTGTGATAGTTTGAATAGGCTGGATTTTCCGCCAAGACAGTTCGACACACTATTCTTTCATAAATATGAAAATGGGGATATAGTTGATACGGTATATCCTGACGGTAGGTATGAATTTATACAAACTTTATATAATGGTAATTATTATCACCTGATGCGTGATAAAGATTATCCTGTAGTAAATGCTATGCAATATGATAGAGAAGGGAAATTATTATACTGGGATCAGGAATTTCTTCATGGAGAAACCCTCTCTGCTTATACTGTGGAGTATGATAAAAATGGGCAAGTTACTAAATTTTACAATTTAGATGCAGGTGATGAGGGGTATATTTATCCCACATATTCTATTCATCAACTACTTGATGAACTAAAAAAAGAAAATATAGATTTGTTCCATAATATCTCCATATACTATTATGGGAAAGACTATTTTGATACAGATTCAGTTCCATATAAAAGATGGGGCTGGTATGTAGATATAAAAGATACGATTGATTCCAACGATAACTGTAATATGACCGGGCGGCTATACGACGGGCAATCAGGTGAACTTCTGGATGTATATAGAGGGAAATGGGAAGATTGGCATTTCAATTTTGATAAAGATGTCAAATGAATTTGCTTCACAGGATACCAACCGTCATTTTCCACACCTATAAGGAATCCGGTTACTTAGGATAACTGAACTTAACCGGACAGACGCATTTACACGTTAGGGATTGCAGGGGAAAGCCCACAGCTCCGGCGAGGACTTGTAACGGAAAGCCCGACCGTTTACGGGAACGCCCAAAGAATATCCCTACCACATATCATGGGACATCGTATTATCTCCACCTTATTTACCCGTCACCCTTTCTGTTCGTCCTCAAAAGCGATGGTCTTGGCAAGGAACAGACCAATTACAAACTTCGCTCCATGTTCGATCAATTTGCGGCGTGTCTGTATGAATCCTTCGCCAGTTGTCAGTAGATCATCAATCAACAGAACGCATTTGTCCTTGATATATTCGGGATGAAATTGCAGGTTGGCGGTCTTGTCCTGCCCGTGCGTGCCTTTGAGTTGGGGACGGTCGGCGGTGAGCGTGATAGCCCCGTAGCCGTCGGCTACTCCGATGTCCGCCGATAGCTTGCGGCAAAACTCTTCGTAACGGATGCGATTCTTCTCACGGGTGGATGCGGGAATAGGAACGAGTACGGCACGGTGCTTGTTCTCCTGAATGGCACGGATGCGGCTGATAGCGATGGAAAAGAGCTTGACGGCAAGGTCGGTTTCGTGCCCGGACTTGAACTTGAAAATAAGGTTGGAAATCTTCTTGCCCTCAAAGGTGATCTTGTCGTTGCGCCGGACGGGGCAATAATCATACAGGTAAAGGCACAGGCTGCCGTCCAGACGGAAAAAGCCCTGAAAACGGTTATCCAACGGGTAAAAGGCTTTGCGGAAATCGTTCAGGAAGGTAAAGATGAGAACGTTGTTCCAGAAACGGGCTTCGTCCTCGCTGCCGGACTTCAAATAGTACATGAAGCCTGCCAGATGCCCGCTTTCGTACAAGCCCATGCCGATAGTCAGCCTTTCATTGAAACAGGTCTGATTGACGATATACCATCCGCAAGATGCAAACTGCTGTTCGTAATCGGAACGGGTTTCGAGCAGGAAATAGAATTTGCCGTCGTCCTCGAAACGGATCACGTACTCGCACCGAAGGGCGACCTTGCATAAAATGCGGTTTTCTTCCTCGACGGTTTCGAGGGTAAGGGGAAAGGTGTATTGTGCTACAAATATAGGGCGTTCCATAGTTAAACGTGTTTGTTCGTTTGCAAAGGAATGGATTCCCGGAGAACCGACCAATTAAAAACGGAAAAAATATGCCGGCTGCAAGAAAATATGTTGCTTTCTGCACCAATTTACACGGTATCGGACATGACAAAGTTACATACGCAGCGCAAAACAGGGATAAGCGGTAACATTATTGGTATAATGAGTTAGATACTGAAACCGGATTTCGGTTTACGGTGCACATTTTTTTGTATTGAAGCTAACATTTGGTCATAATTCTGTTCGGAAGTCTTTTTTTGTCCATTCTCAATCCACGCCAATAGTTCATCTTCGTAAAAGTAGAGTTTCTTTCCTTTCTTGTAATAGGGGAGAAGCCCTTTGCGTACAAGGGTATAGATGGTAGACTTGGCTTTTTTGATGATTCGTGATGCATCGTCTATCTCTATCAATACATGCTTCTCCGATTGCGTTGGTTGAAGTTTCAACACCATTTGTTTTAACTCAGCGACCTGTTCGATCAGATAAGTTATCGCTTGCGGTAACTTATCGAAAGTGATTTCATCATTATACATAAGTGCATCTTTTTTTAAGTTCGACGCACAAAGAAAATAAGTGATTTTATGGTGGATTCTTTCACTGGGATATAACTGTTGTAAGCTTTAATATTGATGATTTTAGTTGTATATCAGGATGTTAAGGTGCATGTAAGGCTGCCCATGTAATGTTGCAGCCCAAAGAGAGAGTAGAAATTAATATTTATAGTTTCTCCTTAATCTTGATAATGCATGTTCCTTCTGCTCTTAGTTTTCGTTTTATAGTGGAAATCTCACTTTCCTTTAGTCTTTCGGCAAATACCCGTTTGACAAAAGTTGCTGTCTCTATTCCTGTTTTCTTGAACTGGTTGCCGATATTCCAACCGAAGTGCATTAAATCTATTGATTTTAATGTAGCATCAACAGCAATGGGTATTTTTATCTGTTTGCATTCATTCTCGGTAGCATATTGAAAGAAGCGGATATGCTCACAGAGTTGTTGCAACTCACTCTCGGTCAGATATAACGCAAGTTCCTGTACGGTGTAGGTGAGGACGTTTTCTAAAACCTTTGCTTGTTCTTGCTGAATCTTCTGCTGAGCAGTCTGTTTATACTCGTCGTAGTTGGGAACAGAGATTTCTCCGTTGGGCATAGACCCGATAGGCTCGACCTCCGGTTCGCATTCTATTTGCGGATACTTCTTACTAACGGTCCGCTCTATCACAGGCAGCAACCATACGTCAATAATGGATTGAAAGCTGAGATAAGCGGCTCCGAGCAACAAACACACTATGACAAAAGCCACAAGTCCGGAAAACTCATCCATTTGTAGTTCCGAAATCACAAGCAGGCGCACCAGTACAGCAATGCTGAGTATTGATGCAAATAGAATACTGTAAATAATAATGTAGTCGTACTTTCTTGCTGCCATATTAATCAATAGTTATCATTTGTGCGCAAATATATACTAATAACTTATTGATTTAAAATTTCCGGGCTATGTGACAGCTTATGTCGTTGAAGTGGTAGTCTTTGTCTACCCTTACAAGAGGTAAATCCACAATAGCAAAAGTTGCTACTGTGGATTTAAAGACTATTCAATACCGAAAAGCTCCGGCATTATCTTCTTGTTCAGAACGTGAAATTCCATATTGGGTGGCAAGTTGTTGCCAATTTGATACTACTTTCTTTGTGTGATTTATTATTTCATTCGAGGTTGCATTATCTAATCCGAAATAGGCAGCAACACTCAATGCTAATTCGAAGTCAAGAGAATTATCATCTTCTGAAATATTCAGTTTTAATCCCATGCCATGTTCATCTGGGTTGATGTCGTATGCAGGTGAGAGTGTCCAACCTTTAGGCGTAAGCAGGAAACCATGATTGCGAAGATGGTCATCGCAATTCGATACAGCGATATTGAAAACGATGCGTCGCCATAATTGTTCGAGATTCTGCGACACATTGTCGCAATTTCGTCCAATCCACTCTGCAAGTTCTAAATAGCTGACGCCTTCTGCCGAGTTGGTACCATCCGTATAACCCAACAATGTCATAGCAGAAGCAAAATGTATTCGTTTTCCATTTATCCTATCAAATCGTTTTGTGAGAAAAGTATGCTGTCTGTTGCTGAACTTTTGTGCCCTGCTTTCAGCCATCTCAATACCGCATTTTCTTGCCATCTCTGCGGTAACAGCTTCCCATGCTCCCATATCTTTGGTATCGTGTCCGCTTGGGAATTTTGCAATCCAAAGTGCTCCATTATTATCCAGAATATTTGCTTTTGGGCGAGCCCCTCCTAATGAGGAACCGGGTGCTATGAGCATATTGAGCCACTTGGCATATTCTGCATCGTCTTTCAAATTCTCTTTTTCCAGTTGAAGACTTGCATATTCAAGGTCACGAATGGATGTCCACGGTGGTGTTGCCATGGCTTTATTATTGTCCATAAATTCATCATCGGGCGATAGTTTAAATCGTAAAGCTCCCATTCGGTTGCCATCGTAAACACCTAATAGATAATCAGCTTCGGTGAGTGTTCTGCTCGGTCTGTTTTCTAAGCGAGCATTGATCGCTTCCCGTCTGCGCATCAACATACGTCCCCAACGATCCGGAGATGAATCGAGAAACATTCCAAAATTACTTTTGTCGGCCGGCAAGTATTGTTTTCCTGAGAATTGGGCTAAGTCGGGATCCAAGACTCTGAATTGTTTGTAGGTTAGCCAGTCAGTGTTATTCTCAAAAGAAAACACTTCTTTGCCGCGTAATACTTCACTATGCAACACACCCATTTGAATTGGAGAATCGCTTTCTTGCCAATCCATATATACATATATATCTTTGATCTGTGCCATTTTCTATTTTTTTGAAGCTCGTTTTTTTACTGTTAATTTAACGTCTTGCAATCTACGACCAAGTTCATCATCTTTTGCGACTAATAAAATATCCTTGTCCAATCCAAGGACTGCTAACACGCGAAAATAATACCCGATAGCGACACCCTCGTCTCCTTTTTCTATCTTGATAAGTGTGTTTCGTGATATCCCGGCACGCTCTGCAACTTGTTCTGAAGAGAGGTCACGGCGGAGGCGTGCATATTTGATATTTTCTCCTAAGGTTGTCAGCGTTCGCTGTTGACTGGGTAATAAAGCTCTTTTCATGATTATAATGTATCTGATAATGCGCAAATATAATTAATATTGTTCATGATTGCAAGCATTATTGGTCTATTTTAGAGAGATCTTATTTGCCGACTCCCGTTTCTTTTCACTTACCAGTTCCGCATATATTTGCGTAGTCGATACGTTCCGATGGGTCAGCATCTTGCTGACGGTGTAAATATCTGTTCCGGCAGCAATTTGAATGGTCGCAAAGCTATGCCGAAAGCAATGGAAAGTGATATGTTTATTTATCTTAGCTTGCTTTAGCCAGTTTTTAAGCGGGTAATTTATCATGCTTCGGCTAAGTCCCTTAAACACTTTCCCCGTTCCAACCTCTCCACAAAGTTCGAAAGCCTCGTGGCTGATGGGGAGCGTGGCTTCGGTTTTGGTCTTTTGAGTGCGGATACGAATACAATAGCCGTGGTCGGGGGCAATACCGAAGTCCGACCATTGTAGGTTCATGATATCACTGATACGAAGTCCTGTCAGACAAGAGAACAGAGAGGCCGCTTTGAGAACAGGGATGTCGCACGGTGTTGCAGCTAACTGTTTCACCTCGTCCAATGTTAGATACTCTTTCTTTACGTCCTGACATTCTATCTTATCCAGAAAGTCGTTGATATTCTCACGTAGCAATTTATCACGATACGCTATTTTTAGCAAACCTCTGAATGTGGAGTAGTACCCTGCTGCGGAGTTCAGAGATACTTTGTGCCGCGTATGCTTTAGCTGTTTGGCATTCAGCAGATAAGTTCTGAACCGCTTGCATAGATCAACGTTCACTTCACCAAACGAGCATTTGCCCTGCACGAAGTTAGAAAAATGGGCGTAGACCACTTTCCATTTCTGATCTTTGCTACGCGTCATTTTGGCAAAGTAGGCTAGGAAATCAGCTTTCATCTTGTGCTTGTCTAAGAAGCCGAACTCTTCATTGATTAACGACTGCACCCGGATACAGCGAATCGCTTCTGCCTTGTTCAGCATATCGTTGTTGAACTCACGCTCCATTTCATTCTTTGGGTGAGCGTAGATATAGATACCGAGATATTCCCGACGGCTCATTTGCATCGTTTCGGGGTTACGAACTGCCGGATAATAATCCAGATAAAGTGAAATTTTGTCGTTACGGATCGCTCTTTGACGTACTGTAACTTTGGTACATGTGTGTGTCATACAATTGTTATTCAAAAAGTTATACATCTAAATTTGGTGGCAAAGGAAATCAGTGATGCAACGGTGACCACCATCACCGTTGAATAATTTACTCTATTTTGGGTGCTTCAAAAAGCTTATCGAGTTCAGGCCGTGAGATCTTGACGTATTTGCCCACTTTTACCCGTGGAATATTGTGATACTTGGCATAATGATAAAGTTGATCACGTGTAAGGTTAAACTTCGCCATTGCTTCAGCCACCGTATAATATTGCGGTTCATCGGGCTGAGCTATTCCTTTGGCAATATCAAAGTGCTTTTTAGAGTAACTTACCATAATCCCCTCTTTCTTTTTAGGAACTGCATTCTTTGAAGCAAGCGTATAGATGGCTGCTAAACTCATACCGAATTTATCCTGAATCTCCTGTACGCTGTACCACTCAGTGATTTCCGGGTCAGCAGCTTTCTTGCCGAAATAATTATCAATATGCTTTTTACTCCAGTAAGTTTTACCACGATTAAAAGTTCGTGGAATGTTATGCTTCTTAGCAACCACAAATATCCACGAATCAACTACATTATATTTCTCTTTGACTTCGGCGGTGGTGTAGAACTCGGTGATAGGAACTTTCTCTTGTGGCAGTCTTTTATTATAGGTAGCACTACTTTCAAAAAGCATATCTATGTCTTTTCTTCTAATAAGTGTCTTTCCTTTAAATTGAACAGCTTTTATCGTTTCATCTGCCAAATAACGATAGATAGTTGCTCGACTAATCCCTAAAAGCTTGGCTGCCGCAGTAGGAGCGAAGAATTCCCTTTGTTCTAAATCCTTCAAGGGTTCATTATACTCCTTGAAGGATAACTCTTTTTGATAGGCGGATATACGCTCTTTTCTAACTCTCTCTTTGTAAGCTAAGTTGGCACACTTATGAGAACAATAGGCTGTACTCATTTTATGTGCTGTGAAAATCTCTCCACACCACTTACATTTCTTCTGAATGTCAATGTTACTACTCATTTTTTCGCTTGTTATTTCGCCAAAACTGTCTCATGGCGTCTCACCACGTCTCATGATGTCTCAATTCTCTTGCACCTATCCGGTGAGAAATAGGTTGCAAACCTCCGAGACCCAAATACGGTACAAAAATGAGCTGAAAAACGAGTATCAACGATGACTATCGCTAATACGAGCAAAAAGAAAGGCGCTCATAATGAACGCCTTATCAATCAATAGTAATATATGCTAATCGTTGGTAATCACCAATTATTTCCCGATGCAAAAATGCTGAAAGATATTCTGAAGCACCATATCATTTGTAACTTCCCCCGCAATATCTGAAATAAAGAAAATGCACTCGCGTATATCCTGCGAAAGAAAATCACCTGAAATATGCATATCAAGTCCATTCTGTACTCGATGAATAGCATCCAAAGCCTTACTTAAAGCCTCGTAATGTCTTACATTTGTTACGATTATATCATTCTGCGTAACCGTAGGTAAATGCGCCGCATCAATAAGCATTTTTTGTAACCCACTAGTATTTCCTCTTTGCTTAGCTGAAATAAAAACATGTTCTGTAGATTCTTTGGGAAAATCCTTCAATAAAACGGATAAATCTTCTTTTTGATATTCTTCAATTAAATCAGCCTTGTTGAATACAACAATCAAATGCTTTCCTTCACAACGTGGAACTATCTTTTCTGATAACTGTTCAATCTGCGATGCAGCATTTACCGAATCTACCATCCAAAGAACGATTTCCGCCTGATCCAGCTTTTGGAAAGTGCGTTCAATGCCCAGGCTTTCAATCGTGTCGTTCGTTTCCCGGATTCCGGCAGTATCAATGAATCGGAAAGTAATTCCACCGATGTTAATCGTATCTTCAATTACATCACGAGTTGTTCCGTGAATATCGCTGACAATCGCTTTCTCTTCATTCAATAAAACATTCAACAAAGTAGATTTTCCTGCATTCGTTTCACCAATGATAGCCACGGGGACACCATTCTTGATGGCATTGCCCACACTGAACGAATGAACCAGACGGGAGATGACCAGCTCTATCTCATCAGCTAATTTTCGCAATGCCGAACGGTCGGCAAATTCAACATCCTCCTCGCTGAAATCCAGTTCCAGTTCGATCATAGAGGTGAAGTTCAATAACTTGTTGCGTAAGTCAGTCAGTTCCTTGCTAAAGCCACCTCGCATTTGGCTCATAGCCAGTCGGTGAGTAGCGGCGGATGAAGAAGCGATCAAGTCCGCCACAGCTTCCGCCTGACTTAAATCCATCTTGCCATTGAGGAATGCGCGCTGCGTGTACTCTCCTGGTTGAGCCATACGGCAACCATTCTTGATAAGCAGTTGCATCACCTGCTGGAGAATATAAGAAGAACCATGACAAGTGATTTCCGTACTATCTTCCCCCGTATATGAATGAGGAGCACGGAAAAGGCTGACAAGTACTTCGTCTATAATCTCCTCTCCGTCGTAGATACGTCCGAAAGTCAAGGTATATGGTTTCTGCTCATTGAGTAGTTTCTCGGCTTTTGCCGGTTTGAAGATAAGGCTGGTGATGGAAATAGCTTTCGGGCCGGAAACACGGATGCTTCCGATAGCACCGCCTTGAGCGGTGGCAATAGCACAGATAGTACCTTGGTTCATTGTATTTCTTTTTGGATAGTGCAAAGATAATCGTTTCTGAGTAAAAAATATAAGATTCGGCACAACTTGTACTTTATTTGTTTATATTTGCTGCCGTGCAGTAACACACCAAACAAAATAATACAATAATGCTTATGGAACTCAATACAAATTTATCATCCGCAAATGAGAACACCGAAATCATACGGGAGAATTCTCAAAAAATACATTCTGTACTTGCTGCACATCAGATAGCTTTGTGGGAATATGATATATCGACAGGAAAATGTTCTTTTGCTGACGACTATTTCCGTGTACTCGGCTTGAAGAAAGCCGGTATAGTTTTTGAGGGTATAGATGACTTCTATCGGTTTACCCATCCTGAAGATATTGAAACTTATCAGACGGCTTTCGCCAGGATGCTGGCGTCGGACTCCAAGACATCACAGATAATGGTCCGCTGTATAGGAGAACATGGCGAGGTCATTTGGCTGGAAGATCATTTCCTGTCTTATAAAGGATGCAATGACGGTCAGCCGGATAAATTATTGGCATATACCGTCAATGTCACTTCACAGTGCGAAAAGGAACAGCATATCAAGTATCTGGAAAAACATAACCGTAAGATTATAGAAGCATTGCCGGAATTCATTTTTATTTTCGATGAAAACTTCTTTATAACCGATGTCCTGATGGCACCGGGTACAATTCTGCTTCATCCTGTGGAAGTGTTGCGAGGTGCGGACGGACGAGATATTTATTCGGAAGAAGTCAGTGAACTGTTTCTTTGTAATATTCGGGAATGTCTGCAAGACGGGAAGTTGAAAGAAATAGAGTATCCGCTTGAGGTAGACGGAATCCGGCATTATTTTCAGGCACGCATTGCCCCCTTTGAAGGAAATAAAGTGCTTGCTTTGATACATGATATCGGTGACCGGATTCGCCGTTCCCAAGAATTGATTGAAGCCAAACGGCGTGCGGAAGATGCTGATAAGATGAAGTCAGTCTTTTTGGCAAATATGAGTCATGAGATTCGTACTCCGCTGAATGCTATTGTCGGTTTCTCGGAGATTATCGCAGTGACGGAGAACGAAGAAGATAAAATGGAATATCTGGAGATAATTCAGAGAAACAGTAACTTGCTGTTACAATTGATTAATGATATTTTAGACCTGTCACGTATTGAATCGGGAAAGTCGGAAATGCACTTTCAACAAGTTGAAATCTCCGGCCTGGTGGATGAAGTGGAAAAAGTGCATCAGTTGAAGATGAAGTCGGATGTAGAACTGAAAGTCATTCGTCCCGTGGGAGAGTACTGGACGTCCACAGATCGTAACAGGGTGATGCAGGTGCTTTTCAACTTTTTGTCGAATGCCATTAAAAATACGGAAAAGGGATGTATTACGTTGGGTTTGAAGCATGAAGGGAATTGGCTGAGGTTGTATGTCAGCGATACGGGATGCGGAATATCCAAAGAGAAACTTCCGCAAATCTTTACCCGTTTTGAGAAGCTGAATGACTTTGTGCAGGGAACAGGATTAGGACTTTCTATTTGCAAAAGTATTGTCGAACGTTTGGGCGGTCGCATTGAAGTGACTTCGGAGCTAGGAGAGGGGAGTACGTTCGCTCTTTATTTGCCTTACCAGGAAATGCCGGAAGAAGTGGTCGAAAGAAGTCTTGCTTCCAAGAAAAGTGTAGCTGCGGATAGGCGTAAAAAGATATTGGTTGTCGAAGATATAGAGTCCAATTTTGCACAACTTAATATTCTTCTGAATAAGGAATATATTATTTCATGGGTGCGTAATGGGGAAGAAGCCGTTAATAGCTTTATCCGTGAAAGGCCGGATTTAATCCTGATGGATATTCGTATGCCGGTGATGGATGGCATCCAGGCCACCGAAAAAATACGTACCATCTCTCTTACAGTACCTATTATTGCAGTCACGGCATATGCTTTTTATACGGAACAGCAACAGGCCATTCAGGCAGGATGCAATGCGGTTATTTCCAAACCATACTCAATGGAGAGACTGAAAGAGACGATAGAATCTTATATCGGATAAATAATTCCCGACGGGGGAAGCCAACATTTTGAAAGCAGGGATGTTATTAAAGTAGTAATAACATCCTAAATTTGTTGGAATATGAAAAAAGTAAAGAAGGTCGTCCTCATAGGCGCGAGTGGTTTTGTTGGCTCGGCTATATTGAATGAGGCTCTGAATCGTGGCTTTGAAGTTACTGCCGTGGTTCGTCATCCTGAAAAGATAAAGATAGAAAATGAAAATCTGAAAGTAGTGAAGGCGGATGTGTCTTCGCTCGATGAAGTGGCTGAAGTTTGTAAAGGAGCAGATGCCGTTATCAGTGCATTCAATCCGGGATGGAGCAATCCTAATATATATGATGAGACAATCAAAGTCTATCTGACTATTATTGATGGGGTAAAGAAGGCAGGAATTAACCGTTTTCTGATGGTTGGCGGTGCCGGTTCTTTATTCATTGCTCCGGGATTGCGATTGATGGATTCCGGCGAAGTACCTGAAAACCTTTTACCGGGAGTCAAAGCGTTGGGAGAATTCTATCTGAATTTCCTGAAGAAAGAAAAAGAGGTAGACTGGGTGTTTTTCTCTCCGGCAGCAGATATGCGACCGGGTGTACGTACCGGACGCTACCGTCTTGGCAAAGATGATATGATTGTAGATATTGTAGGAAACAGCCATATCTCCGTAGAGGATTATGCTGCTGCGATGATTGATGAACTGGAACATCCGAAGCATCACCAGGAGAGATTCACTATTGGATATTGATAAGAAAACAAATGGAAAAACGGCTTGAATCAACATGATATGCATGTAAGATTCAAGCCGTTTTTTTATTCTTTAGATAAGTCTGTTTTAGATTCTGTCAAGAACAGTCTTAATCAATGTATCAATCGTATTCTTATATCCGGTATTGGCTTCTTTAATCAGTCGGTTGGCAATCACCATACAGACAGTCATCGCCTTATGTCCCATCAACCGGCTAAGTCCTGCCAAAGCCGAACTCTCCATCTCGAAGTTAGTAATCTTGAAACCTTTGTATTCGAATGCTTCAATCTTGTCATTCTGTTTCGGGTCTGCCAACGGCACACGAAGCTCACGTCCCTGCGGACCGAAGAATCCACCGGCGGCAATCGTCACGCCGCGTACCATGTCATCTTTGGCAATCCGGTCAATCAGTTCTCCGCTGGCATCAATCACATAAGGAGCAGGGGCACACATATTTCCCGACCAACTCATATGGTTAAGGAAAGCACGTTCGAAAGGCAAATCACATACCTCATTACGTCCGGCATAAAAATTCAATAACCCGTCGAAGCCGATGGACTTCTGCGAACAAACGAATGTACCTACCGGAGTATTAGGCTGCAAACCTCCACACGTACCGATACGCACCAATTCCAATGGACGGAAATTATCCTTCTCTTCCCGAGTATTAAAGTCGATATTGGCGAGAGCATCCAATTCATTCATTACAATGTCGATATTATCGCAACCGATTCCGGTAGAAACCACCGTAATCCGCTTTCCTTTATATGTACCCGTGATTGTTTTGAATTCGCGGCTTTCCACTTCACATTCTTTGTTTTCGAAATGAGAAGCTACGAGCGCTACACGTCCGGGGTCGCCTACCAGGATTACTTTATCTGCCAGCCATTCGGGCTTTACGTGAAGATGGAATACTGAGCCGTCTTCGTTGATAATCAGTTCAGAGGATGGAAAGTACTTTTTCATGTTATTGAAAGGTTTTAGTTTTACAATATGATTGTATCTATAAATAGAAACGCCGGAACCGGATTTAAGTTCAGAAGAAGCATCTTTCTTTTTCCGCAGGGGAGGGAGAATGCATCTTGGGACCGAAATGAAACCGGGTTCCGGCGTTTGCAGTAACTTATTTGCTCAATGGCTGATTGCCTGTATTGCCGGTAGTCGGTTTGGCAATTGTTTCGCGCATCGAGGTATCCGCTTCGATATTCTTCATCTTGTAATAATCCATAATACCCAGATTACCACTGCGGAAGGCCTCTGCCATTGCCTTAGGAACTTCCGCTTCCGCTTCGATTACTTTAGCGCGGGCTTCTTGTGCTTTAGCCTTCATTTCCTGTTCGGAAGCGACAGCCATAGCACGGCGTTCTTCCGCTTTCGCCTGGGCAATATTTTTGTCGGCATTAGCCTGGTCAATCTGCAAAGCAGCACCGATGTTCTTACCTATGTCGATGTCCGCAATATCAATAGACAGAATCTCGAAAGCGGTTCCTGCATCCAATCCTTTGCGAAGTACCAGTTTGGAGATAGAATCCGGATTTTCGAGTACCGACTTATGATTTTCGGAAGAACCGATGGATGAAACGATACCTTCACCTACACGGGCGAGAATCGTATCTTCACCTGCGCCACCGACCAACTGGCGAATGTTGGCACGTACCGTAACACGGGCCTTGGCAATCAACTGGATACCATCTTTGGCAACAGCCGTTACAGGTGGAGTGTCAATTACTTTCGGGTTTACCGACATCTGTACGGCTTCGAATACGTCACGTCCTGCCAAGTCGATAGCGGTAGCCATCTGGAAAGTCAGTTCGATATTCGCTTTCGATGCAGATACCAGCGCATGAACAACTTTTTCGACATGTCCGCCGGCCAGGTAATGGGCTTCCAGTTCATCACGGGTGATGTCTCTCAAACCGGCTTTGTGAGCTTCGATCATGCCCGGAACAATGATGTATGGCGGAACATTACGGATGCGCATTAGAAATAATTGTATCAGTGAGATGCGTACGCCCGACACTTTGGCCGATAGCCAAAGGAAGAACGGTACGTAATGGAAAAATATTATCAGGAAGATAATACCTCCGGCTATCAGAAAGATAGGCAAGTAGAAAGATGATTCCATTGATAGTTTGTATTAGTGAATATTATTTTTTATGTTTCTCAACCATGATTGTTCCGTCACTGATGCGGGCGACGATGACCGGAGTCTTTTCGTCCAGGAAACCATCCATTGATTTTACTTCAACTATTTTGTTGTTAATCTCTGCATAGCCGATTTGTGCGAGACGGGTAGTGCTGATACCTGTGTCACCGACTTTCACACTTTGTTCTGCGCTGCGGTCTACCTTCGAGTCAATGTCTTTTTTCAATGCCAGCTTATCCAGCATTTTCGATCGCATAAACCAGACTAGCGACCCTATACAGGCAACAGCTGATATACCCAAAGTGACAAACCCTCCTGCCATTCCTATATTGGCAAATGCATAGTAGTTGGCATAAAGGATGCAAACCAATGCCGAAATTCCGGCCAGGCTGATGCCCGGGATGACAAACAGTTCTACAAGAAACAGTATGACTGCGGCAATAATGAGAACGGAGATAATGAGTATATCCATAGTTCAGTGTTATTAATTTATTTAGTTTTTTCTGCGTTACGTACATTGACTTCAAGTGCGTCCAGTTCGCCTGACATTTGCAACACTCGTTTCTCAAGGTCGAGGATGGCGGGAGCCATTCTGTCCTTTCCCTGCTTGTTGCTAGTGGAATATTGCTGACGCAGACTCTTCAGCTTTTCCTCCTGTTGCTGATAGTCTTTTTCCATCTGTTGATAGCGTTGGAAAAGCTGTTTGGCCTTGGCGGACTTGAAGTCATTCATCAGATAATACGTTGTGTTATCATCAATGACAAATTCAAAATCAACGACACGGCGTTCTTTCGGCTTGTGGCTGATAGCAGCTTCCAGGCGTTGCAATGCTTCGCTGACTGCCTGCTTATCCTTCCAAGTCTCTTTTAGTGAATGGATTTGCGCCAGACGGATAATCTGTTTCTGTTCCATTGCTTCGTAATTATAAGTCTGCTTTGAATGATTCGGGATGAATACGTAGATGCAAACTTTTCCTTCCGGTTGAAAGCGGTCGGAAGCAAACCAGCCCAGGTTATTATATTCGTCGATGACATACATATAATCATTGTATGGAGAATTGAACGGCATTCCCACATTTTCCGGTACGAGATAAGTGTCGCTGTTCGTGTTGTAGCGGGTGACGAAAATATCATATCCTCCCAATCCTTCACCGTCACTTGCATAATAAATAGTAATGCCGTCCGACATTACATACGGATAATTGGCATTACCGGAAGCGTTGATGCTGCCGGGGAGCGGACGTCCGTTACTCCATTCGTTCAGCAGCTTATTCTTTGAGAATATGTCCAGATTGCCTCTTTCTCCCTTCTCGCTGTAATAGATTTTATTTCCGATTTCGGTTTCGTAGACAGTTCCTTCATGCGCACCTTCTGTCTGGAAGAATTCGTTGAACGTGAACAGCTTGCCCGATTCTTCGCTGATTTTATAAGCATTCAGAAAAGTAGCTTTATCCACAACGAAGCTGTCGATAATGCAAACATCTTCCACACCTTTCAGCATACGAAGGTCTGCTTTGCTCTTTTCCAACAACCCTTCGGCTTCTTCTGTCGGTCTTTTGCGCTTCTTCAAGTCGGCGATATATTCTTCAAAACATTCTACCGCTTCTTCAAAGCGATAAGTTTCATTATAAGCCTGCCCCAAGTAGAGCTGACCGCTGGCTACGCGTTTCTTCACTGCCATTTCGAGCGGTTTTACCGCTTCCTCGGCTTCTCCGGTTTTCAGGCAACATACGCCGTACCAATAATTATAATTTCCGTTGGAAGGTTGGGATTTTGCATACTTTCTGAATACAGGCTTGGCTTTTTCGTAATCACCTTTTGTAAATAAGGTGCGTGCCTGTTCGAGTGTTTGTGCAGAAACTTCACCAAGGAAGAGGCTGCAAAATAAAAATAGAATATATTTCCCTTTCATCGTTATTTATCGTTTATGAGTGACGGATTGTTTGAAAGTACTGTTACTTCCGGGCATCTGTCAATTTTTCAATTGTTCAAAAGTACAAATTTATTAGAAATAAACCCTTTTTCAGAGATTCTATTATGTTAATTCTTCTTTAAATCATTCTTTTCGCTTACTTTTGCAGCCGATTTTTGAAGATATGGCACAATTTACAGAAGAAGAGAAAACCATTCGCCGCATTGATAGGCGGTTCAACAAAGGAGTGGTGCAATATGGGCTGATAGAAGAAGGGGATAAAATTCTCATCGGATTGTCGGGCGGGAAAGATTCGTTGGCGCTTGTAGAACTGTTGGGCAAACGCGCACGTATCTACAAACCTCGTTTTTCTGTCGTTGCCGTCCATGTGGTGATGAAGAATATTCCTTATCAAAGTGATAATGAGTATCTGAAAACGCATTGCGAAGCGTATGGAGTGCCTTTTCTCCAGTACGAAACCTCGTTCGACCCCTCTACGGATACACGCAAATCTCCCTGTTTCCTTTGTTCGTGGAATCGCCGGAAAGCCTTGTTTACGGTTGCCAAGGAACAAGGGTGCAATAAAATTGCTTTGGGGCATCATATGGATGATATTCTGGAAACTCTGCTGATGAATATCACTTATCAGGGGGCATTCAGTACTATGCCGCCCCGGTTGGTGATGAAGAAGTTTGATATGACGATCATCCGTCCGATGTGCATGGTTCACGAATCGGATTTGATAGAATTGGCGGCTTTGCATGGCTATCGGAAGCAAGTGAAGAATTGTCCTTACGAATCGCAATCCAGCCGAAGCGATATGAAAGGTATTTTGCGGCAACTGGAAGCGATGAACCCGGAAGCCCGTTACAGCCTTTGGGGAAGCATGACGAATGTACAGGAAGAATTATTACCGGATAAAATAGATTAAATAGATAAATTTGAATAGATTGTTATGAAAGGAATATATACTATTTTGCTGCTCATCGTGTCTAATGTCTTTATGACATTTGCCTGGTACGGACATCTGAAAATGAAACAGGAATATAGCTGGTTTGCCGCTCTTCCGTTGATAGGTGTGATTGCTTTTAGCTGGGCAATTGCTTTTTTTGAATATTCATGTCAAATACCCGCGAACCGTATCGGATTTATCGGTAACGGTGGCCCTTTTTCATTGATGCAGTTGAAGGTGATTCAGGAAGTGATAACTCTTGCCGTCTTTATGGTATTTACAACGGTGTTTTTCAAAGGGGAAGCGTTGCATTGGAATCATTTGGCGGCATTTGTCTGTCTGATTGCGGCGGTGTATTTTGTGTTTATGAAATAAAACAGAATGTTTTAACTTTTCCTATATTCGGCAGTGTGTGCAAATTTTGCACATACTGCCGAAGTGACTCTTAAACTCTTTTGTTCTTGAACAGTGTATTCTATTTTCTATAAACCGTTCTCCACTCTCTTCACCTAAAGTTTATCCGTTCATTGACAGGAAGTAACTGTGAATGAATTGCATTGTTCTCACTCTTCACTACCCTTCACCCTCTTCACCAAATACACATTCCCCAACCTTGTATGCTGTCGGCTGATACCTGCTGCGGTCAGAATTTGCGCCAATTGGATAGGAGTGCAGCTACGAAGCACAGCCGGAAACCTCTTTTTCAATTCCTGATGGATAATAGCGGCGGAGAGTGACAGGCAATCCAGTTCATCCAACGCGGCAGGCGCGTATGTGCTGCGCACAATATCTTCTATGGGGTTGACATGATAATATGCGCTGTTATGTCGTTGCAAGGCATGTTCTTCCTCTTTGCTGAACCAGTGGCGGGCGCCTGCAAGCAGTTCCTCTTTCAGTTGGGCATAGATTTGTGAATGTTCTATTCCAGTACAGTCGATATCATGTTCCGCTTCAATACAGATGAACCGGCGGCTACCGGTCGGGTCGCGGAGCAGGTCGGTGCGGTTGCTGGTTCCGATGAAAGAGGCGATACGGGGAAGTGGCCGGAAATTTTTCTGATAGGCTTTGCAGATGTTGAGGCTGGACATTTGCATTAGATTTTTCAGTAACGGCATCTTTTGCGCTCCGTATTTGTCAAATTCATCCATATTTAGTAAACCCATCTCAGCAAGGAGACGTTCGGGATTACCTTGTGCGGTCAGTTTCAGATTGTCAGAATAATAGCGGGCTAGTTGTGGCGGCATCAGCATACGGCAGAAAGTGGACTTATGGCGTCCTTGCTCTTCGCTGATAAGTATCGGGGCTACGCTGTTGGCTTGTGCTTGATTCACTCCCAGCCATTGGGCGGCGAGTCCGAGCATCCAAGTATGGAAACTTTTTATCCATAACGGAGTGTCGGATACCCGTTTTGCTAAAGGCTTTAACCGATCCGTTCCGTCCCATGTCGGTAGTTCGTTCATGTAGAGCCGGAAGGGGTGGTAGCTTTCCACTTGGGTAGAGTAGATATATCTTTGAAGGTCTTTATCCCAACAGTTGATACCCTCTTTGTGAGCTTCCAGGCAGAAAGAGTTCAGTTCTCGCCTGTCTATACGACAAAAAGAGACATCCCGTTGACCGGATGGCCGGAATTCAGTTTCTTCGGTCAGCAGGTTATAACGGAAATCATATCGTACTTTCAAAAAGTCAATCACTTGTTGCGTGAGAAGGACGGGTTGTTTTTGTACTTCCTGCTTATTTTCTTCTAGCCCGTACGCTTCCTGCATTTGCGGTTCGTCTTCTGGAACGTTCGGAGGGACAGCGACCTTTGACGATTCTTTCATCAATGCTCTTATTCTTCTCGCCAAACGTTTTGAGTTATATTCTAATGTCTTCATATTTTTCTTCTTTTTTAAATGAATAAATGTTGTTTTTTCGACCGGTTGATGCTGCTAAGGTATAACATGAAATATGGGGTTTGCAAGTATTTAACTAAGAAAATGTTTATTTTCTTCTGAAATAAGAAACATGCTTTCTTATGCTGATATGTCGTTACTTTGTCGTATCTTTAGTGCTTGTTTAAGAAAAGCCGACTAGAGTTGTCTGGTCGGCTGACTATAGTTGACTGAATAGCCGATTCGAGTTGTCTGAGTAGCCGATTACAGTCGTCCTATGATGAAGTTACACATTTTAATTGATAAGAAGTAATGTCTATTGTATTTGATTGGTATGAAAATCCTAATGCATCTTCGGAAGAAGAAGAGGCAGCGTTGCATCCGCGTATCTTTATGAATGGTAAGGTGGATACGGAAACACTTTGTTACAGGATTCACGATTACAGTTCGTTGACTGTGGGTGATGTAAAGAATGTGCTTGATAACCTGTCGAAGATTCTCGGTGAGTCGTTGAGTGAGGGGAAGGAAGTGCATATTGAGGGAATCGGTTATTTTTATCCCACTTTGGCGGCTACGGGAAAAGTGACCCGCAGCACTCCGCACAAAACCAATAAAGTGACTTTTAAGACAGTCCGCTTCCGTCCTGACAGTAATCTGAAAGGACATTTTGTTGGCGTTCGTGCCAGTCAGTCCAAGTACGTCCGCCATTCAGAGAAGGTTTCGGAAGTGGAGATTGACATGCTGTTGAAAGAATATTTTGCCGGACATCAGATGATGACCCGTCGTGACTTTCAAGAGATATGCGGCTTGGCTCGTACTACGGCAAAAACGCATTTAGTCCGTCTGCGTGGAGAAGGAAAGCTGGTGAATATCGGCTTGCGCAATCAACCGATGTATGTGCCTGCTCCCGGTTATTATGGGGTGTCGAGAGATGCGGAGCATCCTTCACGATAAGCAGGCATTTCTGCGATGACGCCGGTCGTGAAGGATGTGAAAGAGGCATTAATCTTTAAGTAATCACACGAAATCGCTGATAACTTGAGGCTTGTCCTCATGTGAAGAGAATGAAAGAGAAGAGACGGACTTTATTCCGCTATGTACTTTTTCATTCCTTCCGTATAGTAAGTCTTGAACTCACCGTTTTCGCCGCTATAAATAAAGTACGCGTCAATTTTAGGATTCGCTTTGCAGAAAGTTTCCGCTTTTTCCAGTCCCATCACCATGAAGGCGGTGGCCAGAGCGTCGGCAGTCATACAGTCTTCCGCTATCACTGTGGCTGATAAGATATTGTGCTGTACCGGGTAACCGGTTCTCGGGTCAATGGTATGCGCATATTTCTTTCCGTCTTTATAGTAAAAGTTACGATAGTTGCCGGAAGTAGCCATGCCAAGATCAGTAACTTCAAGTACCGTTTGTATATCTTGTTTCACAGAGAGGGAGTCGTCAATCGGCTTGTTGATTCCGATGCGCCATCGGTCGTTTTTCCGATTGATGCCTTTCACTACCACTTCTCCGCCTATATCTACCATGTAGTTTTCCACTCCTTTGCGGTCGAGCAGTCGTGCTACTACGTCTACCGAATATCCTTTGGCTACGGCGCTGCAACTCAGCATGATACGTGGGTCTTGCTTGATGATTTTTCCATTCTCCAGTTTCACTTTGGTGTATCCCGTGATTTGCAGCAAGCTGTCTATCATCAGGGAATCAGGGAAAGCCCCCTTTTTAAAACCGAATCCCCAGGCATTGGCAAGAGGGGCTACCGTTATGTCAAAAGCTCCTTTCGTTTCGCGGGAAATTGTCATGGAACGGTTGAAACACTTTTGGAAAAAAGTGTCTGTCACTATTTCCTCGTTGCGGTTTACCCGGCTAATAACAGAACTGTCATTGAAAGGGGATAGTGACAAGTCGAAACGTTGCAACTCCGCTTCGATTTCGGGTTTTAAGTCGCCGTCATATTGATAGGTAATGCTGTATACAGTACCAAATACAAGTCCCTTGATATTGTAATAGTTTGCTTGCGGTTTGTGTCTGGCTATTATCCAAATGCTTGCTAAAATAAGGAAAGCCAGCCAAAGGAAACTCTTCTTTGTTTTCATACGCTCTTTTGTTTGATGAGAAAACTCTTTTTATTGGAAAAACAGATGTTCGATTAATATTTTTGTTCCGATAATGACCAGGATGATACCACCCCATAGTTCCGCTTTCAATTTTCGGGCAAGTCCACAGCCACATTGAATACCGAAGATAAGTCCGATCATTGACATGACAAATGAAACAAGGCCTATGATAAGGATGGGGGAGAGTATTTCGCTATAATCCTGAACTCCTAAAAAGGCAAACGAAATGCCGACAGCCAATGCGTCGATACTTGTTGCCACTGCCATAGTGAATACCACTTTCAGACTTGCCGGATTAAATAACTGGCAACATTCTTCTTCCTTGAAAGACTCCCAAATCATTCGGCCGCCGAGGAAAGCAAGAATCGCGAAGGCAATCCAGTGGTCTACGCTTTCTATAAGATGGCTGAAACTTTTGGCAAACATCCATCCGATAAAAGGCATGATGGCCTGAAAGAGTCCGAAGGCAAAAGCCATGACCAGCATAGGCTTCCATTGGGTACGTTTCAAAATAATACCACTTGCAATTGAAACGGCGAAACAATCCATCGCCAAACCTATTGCAAGCAGCCAAATCTCTAGTCCTGTCATTATATTCTAAAGCGGCAATTTATAAATGAGGGAATAAGTAATTCCCATATTGTTCGATTTAAATTTTCCGTAGCCGGGCACATACCAAGGGTCGCCATATTCTCCAGTAGAGGCACTTGTCTTGTACTTCATGCGTACCGACCAACCCATGTTGAAGTTCTTGTAAATACGCACTTTGACACCTAAAACGATTTCCAACCACTGCACCGAACCTTTCATTCCCAAATGGCTGAAAGGTACACTACCGCCCCAGTAATCATCTTCCAGACTGGGGTTGCCTATTACGTCTCCCCAGATAGGGTCACCCGCCGGCATGGTGGATACGTCATATTTGAAGGAACTGAATCCGTAACGGATACCTGCATACAGGTAACTGTTCTTCTCTTTCTTCTTTGCCATGGTGTTGTAGTCCACACCGATTCGGAAGAATGGAGCAGCTTTGCTTTTATAGTGGATACCCGTTTCGCTCCAGGTGTCTGTTCCACCCATACCGAATTCTATGGTAGGGATGAATTTGTTTTTGAGGTTGACTGCCACGCTGATTTCGGAACTCATGAAGTCGCCACCAAGAAGTTTGCTTCCCGGGCCGTATAAGTCCACACCGATGTATGTACCATTGTAAAAAGGAATGGTATCTACTTCGGCAACCTTATTCTTTTTCTGATCTCTTTTGGGTGTATGGGTCGGGCGTTGCTGTTGTGCCAACAACGGGAGCACAATGCAAAAGAGCAGAAGCAGGCTAGTCAGTCGTAACCGGGTTACGTTCATGATATTTAAAGTATATCTGTAGATTCTCAATTTCATTAGTATTGGCTTCTTTATTTCTAAAATAGATAGAGTCTATTTTCTCCGAACTATTGGCTCTGTTTCCGAACTTGGTACTGATGATATTTTGTTTCATCATATATCCACATTCCATTGACTGGAAATAAGGAGTGTTCTGCTGTACGATATACAGGGTGTCTACATCATTGGGGTTACCTACCGGGTCATATTGGAAAATAAATACGGTAGAATCGCTTGTGTAGCGTAATGGCAGCATTATCTTATGCACTTTTTTCTCGTTATTGAGAATGATTGAGTCTGTCCCCAATGCTTTAATTGTCAACGAGTCAAGCGTATCATTTAGCACTCTGGTCTTATCATCCGGGTCGAGAACCTTGAATGTGCAATACATCATCGGACGTCCCGCCAACGAACAATCGTTCTCGTCCGAGCATGAACTATGGATGCTGACGGCAGCACCGACGATTATCAATAGGAGAAAGATACGAACTAAATTCTTCATAGTCAATTATTGAATGTGAATCAAATTTTCTTTTCTATCTGATAGTTATTCCGTTCAGGTGCGTTGCGCGAGATTAGTTCGCCAAGGAATCCGGCTAGGAATAATTGCGTACCTATAATCATTGCCGTGAGTGACAAATAAAAATAGGGAGAGTCGGTCACCAATCGGTAGGGCAGACCGTTGTACATAGCATATAATTTGCTGGCACCTACAATGATGACAGAAATCATTCCGACGAGAAACATCAATGAACCCAGCAGTCCGAAGAAATGCATCGGCTTAATTCCGAATTTGGAAAGGAACCAAAGGGAGAGTAGATCCAGGTATCCGTTGACAAAGCGGTTGAGTCCGAATTTGGTAGTACCGTACTTGCGTGCCTGGTGATGAACTATCTTTTCGCCGATTTTCTTGAATCCGGCATTCTTTGCCAGGTATGGGATGTATCGGTGCATCTCACCGTACACTTCGATGTGTTTTACTACATCTTTGCGATATGCTTTCAGTCCACAGTTAAAGTCGTGCAGGTTTTTAACACCTGAAACTTTGCGTGCGGTGGCGTTGAATAATTTGGTTGGCAGTGTTTTCGATAATGGATCATATCTTTTTTGCTTCCAGCCGGACACGAGGTCGTAGCCGTCTTGGGTTATCATCCGGTAGAGTTCCGGTATTTCGTCCGGGCTGTCTTGTAAATCCGCGTCCATCGTGACGACTACGTCACCTTGCGCTTCGGCGAATCCGCAGTAGAGTGCGGGAGATTTGCCGTAGTTGCGGCGGAATTTGATACCTTTTACGTGTTCTGATTGCGTCTTGAGCTTTTCTATCACTTCCCATGAGTGGTCGGTGCTTCCGTCATTAACGAAAATCACTTCAAATGAGAATCCGTTGGCTTGCATTACCCGTTCTATCCAAGCGTAGAGTTCGGGTAGTGACTCTTCTTCATTGAATAATGGGACTACAACTGATATATCCATCTTTCTATTACTAAATTACGAATTACAAATTACGATTGAGCAGGCTCGTCGTTCTCAGGTTTAGCTCTTTTCATCACCATCAATGCAGTAGGGATGGCCAGGAGACTGCCCCAAAATACATCCCATGACAGTAGTTGCATGGTAATGTTGATGGAATTGAGTGAACGGACACTATCTATCGTTTCTTTTATAATCTCTTTGCTTTCTACCAGGGCGGGAGTGTTGGTCATCAATTCGTCCCATAGCTGTGTATAAGAATTGATGATAAAGCCATGGTCGATAAACTGGAAATAGATGTAGTGGGCTACAGCTACCAGTAAGGAGGCAAACATATACATAAATATGGTAAAGAGGACAGCATGTGAAAACTGGATGCTTCCTCCGCATATTTTATCCCGATACATCTTTGTATAGTGATAACCGATGAACGGTACGGCCAATGTCAGGATTATAAATAAGAATGAAAAGAAAGGGATATGAAACCCTAGTGGGAATAATATGAATTTCAATATCCAATAGGCTCCCATATACGTGCCAAAGTGCATGGCATATTTCTGTAAATAGCTTCTGTTTTCTGTCATCTTCTTTTATAAATTGCGCACAAAGGTACGAATAATATCGGTTGGTAGGGGGAATATGGTTGTTAAAGTTAATAAAGCAATAAAAGTTGCCGGCTGAGAATTTTTCTGTATTTTTAATTGCTTGAAATGTAGCCTGTTACTTCTTTTGTGTGAAAAAAGTTATCCATATCTATTGCAGGATTCATAAAAATGCCTACCTTTGCAACCGCAAAACGGGTAAGTCCTATACGGCCAGCTCCCTTCGAATCCTCCAGGGCTTGATCGCAGCAAAGGTAGTTGGTTGTAGCGGCGCGATATAGTTAGCTTACCCACCCGCCTCTTTAGCTCAGTTGGCCAGAGCACGTGATTTGTAATCTCGGGGTCGTTGGTTCGAATCCGACAAGAGGCTCAAAAAAAAGCATTCAGGTATTTTCTGGATGCTTTTTTTATATTTGTATATTTCGGAAACTTATAAAGTGAATACAAAAGATATGTATGATTCAGATATTTGGTGCAGGGATTCTATTTTTTGCTTATTAATCGGTTATTCAGTATCAAGTTGAAGGTATTATCCCTGAAATTTCGGGCTACCGGTATCTTGTAGGGCGGGATAGCTAATTGGTTGCCGTCAATGGCAGTGACCTTTTCGATATTCGCAATATAGGAGCGGTGGGTCTGCAGAAAAATATCATGCGGCAATGATTCATGGAGTTGTTTCAAGGTAGTATATACTACTTCCTTGCAAGAGGTGGTCTGAATGACTACATAGTTTTCCATGCTTTCAATAAAGAGAATGTCTTTGAACAGAATCTTTTTTAGCACTTTGTCACTCTTCACGAATATATAGTCATTATCTTCTTTCTGTTCCGTTTGCAGCAGAGCATGGATTCTGTTGGCTGATTTTATGAAACGTTCGAAAGACACGGGTTTCAGAAGATAATCTACTACATCAAACTCATAACCTTTGAGGGCATATTGCTCATAGGCTGATACAATGATAACTTTAGGCGGATCCGTTAAATTCGACAACAGTTCAAGCCCTGTCATTTCAGGCATTTCAATATCAAGGAATATAAGGTCGACTGGCTGTGTCTTTAACATTGTGTTCAGTTGGATGGCATCTTCGCACTCCCCGACCAAAGTGAGGAAATCTATTTTTTCGATATACCCCCGCAGACCTTTTCTTGCCATAGGTTCATCGTCTGTAATGATACATTTTATTTTCATATCAGTCTGTATTTATGGTTAATCTGGTAGTAAACGTATTCTCTGTTTGTTCAAAGACCAAGCTGTGCTTGTTGGGGTACAAAAGGTCGAGCCGGCGTTTTAAATTCTCAATGCCTATCCCTTTGTCTTTTTGGTTGATAGCATATGGAGACTGGGATATTGAGTTTTTTATCTCCGACTGGATTTGGCTACCGACTAACTTTATTTCCAGCTTTATCCTGTACTCGCCCCTTACATATTTGAAGGCATTCTCAATCAAAGGTTGAAGTAATAAAGGATGTATTTTTTGCTCTTTCAGCTCCGGGTCGAAGTACAAATCCAAAACGAGCCTTTCGCTCATCCGTAACTGTTGGAAAGCAATGTATGACCGCAGGTAGTTTATTTCCTGCTCCATCGTCACCTCTTTTTCTATATTATAGAGCTGGTATCGCAACAGGTCGGATAGCTGCTCGATACTTTGTTTCGCTTCCTTGTTTTTCTCATCTACCTGAAAATAGATGGTGTTTAAGGCATTGAATAGAAAGTGCGGATGGTATTGGGATTTCAGGAATTTCAGTTCGGTTTCTAACTGGTTGACTTTTATTTTCTCCAATTGAAGACTTTGTTCTATAAAACTTTTGAATAGAATCCGATTGCGTATCATTGTGTAGTATAGAAATGCCAGAAGAGCTCCTGTCACATTAACCAACGCCGATTCTCCCCATTTGAAAGACTCTGCCATGGTTATGCAAGACATGATAAATACATGCATGATATTCAAGAGGACAAAGTTTATCAGAAAGACAGACGCGTATTCTTTCCAGTTTGCCCTCTTTTCGTCTTTGCTTTTGTCAATAAAGGAACGGGCTACCCGCTTGAAAATAGAGTTTAAGAGGTAGAAATAAGCAATAGTTATGCCCAAGGACTGTAAACGTACTTTTATAGCAAACGTATTTAACTCCCATATTCGTTCGTTATAGGCAATATCTATAATAATAAATATGCACAAGGAAAGTGACAGTATTATAAATAAGGTATTAATCCATTCGTTCTTTAAGTTCATCTGTTCTTATTTTTATCTTTACTACTACAAACCTATTCGTTTACTTTCTTCTATTCTATTGTCATTTTGAGATTTTCTTATCTCTTTGCCACGATTAAACCGATAACTGAATGATATGCCTATCATTCTGCTGTCATTCTTTTCCCGAGATGTGTAGTACAGGTAATTATTCTCCATACTTACGCGGGGGCGGTTGGAATGAAAGATGTCGTGTGCGTAAATATACAAACTAAATTTGTCATTAAGCAGATTTTTGCGAATTCCGAGTGATATTGTCCATAAGGATTTTATTCTGATTTGTCCTTCAACCATCTCTCCGCTATAAAATCCGAGAGCTTCGCCACCCCATCCGTGCGGTAATTCAAACTGGTTACTGATGTGCAATACGGGAGTTGTAACTTCATTTCTGGATGTCTTTCCGGGTGTCCGCCAATCGAATTGTTTGTAGGTCAACGAACCGTTGATGTGAGCTGTCCACCATTTGAAAGGTTTTAGATTGTTTAATCCTACTCTCAATCCCAATGAATGGTTGCTTGATAAATTTAGCGGCATAATCAGGACACGGTTATTGTCTTCGACCAGAAAACTAAAAGAGATAGGATTTTTCCTGTGAGAGTAAAATGCATTGAATGAATATCGTTTCTTGAACAGCCATGAGACTTCTATATTGTCTATCAATTCAGGTTTCAGTTCGGTATTCCCTTGCTCATATAGAAACTGGTCTTTGACCTCAACAAAAGGATTCATGTTTCTGTAATTGGGGCGGACAATGCGGCGACCGTACATCACAGATACGTCATGATTCTCTGAAAGTTGATACTGCGCCATTAAAGTAGGAAAAAGGTACGTGTATCTTTTTGTGAAAGTGGTGTCCTGGGTGGTTGAGTTGTAATTGTTTTTTGTGTATGTGTTTTCAAGCCGCAAGCCTATCTCTGTGGAAAATCGGGAAGACCATTTGGAGTTTAATTGAAAATATCCTGCGTGAATGTTTTCTTTATAATTGAAATGACTGCTGAGGTTGTTGTCCTTTTGCCAGTTTCCTGCAATCAGGTTTCTGTATAAAGCATTACTGCCTATATTTACAAAGACTGATTTAAGTCCGGCGGTTATTCCGAACTTCTCGGATATGGCATAACTTAAATTGGTCTGCCCGCTGTATATTTTAATATCACCATTTGTCTTGCCGGACAATGTGTCTTCTATCAATGGCTTGATATGAGTCTGGAAAGCTGAATTAAGCAGCAAGTCATCTTCCTGCTTGAAAAGCTGGTAATCAAAAGAAGCGTCCCATTTTCCTTTTTCTGCAAATTTGTATATGATGTTGGCTCCACCTATGATGTTGGTGTAGCTATTGACCGGTGCGTTTAATGCTGTCAGGGTAGAGTCGCTTTGAATGTTGTTATTGTTATAAAAATCGGATACGTTGACTTCTTTCTTATTTCTATCAAGCCAGCTTGACGAGAGGTATGTCCCGATAGTTAGTCTGTCGGATAAGTCATAATCCGCCCCGACTTTTATATAATGTCCTTTGTACTGCCTGTTTATATCGCCTTCGATATCTTTTCGTAGTTCAAGCGGTTTGGAGGTTATCGGATCCAGGTAATGACCAGAGATTGACATTTCTATACAGTCTTTTCCGAAATAGTAAGAGTAGTCTGCGTAAATGTTCAGTTTGTTGTGGTGAAAGTTCAAGGATAACGTTTCGTTTCCTCTGATGCACTTCCCTTTCTCCAGACCGGAAGATACGGCAAGATTTATGCCTTGTTCCTTCACTCTCTTTTTCCGAATGTTAATAATGCCCGAACTGCTTGACGCGTCGTATCTGGATGATGGTTGAGAAATCAGTTCTATATTTTCAACGGAATGGCTGGGGATGGAGCGCAGATAGTTTATCAGATTTTCTCCCGACAGGTAAGTCACTTTGTCGTCAATCAACACATTCGCGCCTGATTTGCCATTTAAGATAATCGTTCCGTCATTTTGAATGATGACTCCCGGCAGTTTTCTCAATGCATCCAGTATATTACTGTCTGTATTCAATAAGGCGGATGACAAGTTAATTGTCATTTTCCCGGGGGCGACTTTCACCGGAGGGCGCTTGCCGGTCACATTGATGGTGGACAACATATAAGTGTCTTTCTCAAAAAGAATGTCCCCTAACTCGATATTGACGTTTAGCTCAGTTTGTAGCGGCATCTTTATTTTTTTATAGCCGATCGTTGACAAGGAAAGAATGTAATGGCCCGGTTTGATATTTATGACTTCAAACCGCCCGTCCAAGTCTGAGGTAGTGCCTGCGATATAAGCGGAATCTGTATGATTTAGCAGCAGTATTGTCGCTCCAACCATTGGCAGGCTCTCTCCATCTGTAATTCTACCCGATATTACTGATTGTGCGGATATGCTGATGGTCTGAATAAACAGCATAGTTAAGAAGTAAATTTTAATAGTACTCATCATTTGAAATTTTTGATTGATTTTCAGCCACAAAATTACTTTTGTATTTTGCCGTACTCAAATTTATCTGATGAATGGAATGATTTACTTGATGAAATGAAAATTCCAGGAATCAGCAGGATGATTGATGGGGTAATCCCGAATGCCCGGTAATTTAGTAATCGTAAAAATAAGTAGTGGCAGTTTTCATGAGAATAGGTTCTCCCTTGTCTATTTCAAGATGTATCTAAGCGCAGGCCACGAGTATCTGCTTTTTTAAAACCATTTGTTTGTGAAAGTAGCGGAAAGAGCGTATCTTTGTTTGCGCTGATAAAAAGTGAACTCATAAATACACCGGATTATGGAATATGTATCATCAGAAAGGAAGTTGCTGCCATACGGCATGATGAATTTTGCAGATATTCGTCTCGATAATTATTACTACGTGGATAAAACCTCGTTTATCCCTATAATAGAACAATCGGACAGATTCTTCTTTTTCATCCGTCCGCGCCGATTCGGCAAGAGCCTTACGCTGAACATGTTGCAACACTATTATGATGTGCGTACACGTGACAAGTTCGATGCTCTGTTTGGAGACCTCTATATCGGAAAGCATCCCACACGAGACCGCAACAGCTATCTGGTGCTGTATCTCAATTTCTCAGGAATTAGTGGAGAACTGCACAACTACCGTCAAGGGTTGGACGCACATTGCAATATCAGTTTCGATTATTTCTGTGATATTTACGCAGAATATCTGCCTCAAGGCATTAAGGAGGTATTGAATGAAAAAGCAGGAGCTGTAGAGCAGTTGGATTATCTATACCATCAGTGTGAACGTGCCGGACAGCAAATCTATCTCTTTATTGACGAATATGACCACTTCACCAACGCCATCCTCTCGGATGCCGAAAGCATACACCGATATACGGAAGAGACTCACAAGGAAGGCTACCTGCGCGCCTTCTTCAATAGAGTGAAAGCCGGAACCTATTCCAGCATCAAGCGCTGCTTCATCACCGGAGTGAGTCCCGTCACGATGGATGACCTTACCAGCGGATTCAATATCGGCACCAATTACTCCCTCGCACCGAAATTCAACGCAATGATGGGTTTTACCGAGGACGAAGTCCGCGAAATGTTGACTTATTATTCTACAAAAGCTCCATTCCATCACACTGTAGATGAGTTGATAGAACTTATGAAACCGTGGTACGACAACTATTGCTTTGCACAGGAGTGCTACAATCAGCCGACCTTATACAACTCCAATATGGTGCTTTATTTCGTCAAGAACTATATTGATAATGATGGAAGAGCACCGCGAAATATGATAGAAAGCAACATTCGCATCGATTACGAAAAACTGCGTATGCTTATCCGCAAGGATAAAGAGTTTGCACACGATGCCTCCATTATCCAGACCTTAGTGAGCCAGGGATACATCACCGGCGAGTTGAAAGACGGTTTTCCAGCGGCCAATATTGTAGATTCCGACAATTTTGTGAGCCTGCTCTATTATTTCGGTATGCTCACCGTGAGCGGAACATTCGAAGGCAAGACTAAACTCATCATCCCCAATCAAGTGGTGCGCGAACAACTCTATACTTATCTGCTGAACACTTACAATGAAGCCGACCTTAGTTTCAGCAACCATGAAAAAGATGAGTTATCTTCCGCCTTAGCATATCGTGGTGCATGGCAATCTTACTTCAACTACATCTCCGATTGTCTAAGACGCTATGCCGCTCAGCGCGACAAGCAGAAAGGAGAATACTTCGTACATGGCTTCACTCTTGCCATGACGGCGCAAAACCGTTTCTACCGTCCCATCTCCGAAGCAGACACGCAAGCCGGATATGTTGACATTTTCCTGTCTCCCATGCTGGAGATTTACCCTGACATGAGTCATAGCTACATCATCGAGCTGAAGTATGCCAGATACAAAGATCCCGAAAGTCGTGTGGAGGAATTGCGGGTGGAAGGCATTGCCCAGGCCAACCGCTATGCTGACACTGACAGGGTGAAGAATGCTATTGGCACTACGCAACTACACAAGATTGTGGTAGTGTATAAAGGCATGGAAATGAGAGTTTGTGAGGAGGTGAATTCTTGAGATGCAGCACCAGATAAGTGTCGTTGGTTCGAATCCGACAAGAGGCTCAAAAAAAGCATTCAGGTATTTTCTGGATGCTTTTTTTATGCATATGTCTATCGGGTACGCCTGTACAATTTTACAAAGGCTCCTAAAATCAACAGAATAATTAATAATGTAACTCCGAATGCCCAATAATTGATAACCCGTGATTCTGCGTTGAGGGTGTAATTGTCTGCCAGGAGCCGGAAGCCGTCTATTTTCCAAATGGCTGAATTGTTATTTAGTGTTCTTGCGTTGGAAGAAAGTAGTTTGCCGGGCATTGATAACTCAAATTGTATGGAGTTATAGAGCACTTCGGCAATTTTGATTTTTTCCTCGGCCATATTATTCATGGCTTCTTTATTCTTTAGATAAAGTTCCGAATAGTATTTTGTTTGGTTGATTATATCAAAAATATTGCAGAGAACATCTATTTGGGCATCTCCCCAAGTGTCTTGGGTGGAGAAGTGGTTTTTATAAACTGCTTCTTTTGATTCGTCCAAACGGTGTATATTGGTTGTGTCGCCCTGCGCCAAAATGAAATCACGAATTACTTCCCAGTTGATTTCGTACTGGCTACGGCTATACCATTCTCCAAATTTGCTTTCGATTCCGTCCAGTTTGTCTTTCAATTCCATTCCACTTAGTCCGTTGTAAGCACTGTTGTCTCCGCAAAACCAAATGATTTGCTCTTCTTTGTTCATGTAATTGCTGAGGGGTACAGGCCCTTTATCCATAAGTTCTTTGTAGGTGGCGGTGTATGTATAATAGGTATAAAACCACCTGAAGCTTTTCTTCACTCGTTCTGTGGGTATGGCTAAGGGATACATATATTCTTTTCCTTTTGTGACGGAAAAGTATTCTCCATCTACAATCGGTAGTTTTCTGCAAACTTTTACGTTCAGGTTTTCTTTCTCCCCCCAAAAGTTGAATTTGATGGCAGAGTCTAGCTTTACTACTTGCCAGTCTGCATCTATCTGAAACATATATGGATTGTGAGTCTTATCTCCTGCGATGAAAGCGGAATCACCTCGCGCATAGACTTCCCTGTATATGCTTCCGTCGCTTCCTATCTGCGAAGTCATTCGGTAATTGGTGCCACAAGAGGCTGTGCCGAGTAGCAACAATGCTGCTATGAATAAATGATTAGTTTTCATATCTTAATTTATTTAGATCGGTTTTCTTTGATTAACTGGATAATACGCGTCTGCCGGAGTTGCCGATGTCGCGTGAATTGAGAAGACAGATAATTGTTTTTCTCCTGAAGTCCCATCTCTTTCCAATTCTCCGGCAATGAGAATGAAGTACTATTTTGCCAGTCTTCATATTCGTTTTGTTGAGGTATGGGAGAAAGATAGGTGTCGTTTATAAATAGTAGGAGTAACACTGCGGCAGCAAGTCCTGACAGCCAGGCGCCAATCAGAAACTTTCTCCTTCCGGGTTTTGAACGGGACGGGGATGGAGAGATACTATTCAGAATAGCTGTCGTCAACTCTTCCGGGTTTTTCAATATTGGCTGTTTGTTTTTGAGTTCGGACAGCCATTCTTCATACTGTTTATCTTCTTGTTTCATAAGTCGGGGTCTAATTGGTTCATTTTATTACGTATATTCTTCCGTGCCAGATACAAGGTACTCTTTATCTTTTCTGGGGATAATCCTGTGATACTCTGAACTTCCGCCACTTCCAGCTCTTCGACATCCCGAAGCATAAAGACTACTTTCTGTTGTGCGGGCAGTTCGTCGGTATAGCGCAATATCAATTCTTTCAACTGTCTGTTGGCGAGTGATATTTCAATATTGTCGTTAGAAGGAATATTTGCTGAATCAGAAAATGAAGATTCTTTGTCCAATGGTGAATGGTTTAATGAACGTAAACGGTCGTAGCAAGCATTACAGGTGATTTTATATAGCCAGGTAGAAAAGCGCTTTTCTCTATCATATGATTTCAGTGATAGCCAGACTTTGATAAATGTTTCCTGCGTTATGTCTCTAGCTTCATCCTCATCGCAAAGTAATCGGAAGGAAAGCCGGAATACCAATGACTGGAACTCGGAAACCAAACGACCAAATGCTTCTTTATCGCCCCGTCGACTCCGGTCTACCAACTTCTGTATTTCTTCCTGATTCATCATTATTTATCCTTGTTTATAATATGATACGTAATAAAATACTTCCGGTCGTTTACGAATTATCAAATATACGAAAAAAGGAGAATTATTTTGTGTTTATAGGTCGTAAGAGTTATGTTGCGGAGCTTCTACTCCTTTATAATTGGATAATGATGTCGTTAAACCTTGAACTTATATTTTGTAAATAAGTGCAGAAGCATTATATTTGCATTAGTTTAGAAAATATGAATAAAGCATTAGCTTTAACTTTTTGATGTCTGAAAAATCGCCAATTTAACAGAATCGTCAAAGGAGTAAAGTCTGGTGCTCACGCTTACGGCGTGGGCTTTACTTTCTTTTATTTGACGATTCGGGTGTTTGGCGATACCTTCAGATATGAATAAAAAAAGTGAGTTCACGCTTTTTTCATGTAATAATGAAATATTATTATGTATGCTTTTCTTGCTCCTATATCTGAAAAATCGCCAAATAGAAGTAAGTGTATCAGTCGGGAAAAGTCTAAGTCCTATACATAATATAATGAATAAGGACTCTGCATAGGGCTTGCAGATTATGACACGCAAATAAAACTATGAAACCTATCGGCCAGCTTGTCAAAGCGCGATTGACGGAACGGGGAATGACTGTTTCCCATCTCGCTCGTCTGCTTTCTTGTGAACGTTCTAATCTCTACCGGCTTTTCGAAAAGGATAGCATCGATACCCGACTGTTACTCCGCATTTCCCGTGCGTTGGATTATGATTTCTTCCAATTATATTCGATTGAGTTGGAAAAAGAGTCTAATGTATCAAATATGATACAATAGTGTATCATTCCTGCTATATGCTATGTAAGTTTCTTTGGAGCTTTTTCGCGTTCTTTGTATTGTATCAATTAATAAGCAATAGAACATGGTAAATTTATCGAAGAGAAGTTTTGTTAGGCAGAGATAGAGATTCGTGAGTTGCGTTGTTTATACTATTTGGAGTAACTGCTAAATGAAATTCAGGATTTTACTATTTATCAACTCAAGGATATAATTTTAAATTAAAGAATATGAGAAATGTGAATAATCATGTGTTGCGGAGTATAATCAGTACACTAATCTTTGTTCTATTCGCATGTGCGTCTATGGCGCAGACGCCTGACTTGCAAAAGTTTGTTGGAGTTTGGAGTCCGACGAAGCGTAATGGCACTTTTGGTAATATCAAAATCACTGTTCAGGATAGTCATTTGCTTATTAAGATTAAATATCTTGGTGGTATTCGAGAAGGGTATAATATTAAAGTTTCAGGAAATTCAATATCGTGGTCTATTCCTGATGATGAAGGGACTCAATACGGTGAATGGTATATTCGGAATGGTAAGATCTACAAAGTGAACGGTGGTAGTAACGGTGAGGCTACCAACATCTATAACCGATCCGGCAGGGCAAAAATTGAGATAAACTATATTTCTTTCTTAGCAAAATTTGCTGACAGTGGGGATATGACGCTAAATACTGCATTCGGAGGTGATTATTGTAGTTCGAGTGGAGAATTATTGTTTGACCAGTTCTCAAATTATTGCTATTATAGTGATTACTCAAATTGGTAAGTGTTTCCCATCTCAATGTAAAAAATAATAATATCTATAACTTATGAAATATTATTGTTTGCTCTAAGGTGAAAAACTTAAAAAAGTAGACGAAAAATGAACGATAATATGATGAAAAAGTTTTTCTTATTCGCAGCTATTCTCGGCTGCATGAGTCTTAGTGTGAATGCCCAGTCTGTCCTTATCAATGGTGTGCGTTGGGCAACGTGTAACGTCGATGCACCCGGCACATTTGCTAAAAGTCCCGATGATGCTGGTATGTTTTACCAATGGAATAGTAAAGTGGCTTGGTCTGCCAGTGGAGAAATTAGTGATTGGAAATCGGTGTCTGTAGAAATTTCCGATGAAGAAGGGCACATGTATTATTTATGGGGAAATGAAAATGATCCAAGTCCAAAAGGTTACCATGTGCCGACAATTGACGAGGTTACTTTGTTGTTTGATAAAGATAAGGTAGCATATATGCGGACAACGAGAAATGGTAGATTGGGTTGTAAATTTACTGATAAAAGTAACGGTAACTCCATTTTTTTACCTGCTTGCGGTTTTCGTGGAGGTAGAAATGGTACATGGGAAGGCAATGGAAGTCTTGAATATTCCAGTATGATGTATTGGACTGTTCCACAAATGGTGGGGAGTGATATTCTTACTTACTTCACGATATCTGAAGACGACTACGGTGTATTGGGTGGCGGTGTAATTCAAACTGCTTTTGGTAATCCTGTTAAAGCTCTTCCTATGCGTTGCGTGGCAGATTGACAGCGGTTATTCTTCCCAGTTCAACGGGATTTGTAGCCCGATAGAGTGTCTTTTATAATGAATATTAATTTAATTGGAGGTGAATAAGTTGGAAACGTTATTAGCTATATTAGGTTTTTTAATTCCCGGGCTTGTTTGTTACTGGTATAATCAATGGAGAGAAAGAAAAAGAAATGAAAAGTTGTGGGAACAGGCGATAAAAGGTGAGTCGTTACGACAAAAATGGAGAGAAGCAGAACAAAAAACGGATGGAGTATATGATAATGAGGGTTGTGTGTGGTTCGTAGATCCTGACGGTAATACAAGAACCAAATTGGACGAAGACGATGAGAAGAAAGGGTAGTTTGATACCTTATTGAATGTGGCTTATGATTTTGCTGTATATTTAGTGAGGAAATTAAATAATGCTTTATTACTACGTTATATAAAGTTGTATAAAGGTATAAATTGCGGTGTGTACTTTGAGAGGATGTGTGTTACTATTATCTAGATTAAAGAGGGGCAAACAGAAAAGGATAGATTTTCAGGCAACCTATCCTTTTTAATATTTCAAGCTAAGTAAGAATCTATTTACTTAATTCTCTTATATCCATACACAGCCAAATCACCAAGCTCTTCTTCGATACGAAGCAGTTGATTGTATTTAGCCATACGGTCAGAGCGGCTCAAAGAACCAGTCTTGATTTGTCCGCTGTTGGTAGCTACTGCGATGTCGGCGATAGTAGCATCTTCCGTTTCACCGGAACGGTGAGAAGTAACGGTAGTATAGCCGTGACGGTGAGCCATTTCGATAGCGTTCAATGTTTCAGTCAATGAACCGATCTGGTTTACTTTAATCAGGATAGAGTTGGCGCAACCTTTTTCGATACCCATTGCAAGGAAATCGACGTTTGTCACGAACAGGTCGTCACCTACCAATTGGCAACGGTCGCCGATACGTTCGGTCAGTTTCTTCCAGCCTTCCCAGTCGTTTTCGTTCATACCGTCTTCGATAGAGTCGATAGGGAATTTGTTGATTAGCTCTTCCAAGTAGTCAACTTGCTCGTCGGAAGTGCGTTTCTTTCCTTTTTCGCCTTCAAACTTAGTGTAGTCGTAAATACCGTCATGGTAGAATTCAGAAGCAGCACAGTCCATACCGATCATTACGTCTTTGCCAGGTTCGTATCCTGCTGCTTTAATAGCGGCGAGAATAGAATTCAAAGCGTCTTCCGTGCCTTCCAGGTTAGGAGCGAAACCACCTTCGTCACCTACGGCAGTGCTAAGACCACGGTCTTTCAATACTTTCTTCAATGCATGGAATACTTCAGCACCCATACGCAAACCTTCTCTGAAAGAAGGAGCACCTACCGGGCGAATCATAAATTCCTGGAATGCGATAGGAGCATCACTATGTGAACCGCCATTGATGATATTCATCATCGGCACAGGCATTACATAGGTATTTGTTCCACCGATATAGCGATATAAAGGAAGGTCTAAATAATTGGCAGCAGCTTTGGCTACGGCAAGAGATACACCGAGAATAGCGTTGGCGCCTAAGTTTGATTTAGTTTTGGTGCCATCCAATGCCAACATAGCGTAGTCGATTCCTCTCTGATTGAGTGAAGACATTCCGACCAGTTTCGGGGCAATGATTTTATTTACATTGTCAACCGCTTTTTGTACACCTTTTCCACCGTAGCGTTGTTTGTCACCATCGCGAAGCTCCAACGCTTCGTGTTCACCTGTGGAAGCACCTGACGGCACTGATGCGCGTCCCATAATGCCTGATTCCAATACTACGTCAACTTCTACTGTGGGGTTACCTCTTGAATCGAGAATTTCTCGAGCTACAATTTTTTCAATTTTCATCGTTTCTATTGTTTTTGAATAAGATTTTGCAAAAGTACGGACTTGACGGGGAGTGAGAAATCACTATAAATAGGTATTCTTTTCGTTCCTATTCCCTATATGTCGTTAGTCCAACCTTATAATATAACAACGGGACGATGCTTTTTGTTTGAGCGTAACGGGGTGAAATTTGCAGGATTTTAATCCTCGATGACAACGCCTAGCAGCGGAAGTAAATCCATCGCTTGCAGAGAGGTGATGATAGCCCCTTTCAGGTCACTGATATTAAGCGTGATTCCGCTGATACGGGAAGTGCGCAAGTCTATTCCGCGAAGCGGGGCATGCGAGAAGTCGGCTTCTACCAGGTCGCAGCTATCGAAAGCGACGGATGAAAAACGGCAGTCGTTCAAACTTCCGTTTCGAAGCTGGCTGTGTGCAAAACGTACCTGATTCATCTTACTCATTGCCAGGTTGACGTATCCCGCATTGCAATCGTGTAGCAGGACATGATTCATGGTTGTCTCGGATAGATTGGTTCCTAAGAGTTTGCAGGAGATAAATTCTACCCGGTAAAGGGAACTTTCGGCAAAAGAGATGTTTGATAAATCGCAATTCTCAAACCGGACATCGGTCAACTGGGAAGAACGGAACTTACATTCGCTAAAGGTCTGATGCCGGAAAGTACAGTTCTTGAAGCTCTTGTAGGATTTGTCGATACCTTCTTCTCTTCCTTTACAGAATAGAAGATGGGAGATGGTTTCTTCTCTGTCGAGCCACTCTTGCAAGGTGTTTGTACTGATTTCCTGTTCTTCCGTCATGGGTGGAACTACGCGGACGGGTTTTGCTGAATTTCTTTTTATCATGCCGTAAAGATAGCTTTTATATTCGGATATTTAGATTTGCTTTCCCACATATCCACCGGCCAGTGCGGCAGCCAGTCCTATTCCTATACTTAATAAGGTATAGAGGATGAATGTTCCGTAGAATTCTCCTTTCAACAGACCTATACCGTCACTGGAAAAAGTGGAGAAGGTGGTGAAACCACCGCACAATCCCGTTGTCAGAAATAGGCGGACTTCGAAAGGAAGATGGAACCGTTCTGAAAGGGCATAAAACAGGCCGATAAGGAAACTGCCAAGCAGATTGACGGTGAACGTAGCCCATGGAAAATGGTAGGGGACAATCCGTTCGTGCATGAACAACTGGACGCAATAGCGTAACGCACTGCCGGTGCCGCCCCCGATAAAGATATAGATAATTTCTTTACTCATTTGATTTTGGATATTTGTATTATTTATATGCGGCTTCAAAGTCCTTCTCGAATTGCCGGAAGCCACCGGGATAGATACGGTCTATCCGTTCAGAAACGGTTGACGAGTCATTTTTGTTTTGCAGGGAAGCGATGAGGCTTTTTAGTATGTCCTTGGAGACTGTTTCTATCCAGAATGTGACAAGCGCGTGCGCAAGAATATATGAATATTGCTCGTCAGTTGCCTGTCGTTTCATGAATTTGCCGTGTCCGCTATTTAAGAATGTAGGGAGATCGACTTCTCCCAGCATATACATTGTGCGGATTCTGCCTTGTTCGTATTCGGTAAAGGTATGGCGGAGTCCTTTCTTCGTCACTTTGCAATGCTCGAAATATTCAGATAAGCCTTCGTTGAGCCAGCTAGGCGGGAATTTCCCCAGGATTTGCCGGACGAAATGATGGCTGAGTTCGTGATAAATTATAGCGAGGCTTCGTTCCCGTCCTTTCTCTCGTCCCAGTATGAATGCCTTTTGCAGTTTGGGTGAATATACGCCGCTTGCTTTGAATGGCAGGGATATGTTTACACTTTCAAGATATTTTAAAGCCTCTTTTCTATCCTCGAATACATGCAACTGAAGGGTAAGCGTATCGGGTAATCCGAATTGCGTATAGAAGTTGACTTCGTGACTGATAAATTGCTCGATATCTCGACGGTCTTTATCAGGGAGCGGGTCACCGCTATACTCTATTTTGACGGTTTGCGCATTGAGCAGACTGTAAAAGATAAAAAACGAAAAAAGAAGAGAAAGTACACGCATAATGATATTACTGTTATTTCTGATTCTTATGTTTCATATATTTCTTTTTGTCGCGTTTGCTCATATCCTGCATGATAAGTTCATCATCGACAACTGCCTGATAGATTGTTTTCTCTTTGAGCTTAACGTCTCCTTCTGTTGTACGAAACACAGGTATGAAGTGGGAATAAGGATATCCCGAAGATTCTCCGCCTTTGAATTTATTCTCATCCAAAAAGAAGAAGGAGATGGAAACTCTCGAAGGTCCTGCTTTTCCTACGGGTTGTCCGACATGTACTTCTTCACCCGGCTGAATGAAATTCTCGCTCATTACCAGATAAGCCGAGAAAGTCTGGTCGGCGTGATAGACAAGCAATTGCCGTGGATTGGTTGTCTTGCAGGCTATTCCGCTGCGGGTGGCATAAACTAAGTCACCTTCTTTTATGCGGAAGTTGAGCGTCTTTACTGATTCTCGCGGGTCGGTTTGCCAGCCCGTTTTTTGCCCGTCTTTCACAGGTAAGGCATAAGGAGTGTTGATTTGAAAGTTTGCAGGAAACTTACCGCGATAGTGTTTGTAGCTCGATGCACTCTTGAACGGATTATCGAACGATGCATTCTTTTCTATTTTGAATATGGTATTTTTTCCGGGAGTCAGATTGTATGAACGGTCACTCATGCGATATAGATAATAGTCGCAATAATCCTCGTTGTAGTAATTCAGTTCCTGGTTACCCTGTGTGTCCGTTTCCCATTTTGATTCAACGATTCCGAACGGACGTTCCATTAACTTTCGCAAGGACTGGGCGGAGATATGGCAGGCGGATAGGGAGAATGCGAATAAGATAATAAATTTAAGGTGTTGCTTCATAACTTAAATAATAGATTGTATAACCTTTAGAGAAATAAATAATTGCTTGCAAATATAGAAAGAAACTGCGATATATGAATGTTATCATTCTATTTTATTCGGCAAAGCTACTATATTTTCTCTTCTTAGTATGTCTTGCAATTTGCTTATAATTAGTGTCTTATGTAATATGTGATACTCTTGGCATCTATATTTTGATTATAAAGAAAAACAGTCGCCATGTTTCCTGTCTATCTTTGCCATACGATTATTAACTAACGTATTTATATCATGAAGAACATGAAAACAAGAACCGCAATGTGGCTTTGCCTGCTGCTTGCTTTTTTAGTCGGTACATCAGCAAAAGCTGAAAGTATTACTTCTCCCGATGGGCAATTGAAGCTTAATTTCTCCGTCAACGCACAAGGAGAACCCGTGTATAGACTTTCTTATAAGGGAAAGGATGTGATTAAACCTTCCAAACTGGGATTGGAACTGAAGAATGATCCGGGGTTAATGAATGGATTTATTTTGGTCGATACCAAAACTTCTACTTTTGATGAAACTTGGGAACCGGTGTGGGGAGAGGTAAAATCAATACGCAATCATTATAATGAAATGGCTGTTACCTTGAATCAAAAGGCACAGGATCGCAATATTACTATCTGCTTTCGTCTTTATAATGATGGTTTGGGATTTCGCTACGAGTTTCCGCTACAAAAGAATTTGAATTACTTTGTTATTAAGGAAGAACATTCGCAGTTTGCCATGACAGGGGATCATACAGCCTTTTGGATTCCCGGTGACTATGATACGCAGGAATATGACTATACCGAATCCAAACTTTCGGAAATCCGTGGATTATTACAGGGAGCAATTACCGGAAATGCTTCTCAAACCTCTTTCTCGCCAACAGGTGTACAGACTTCTCTGCAAATGAAAACAGCCGACGGCTTGTATATCAACTTGCACGAAGCTGCTTTGGTAGACTATTCTTGCATGCATTTGAATCTCGACGATAAGAATTTGATTTTTGAATCATGGCTGACACCGGATTCGCAGGGAGATAAAGGATATATGCAAGCTCCTTGCCGGTCGCCCTGGCGCACGGTGATTGTTAGTGATGATGCCCGTGATATTCTGGCTTCCAAGTTGACGTTGAACCTGAACGAGCCTTGTGCCTACGAAGATGTTTCCTGGATTAAGCCTGTGAAGTATATCGGTGTGTGGTGGGAAATGATTAGTGGAAAAAGCTCATGGGCATATACGGACGATGTTTATTCCGTGAAACTCGGTGAGACGGATTATTCAAAGACAAAGCCGAACGGACGGCACGCTGCGAATAATGACAATGTGAAACGTTATATTGACTTTGCGTCCCAACATGGATTCGACCAGGTATTGGTGGAAGGCTGGAACGAAGGTTGGGAAGACTGGTTCGGCAATTCGAAAGATTATGTATTTGATTTCATAACTCCTTATCCCGACTTCGATTTGAAAATGCTCAATGCCTATGCGAAAGCAAAAGGAGTGAAGTTGATGATGCATCATGAAACCTCTGCTTCTGCACGCAACTATGAACGTCATTTGGATACTGCTTATCAATTTATGGTAGATAATGGATATGATGCTGTCAAGAGTGGTTATGTAGGTAATATCATTCCTCGCGGAGAACATCACTACGGACAATGGATGAATGATCATTATCTGTATGCAGTGAAGAAAGCGGCGGATTACAAGATTTGTGTAAATGCGCACGAAGCGGTTCGCCCGACCGGATTATGCCGTACTTATCCCAATCTGATTGGCAATGAATCGGCACGCGGTACGGAATATGAAGCCTTCGCAGGCAATAAGCCGTTCCATACGACGCTGCTTCCTTTCACCCGTCAGATTGGCGGCCCGATGGATTATACTCCGGGTATCTTCGATACAAAACTCTCTTTCCTGCAAGGCGACCATAGTTTTGTGCGTACTACGTTGGCTAAACAACTGGCTCTTTATGTTACGATGTATAGCCCGTTGCAGATGGCAGCCGATTTTCCGGAGAATTATGAACGCCACCTGGATGCTTTCCAATTTATTAAAGATGTGGCGCTTGATTGGGATGACAGTAAATATCTGGAAGCGGAACCGGGAGATTATATCACTGTAGCCCGTAAGGCAAAAGGTACTGATAACTGGTTTGTGGGTGGTATCACCGACGAAAATCCCCGCACTTCTACGTTTGCACTCGATTTCCTTGAACCGGGAAAGCAATATGTAGCTACGCTGTATGAAGATGGTAAAGACGCGGATTTTGAAAAGAATCCTACTTCTTATCAAATAAAGAAGGGCATCGTAACCGCTAAAACCCGTATCTCAGCGAAACTTGCCCGGAGCGGAGGATTTGCGTTGAGTCTGATTGAAGCAACCCCGGCAGACAAGAAGATAATTAAGAAATGGAAATAAGATTCAGGTAGAGGGATTGTTCCCGGATTCCCCGCTTTTAATAAATATTAGTTGTTGCCCCGCAAAGAAATATTAAACTTTGCGGGGCTCTTTTTTTATCAGACGGATTCTTTTTTGTACTTTTGCGCATCTTTTTTAAAACATCATCAATAAAGAGAACGACATGGGAGGTTTTTTCGGAACAGTCTCGAAAACTAGTTGCGTGACTGATTTATTCTACGGTACAGATTATAACTCACATCTGGGTACAAAGCGGGGAGGACTCGCGACATATAGTAAGGAAAAAGGGTTTATCCGTTCCATTCATAATTTGGAAAGTACCTATTTTCGAACCAAGTTCGAAGGAGAACTGGACAAGTTTAAAGGAAACGCCGGCATCGGCATTATCAGTGACACAGACGCACAACCTATCATTATCAACTCTCACCTCGGCCGCTTCGCCATTATCACCGTCGCAAAAATAGTCAATATCCAACAACTGGAGGATGAACTTCTCAGTCAAAATATGCACTTCGCCGAACTAAGTTCGAGCAACACTAATCAAACGGAACTTATCGCACTGCTTATAATACAAGGTAGAAACTTTGTCGAAGGTGTCGAAAATGTGTTCAAGCATATCAAAGGTTCTTGTTCCATGCTTATCCTGACGGAAGATGGAAGTATCATCGCCGCCCGCGACCAGTGGGGACGTACTCCTGTTGTAATCGGCAAGAAAGACGGTGCTTATGCTGCGACAAGCGAATCATCCAGTTTCCCGAATCTGGATTATGAGATTGAGAAATATTTGGGACCGGGTGAAATTGTCCGTATGTATGATGACCATATTGAACAGCTTCGCAAACCGAACGAGGATATGCAGATTTGTTCTTTCCTGTGGGTGTACTATGGTTTTCCGACTTCTTGCTACGAAGGCAAGAATGTGGAAGAAGTCCGTTTCACAAGCGGATTGAAGATGGGGCAGACGGATGAATCGGAAGTGGATTGTGCCTGTGGTATCCCTGATTCGGGAGTAGGTATGGCTTTGGGGTATGCAGAAGGAAAGGGAGTTCCCTATCATCGCGCCATCTCAAAATATACGCCGACATGGCCTCGCAGCTTTACACCCAGCAATCAGGAAATGCGTTCGTTGGTTGCCAAGATGAAGTTGATTCCGAACCGTGCAATGCTTCAGGGAAAACGTCTGTTGTTCTGTGACGATTCAATAGTTCGCGGTACGCAGCTACGTGACAATGTGAAGATTCTATATGATTATGGAGCAAAAGAGGTGCATATGCGTATCGCCTGTCCGCCGTTGATTTATGCTTGCCCGTTTGTGGGATTCTCTGCTTCCAAGAATGCATTGGAATTGATTACCCGCCGTATTATTCAGGAACTGGAAGGTGACGAAAATAAGAATTTGGAAAAATATGCTACTACCGGTTCTCCCGAATATGAAAAGATGGTCAGCATCATTGCCGAACGTTTCGGCCTGTCTTCCTTGAAGTTCAATACGCTGGAAACACTGATTGAAGCTATCGGATTGCCCAAGTGTAAAGTGTGTACACACTGCTTTGATGGCAGTAGTCACTTTTAAAAAAGATTATACAATAAAAAAGAGCCGTGAATTGCTTTGTAATTCACGGCTCTTTTTTTACCTTTACGGCATTGTAAACTATCAAATAGTAAGTAGTAAATCGTTAAATCGTAAATAAAATGACTTTAGTAGACAGATTTTTAAAGTATGTGAGCTTCGATACGCAATCTGACGAATCGACAGGGCTTACTCCCAGTACTCCGAAACAGATGATATTCGCCGAATACCTGAAAGCGGAATTGGAATCTTTGGGATTGGAAGATATTACTTTGGACGGGCATGGTTATCTTTTTGCTACGCTTCCTGCCAATATAGATAAAGAAGTGCCGACTATCGGTTTTATTGCCCATATGGATACAAGTCCTGATATGAGCGGTAAGGATGTGACTCCGCGTATCGTTGAAAAGTACGATGGCTCGGACATTGTGCTTTGTGCGGAAGAGAATGTAATCCTTTCTCCTGCGCAATTCCCCGAATTGCTGGATCATAAGGGCGAAGACCTGATTGTGACCAATGGAAAAACTTTGCTCGGTGCTGACGATAAGGCGGGTATTGCGGAAATCGTTTCGGCAATGGTTTATCTGAAAGAACATCCCGAAATCAAGCATGGAAAGATTCGTATCGGATTCAATCCCGATGAAGAAATCGGTGAGGGTGCCCATAAGTTCGATGTAGAGAAATTCGGTTGTGAGTGGGGATATACAATGGATGGCGGTGAAGTGGGAGAGCTGGAGTTTGAGAACTTCAATGCTGCTGCTGCCAAAGTTATCTTTAAAGGGCGCAATGTGCATCCTGGCTATGCCAAGAATAAGATGATTAATTCTATCTTCCTTGCCAACCGGTTTATAACCTTGCTTCCTGCACAGGAAAGGCCCGAACATACTACGGGATATGAAGGTTTCTATCATCTGATAGGAATTCAGGGTGAAGTGGAACAAAGTACTGTTTCTTATATCATCCGCGACCATGACCGTGCTAAATTTGAAGACCGCAAGAAGGAGATAGAACGCCTGGTGGCTCAAATGAATGAAGAATATGGCGCAGGTACGGTAACTCTTGAGTTGCGCGACCAATATTATAATATGCGTGAGAAGATAGAGCCGGTAATGCATATCATCGACACTGCTTTTGCCGCAATGGAAGCCGTTGGTGTGAAGCCGAATGTGAAACCGATTCGTGGCGGTACGGATGGCGCGCAACTTTCTTTCAAAGGGTTGCCTTGCCCGAACATCTTTGCCGGTGGTCTGAATTTCCACGGACGCTACGAGTTTGTTCCTGTTCAGAACATGGAAAAGGCTATGAAAGTCATTGTGAAGATTGCCGAACTGGTCGCTTCCAAATAAAAAATCTTGCTTGGACTGCTTTCTGATAGCACATAATACTTAATACTTGAAACTTAATACTTAAAATAATGAAAACCACTCCGTTTACAGAGAAACATATAGCACTTGGTGCTAAGATGCATGAATTTGCAGGTTATAATATGCCTATTGAATACTCCGGTATCATTGACGAACATCTCACTGTTTGTCAGAATGTCGGTGTGTTCGATGTGTCCCATATGGGAGAATTTTGGGTGAAAGGGCCGAATGCGTTGGCTTTTCTTCAAAAAGTGACTTCCAATAATGTGGCGGCGCTGGCTCCGGGCAAGATACAGTATACTTGTTTTCCTAATGAAGAAGGTGGTATCGTAGATGACTTGCTGGTTTATCATTTTGAACCGGAAAAATATATGTTGGTAGTCAATGCTGCCAATATGGAGAAGGACTGGAACTGGTGCGTTTCCCATAATACGGAGGGTGCGGAACTGGAAAATTCTTCGGATAATATCGGGCAGCTTGCTGTGCAGGGTCCGAAAGCGATTCTTGCTTTGCAGAAGTTGACGGATATTGATTTGTCGGCTATTCCGTATTATACGTTTAAGGTAGGAAAGTTTGCGGGCAAAGAGAATGTGATAATCTCCAATACGGGCTATACAGGTGCGGGAGGTTTTGAGCTGTATTTCTATCCGGATGCTGCTGATGCTATTTGGCAGGCTGTTTTCGAAGCAGGTGAAGAGTATGGTATCAAGCCTATCGGTTTGGGAGCTCGTGATACGCTTCGGCTGGAGATGGGATTCTGTCTGTATGGAAACGACTTGGATGATACAACCTCTCCGATAGAAGCCGGATTGGGATGGATTACTAAGTTCGTGGACGGTAAGAATTTCATCAACCGTCCTATGCTGGAAAAGCAGAAAACGGAAGGTGTTACCCGTAAATTAGTCGGTTTTGAAATGATTGACCGGGGGATTCCTCGTCATGACTATGAACTGGTGAATCCGGAAGGTGAGAAGATTGGTGTAGTGACTTCGGGTACTATGTCGCCTACTCGCAAGATCGGTATCGGTATGGGGTATGTGAAGCCTGAATATAGCAAGGTTGGTACGGAAATCTGCATTGATATGCGTGGACGTAAATTGAAAGCGGTAGTGGTAAAGCCACCTTTTAGAAAATAAGAATAAAACTCATTTTATACTTTAGCCCCGGATAAGTTTCGACGTTTTCCGGGGCTAATTGTTTTTATGGCGATTATCCCGAAACATATCCCTTAATATGTTGTTTATACCATAGATTTATTATAATTTTGTCATCAAATACGATGAAATAATGTCTCAATTACCTACGCTTATAGCCGACCTCGCACTGATATTGATATGTGCGGGTATTATGACTCTATTATTTAAGAAGTTAAAGCAACCTCTAGTCTTGGGGTATGTTGTTGCCGGCTTTCTGGCAAGTCCGCATATGCCTTATACGCCTTCGGTGATGGATACTGCGAATATCAAAACATGGGCGGATATAGGTGTTATCTTCTTGCTGTTTGCCCTCGGACTTGAATTTAGTTTTAAGAAGATTGTGAAAGTGGGCGGCTCTGCTATTATTGCTGCCTGTACTATTATCTTCTGTATGATTTTGTTGGGAATAGGTGTCGGCATGGGTTTTGGTTGGCACAGGATGGATAGCCTGTTTCTGGGTGGTATGATTGCAATGTCTTCCACTACCATTATTTATAAGGCTTTCGATGATCTCGGACTAAGGAAAAAGCAATTTACCGGATTGGTATTGAGTATCTTGATTTTGGAGGATATTTTGGCTATCGTGTTGATGGTGATGCTTTCTACTATGGCGGTGAGCCACAATTTTGAAGGCACGGAGATGTTGGAGAGTATCGGTAAATTATTATTCTTCCTTATTTTGTGGTTTGTAGTTGGTATCTACCTGATTCCGGAATTTCTGAAGCGTTGCCGTAAGTTAATGGGGGAGGAGACTCTGCTTATCGTGTCGTTGGCGCTATGTTTCGGTATGGTAGTGATGGCTGCCAATACCGGATTCTCTGCTGCATTCGGTGCGTTTATCATGGGCTCTATCCTGGCGGAAACGATTGAGGCGGAATCCATAGACCGGTTGGTGAAACCTGTAAAAGACCTTTTCGGAGCTATCTTTTTCGTATCGGTGGGTATGATGGTGGATCCTGCGATGATTGTGGAATATGCTGTGCCTATTATTGTGATTACTGTGGCTGTTATTTTAGGGCAATCTATCTTCGGGACTTTTGGAGTGATACTCTCCGGTAAACCTTTAAAGACGGCTATGCAGTGCGGATTCAGTTTGACGCAGATTGGTGAGTTCGCGTTTATTATTGCATCTCTGGGTGTCTCGTTGCATGTGACGAGCGACTTTCTGTATCCGATAGTGGTAGCGGTTTCCGTCATTACTACCTTTCTTACTCCTTATATGATTCGCTTTGCCGAACCTGCTTCTTCTTTTGTTGACGCTCATCTTCCCGCTTCGTGGAGGAAGCTTCTGATGCGTTACTCTTCCGGCTCACAGACTGCGCTCAACCATGAGAATTTGTGGAAGAAGCTGATATTGGCAATGGTGCGTATTACGGTGGTTTATTCCATTGTCAGTATATCGGTTATTGCGCTTTCTTTCCGTTTCGTCGTCCCTTTCTTCAAGGAGAATTTGCCGCATTTTTGGGCTTCATTGTTGGGGGCGGTATTTATCATTCTTTGTATTGCTCCCTTCTTGCGGGCTATAATGGTGAAGAAAAACCATTCGGTGGAATTTATGACTTTGTGGCATGACAGTCGTGCGAATCGTGCTCCTTTAGTATCGACAATCGTTATCCGTATTATGATAGCGGCACTCTTTGTCATCTTTGTGATTTCCGGTTTGTTCAAAGCGTCTATCGGATTGGTTATTGGTGTAGCTGTGCTTGTCGTATTGTTGATGGTATGGTCGCGCCGCTTGAAAAAGCAATCTATTTCGATTGAACGTCGTTTCTTTCAAAATCTGCGTTCCAGGGAGGTACGTGCGGAGTATTTGGGAGAGAAAAAACCGGAATATGCCGGACGTTTGTTGTCGCATGACCTGCATCTGGCGGATATGGAAATTCCGGGAGAATCCAATTGGGCGGGAAAGACATTGATGGAGTTGAATTTGGGAAAGAAGTTTGGCGTTCATGTGGCTTCCATTCTTCGGGGGAAGAGGCGGATTAATATTCCGGGTGGCTCTGTTCGCCTGTTTCCGATGGATAAAATACAGGTAATAGGGACGGATGAACAGTTGAATGTGTTCAATGAAGCGATGCAGAATGGAGCGAAGGTGGACTGGGAGATATACGAAAAGAGTGAAATGACCTTGAAACAGTTTATCATTGATGGTGATTCTGTTTTCTTGGGCAAAACGATACGTGAATCGGGTATCCGGGATAAATATCATTGCATGATAGCAGGGATAGAAAGTGAGGACGGGACATTGATGGTGCCCGACGTAAATACAGCTCTCAAAGAAGGTGATGTGGTATGGTTAGTAGGGGAAAAAGAGGATGTGTACCAATTAGTCAATCAAAAAAACGAAAAAGTACAAGCCGGATAAGAATGGAATCCTTATTTTTGTGGCGATAAAAACTTAAAATTATAATAATATCATGAAGAGCGATCCAAAAGAGTGTCTGTATTGTCAGAACAATGAAACGCTGCATAATCTGATGATTGAGATTGCGCAGTTGAGTGTGTCACGTGTATTCCTGTTTAAGGAACAAACATATCGTGGACGTTGCCTTGTAGCATACAAAGACCATGCGAATGATTTGAATGAGTTGAGTGACGAAGACCGTAATGCTTTTATGGCTGACGTAGCACGCGTTACCCGTGCCATGCAAAAAGCTTTCCAGCCGGAAAAGATAAATTATGGCGCTTACTCTGATAAACTATCCCATTTGCACTTCCATTTGGCACCTAAATATGTGGATGGGCCTGATTATGGTGGTGTATTCCAAATGAATCCGGGAAAGGTTTATCTGACAGATGAAGAATATCAGGAATTAATTGATGCTGTAAAAGCACATCTATAAATGATAATTTACCGGCGTAGCGCCGGAGCAAGGTTTCCATTCGGTATTCCCAAAGAGCATAATCATATACAGTTCCGCCCTTTCAGGGTATGCCTAAAACGATAACATGCCGAATGGAAATCTTGTTGGGGCGCTACGCCCCTAAACTCCCATTTACTATTCTTTACTATCAAAATCGAAATCAAAGTCAAAATCATCTATAAACTCCGGCGCTGTGAAATCTTCCAGTTCCCGGCGGTCTTTTTTGGTAGGACGTCCGGTGCCGCGTGCACGGTCTATGAATCCGCTGATTTTGCTCATCTCCAATAGTTCGTATTGGTCAGGGGTAGTCACGTTCTCCATCACTTCCGGTACGAGCTTTGCGCCTATACGCTTTTCGATAGCTTGCAGTACTTTGAAGGAATAGGTGATAGGCGGCTTTTTCACTTGAATGACATCTCCCGGTTTCACCATACGCGCAGCCTTGACCAGGGAGCCATTGATGGTGACACGTCCTTTTTTGCAGGCTTCTGCTGCAATTGTGCGTGTCTTGAAGATGCGGACAGCCCACATCCATTTATCTATTCTTGCTTCAGCCATATTTTTAATGATTAGCTGGTTAGTGATTAATTGGCTAGTGGTTAATGATTACTAGTGCTTAATGATTAGTGGTTGGTAAGCGATTAACGAACTAATCGTTAATCACTAATCATTAACCACTATCTTCATTTTTTGTTGAACTGGTTCATCGTGATGTCGATTCCGGCCAGGCAGAAACTCTTGATAATGTCTCCCGCCATTTCCAGCCTTTCATCCATCGTCTTCCGGTCTTCATCGGTGAAATGTCCGAGTACATAATCAATCTGTCCGCCACGTGGAAAATCGCTTCCGATGCCGAAACGCAGTCGGGCATAGTTTTGGGTGCCTAGGGTAGCGGCGATATTCTTTAGTCCGTTATGTCCGGCATCACTTCCTTTGCCTTTCAGGCGTAACGTACCGAAAGGGAGAGCCAGATCGTCCACTACGATCAGTACATTCTCCAATGGAATATTTTCCTTCTGCATCCAGTAGCGGACAGCTAGCCCGCTTAGGTTCATAAAAGTCGACGGTTTGAGCAGTGTCAACTGTCGCCCTTTGACAGAGAAGCTGGTAGTGAAACCGTAGCGTCCGTCGATGAAAGGCGGCGCATTGTTGATTCTTGCCAATGCTTCTACCGTCATGAATCCGATATTATGCCGGGTTTCGTAATACTCGGGACCAATGTTTCCCAGTCCGACAATTAAATATTTTATCATTGCTTTTCGGTAAAACAGTTCATTAATTGGAAAGAGAAACGCAGATTAATACAAATTAATGCAGACTGAACATCTGCTTTAATCTGCATTAATCTGCGTTTGTAGTATATCTCTTTTTACAGGGATAATCTCAGATTACTTGCCAGCGGTTGCTGCTGCACCTCTTGCTGCACGAGTCAACTTAACAACGCATACAACGGCTTCTTTAGCACTCATCAGTTCAAGACCTTCAAAGCTCAGTTCGCCAACCTTAACAGTCTTACCCAATCCAAGGTGAGCAACGTTTACAGTCAGTTTCTCAGGGATGATGTTGTACAAAGCTTTCACTTTGATCTTACGCATCTGCAATGCTAACTTACCACCGGCTTTAACACCTTCTGCAAGACCTTCCAACTGTACAGGAACTTCCATTACGATAGGTTTAGCTTCATCGATTTGATAAAAGTCAACGTGCAGGATGGTATCTTTTACAGGGTGGAACTGAATATCTTTCAGGATAGCGTTTACTTTTTTGCCATCGATGTCCAGGTCTACTATGTAGATGTGCGGAGTGTAAACAAGATTACGAAGGCCTTCGCTAGTCACTGTGAAGTGAACTACTTCATTACCACCATAAAGTACACAAGGTACACCACCGTTCTTACGGATTTCTTTCAAAGCTCTTGCTTGTTCTGAAGAGCGTTCTGCAATTGCTCTTGCAGTTCCTTTTACTTCAATTGATTTCATTTCTTTAAAAAATTGTGTTACTCTAAATTAAGTTATTTTGCTTAATTCACCATCACACGATGTGGATTATCACACGATGTTGCAAAAAAGCGGTGCAAAAGTACGTCTTTTTTTTGAATTATCAAAGATTTACTTTCTTAAAAGTCGATATCAATCTTAATTTCGCTTTCCAATTTGTCCTCTTGTGTTTCTTCGGCAGCTTTTAGTTCATCTTCTTCATCTGCTTTCTGGTTCAGGCGACTGATATAGTCGTTCATGTCATTGCAGTCAATGAAGTCGATAGCTTCTGTCAGCCCTGCCATGAACTTCTGAAAGTCTTCCCGGTATAAGAAGATTTTGTGTTTCTCGAAACTAACTTGAGAATCATCACCTTCTCCCGTTATCACTTTCTTACTCTCTGTAATAGCCAGGAACATCTCATCTTTACGATTCTTTTTTACGTCGAGATAGTAGATGCGTTTACCTGCTTTGATAGACTTGGAGAATACAATCTCTTTGTCATTCATGTCTGCGCTCATTTTCTTTTTTAAATCTTCCATATCTTACGATCTGTTTATAATCGGCTTCAAAATTGGATATTTTTTTTAAACTGTCAAAAGAAAAAGCGCAGAGAATCAAATACTGCATTAAAAAATGTGATTTATTTGTGGAAACTCGCTAAAAATATCTACTTTTGCAGTTCGATAACAACAGTATTAAATTGAATTATGATCAACAGAGTTCTTATTCGTCTTAAGATTATACAAATAGTATATGCCTATTATCAGAATGGCAGCAAAAATCTAGACTCAGCGGAGAAAGAGTTATTCTTTAGTCTTTCAAAGGCGTATGACCTTTACAACTATTTGCTAATGCTGATGATAGCATTGACGGAGTATGCACAAAAACGCATTGACGCGGCAAAAGCCAAATTGGCACCTACGAAAGAAGAGTTATATCCCAACACAAAGTTTGTGGACAACAAGTTTATTGCCCAATTGGAGGTCAATAAGCAATTGGTGGAGTTTATCGCCAATCAGAAGAGAACTTGGGTGAACGACCAGGATTTCGTGAAAGAACTCTACGAGAAAATTGTGGAAACCGACATCTATAAAGAGTATATGGCTTCTGACGACAAATCGTATGAAGCGGACCGTGAATTATGGAGAAAGATCTATAAGACATATATCTTTAATAACGATTCTCTCGATCAGGTACTGGAAGACCAGAGCTTGTACTGGAATGACGATAAAGAAATAGTAGATACATTCGTATTGAAAACAATCAAGCGCTTTGATGAGAAAAAAGGCGCGAACCAGGAACTGCTTCCAGAATTCAAGGATGATGAAGACCAGGAATTTGCGCGTCGTCTGTTCCGTCGTACTATTTTGAATTCAGACTACTACCGTCACCTGGTAAGTGAGAATACAAAAAACTGGGAGCTGGATCGTATTGCATTTATGGATGTTATCATTATGCAAACGGCATTGGCGGAAATATTAAGTTTCCCGAACATTCCGGTTAGTGTTTCGTTAAATGAATATGTAGAAATTGCGAAGTTATATAGCACCGCCAAGAGCGGTAGCTTTATCAACGGAACATTGGATGGAATAGTTAATCAATTGAAAAAAGAAGGTAAGTTGACTAAAAACTAATACCTTTGTATATATAATAGAAACTAAAACTGATTATTTATGAACGTATTGACTGTATTATTGCAAGCTCCTGCTGCTGGAGGTGGAAGTATGATGTGGATCATGCTGATAGCAATGTTTGTTATCATGTATTTCTTTATGATCCGTCCTCAAAATAAGAAGCAAAAAGAAATAGCTAATTTCCGTAAATCTCTGCAGGTAAATCAGAATGTGATTACTGCTGGTGGTATCCACGGTGTAATCAAGGAAATCACAGATGATTATATTGTACTTGAAATAGCTTCTAACGTGAAGATTAAGATAGATAAGAATTCTATTTTCGCTGATGCTTCAGCGGCTAGCAATCAATCTAAGTAAATCGTTGGTAAAAAAGTGCCTATGTTTGATCGTAGGAAAATAAGATATACGTATTTAAAGCTATCTAAGAGAATTAAGGATTTTCTGCTCAGTGATAAGAGTAGAGAATTCTTAATTTTTTTATTTTTCTTCCTGATTGCCGGTGGATTTTGGCTGCTTCAGACATTGAACAGTGATTATGAAGCGGAATTTTCTATCCCGGTGCGGATTAAAGATCTTCCTAATAATGTAGTACTGACTTCGGAACCCCCTTCCGAACTTCGTGTCAGAGTGAAAGATAAAGGTACTGTTCTCCTTAATTATATGCTGGGAAAGAGTTTCTTTCCGGTAAACCTGAGTTTTCCCGATTATAAAGGGAAGAATAATCATGTGAAGATTTACGCATCCGATTTTGAGAAAAAGATATTGAGTCAGTTGAATGTTTCTTCCAAGATTCTTTCTATAAAGCCCGATACATTGGATTATATCTATTCTGAAGGGAAATCCAAGTTAGTGCCTGTTCGCCTTCAAGGAAAAGTGACAGCCGGACTTCAATATTATGTGTCGGATACGATTTGCAGTCCCGATTCAGTATTGGTCTATGCCCCGGAAGGGATTTTGGATACGATAACCACTGCTTATACTCAAAAGATAAACCTGGAGAATATATCCGATACCACCCGCCGACGGATTTCTTTGGCTTCGGAAAGAGGAGTGAAGTTTGTTCCGGGTTCGGTTGAGGTGACATTTCCGGTGGATATTTATACGGAGAAAACAGTGGAAGTACCCCTGTATGGAATCAATTTTCCGGCGGATAAAGTATTGCGTGCCTTTCCCTCAAAGGTTCAGATTACTTTTCAGGTAGGACTGAAACGATTTCGTAGTATAAAAGCAAGCGATTTTGTGATTAATGTTTCTTATGAAGAATTGCTGAAGCTAGGTTCGGATAAATATACGGTTAAACTGAAATCATTCCCGAGTGGAATCAATCAAATTCGCATTACTCCCGAGCAAGTTGATTTTTTGATAGAACAAGTAACTTCAGATGGCGATTAAGATTGGTATAACCGGTGGTATAGGCAGTGGAAAGAGTGTGGTTTCCAGACTGCTGGAAATAATGGGAATCCCTGTTTATATATCGGATATGGAAGCGAAGCGTATTACACATACGGATGAAGTGATCCGTCGGGGACTTTGTGACCTGGTCGGTAGCGACGTTTTTCAAGATGGCGAATTAAATCGACCTCTGCTTGCATCCTATATGTTCGGGCATCCTGATCATGTGAAAGAAGTGAACAGTATCATTCACCCGCAAGTAAAAGAAGATTTTCGTCAGTGGGTAATCCGGCGAGGGAGTGAACCATTGGTAGGCATGGAGTCCGCCATTCTCATTGAAGCTGGTTTTAGGAGTGAAGTCGATTTTCTGATAATGGTCTATGCGCCGTTGGAAGTAAGGGTAGAGCGTGCTATAAAGCGTGACTGTTCATCAAGAGAATTGGTGATGAAACGCATCGAGTCGCAAATGAGTGATGAGACTAAGAGAAATCATGCTGATTATGTGATTGTGAATGATGATGAAACACCGTTAATTCCACAGGTTTTGGAGCTTATTTCTTTGCTATCTAAAAATAATCATTACCTTTGCCCCGCAAAAAATAATTAATAAACAAAAAGATACATACTATGTTGAAGACTATCTTGTCTATCTCCGGTAAACCGGGATTGTACAAACTTATTTCGCAAGGAAAAAATATGTTGATTGTTGAATCAATCAATGCTGAAAAGAAACGTTTCCCCGCTTATGGTAATGAAAAAATTATCTCACTGGCAGATATAGCAATGTACACGGATGACGCAGAAGTTCCTTTGTACGATGTGCTGGAAGCAATCAAGGAAAAAGAACAGTCAGCGGCAGCTTCTATCGATCCTAAGAAAGCTACTCCCGAACAATTGCGTGAATATTTGGCTGAAGTACTGCCGAACTTCGATCGAGAACGTGTGTATGTAGCAGACATCAAGAAGCTGGTTTCCTGGTATAATCTCTTGGTTTCTAATGGAATTACAGAATTCAAGTCAGAAGAAGCTAAAGAAGAAGAGGCGGCTGCGGAATAATCGGTGCAGTTTATTTTATGAGACTAAAAACATGATAATCATTTATATGATTGTCATGTTTTTCTTTTATATAGATGCTTGTTTGTTAAAGAAAAAATTAGTATTAATTGAGTTATCTTTTCTTTAAATAAATATCTTCTGCTTATATTGTAAATAATGATGCTTTTTTATGTATCTTTGCAACGGTTCATAATATCCATAAATTTTGGGCGTGGATAAATTAATACTTGAGAAAAATAGAATTATATAAGGGGATGGAGACAATAACAAATAAAGGAGTAAATGTCCATTTGGACAAAGAAGCAGGAACATTATGCTTGACAGGTTTGCTGGCAGGTACAATGGTATTCTTATATGATTCTCAAGGTGAGCTAAAGGGGAAACATCAGTTTGCTATCCCTTCACTTACCATAACAATACCAAAACATGGTACTTATGTTTTAGTGATGAGTCATCCGAACTGTCAGCCTGAAGTTAGAAGAGTTATATATGTATGAATATAAAAAAGTCGGTAGGTTTCTTTGTATACCTGCCGACTTTTTATTTATGCCTGGTGTTCCTTAATTTCTGAATATCAGTCCGTCGCCGCCTGCGTCAACGATGATTGCTTTGCTTCGATCCACTTCCTGGGAAAGTAGCTTCTTGGACAAGTCATTCAACAAGTAACGTTGAATAGCTCTCTTGACCGGACGTGCTCCGAATTCGGGATCGTATCCTACCTGGGATAAGAAGTCCAAAGCGGCTTCCGTCATTTCCAGTTCTACTCCGTTTTCAGCAAGCATTTTCTGTACACTCTTAATCTGCAAAAGTACGATTTGCTTGATTTCCTTTTCCGTTAACGGCAAGAACATGATTGTTTCGTCAATACGATTCAGGAATTCGGGACGAATGGTCTTTTTCAGCATATTCATCACTTCCTTTTTCGTTTCTTCGATTACTTCTTCCTTATTAGCGCCATTCAGTTTTTCCATCTGACTTTGTATATAAGAACTACCCATATTCGAAGTCATAATGATGATTGTATTCTTGAAATTAACCACCCTTCCTTTATTATCTGTCAATCGTCCGTCATCCAATACTTGCAACAGGATATTGAAGACATCCGGGTGAGCTTTCTCTATTTCATCAAACAGTACAACTGAGTAGGGTTTCCGCCGGATAGCTTCCGTCAACTGACCACCTTCATCGTATCCTACATATCCCGGAGGTGCTCCGACCAAGCGGGAAACACTGTGTTTCTCCTGATATTCACTCATATCGATACGGGTCATCATCGTTTCGTCATCAAACAGAAACTCAGCCAAAGCCTTTGCCAGCTCGGTCTTACCCACACCGGTTGTTCCGAGGAAGATAAATGAACCTATCGGACGTTTCGGATCTTGCAATCCGGCACGACTACGACGCACAGCATCTGCAACCGCTTCAATTGCTTCATCCTGACCGATCACCCGTTGGTGAAGTTCTTCTTCCAAATGCAATAACTTATCTTTCTCACTTTGCAACATCTTACTGACAGGAATACCCGTCCAACGAGATACGACATCCGCAATATCTTCAGCATCTACTTCCTCTTTAATCATGGCTTTATCGCCTTGCATTCCACGAAGTTTCTGTTGCGTTTCTTCTATCTCTTTATCCAGAGCCTGAAGTTTACCATAACGGATTTCGGCTACCTTTCCGTAGTCACCTTCGCGTTCAGCCTTTTCAGCCTCAAATTTCAGATTTTCTATTTCTACCTTATTCTGCTGAATCTTATCCATTAACGTCTTTTCGCTCTGCCACTTAGCTTTGAAGGACTTTTCCTGTTCTTTAAGCTCGGCAAGCTCCTTGCCGATGATTTCCAGTTTAGGCTTGTCATTCTCACGTTTGATGGCTTCACGCTCAATTTCCAACTGCTTGATTTTACGGGAAATTTCATCCAGTTCTTCCGGAACGGAGTCTACTTCCATACGCAATTTGGCGGCAGCTTCGTCCATCAGGTCGATAGCTTTATCCGGCAGGAAACGGTCGGTGATATAACGGCTACTCAATTCCACGGCAGCGATAATCGCATCGTCTTTGATACGTACATGGTGGTGATTCTCGTAGCGTTCCTTCAATCCGCGGAGAATAGAGATGGTGCTCAAATTATCCGGCTCATCCACCTGTACGATTTGGAAACGACGTTCCAGCGCTTTATCCTTCTCGAAGTATTTTTGATACTCGTCGAGAGTTGTCGCACCAATAGAACGTAATTCTCCACGTGCGAGGGCGGGTTTCAGGATATTGGCCGCATCCATGGCGCCTTCACCTTTTCCAGCTCCCACCAAAGTGTGGATTTCATCAATAAACAGAATTATATCACCTTCTGATTTCTTTACTTCATTGACAACCGATTTCAGTCGTTCCTCAAATTCACCTTTATACTTTGCACCTGCAACAAGTGCACCCATATCCAATGAATAAACCTGTTTATTCTTTAGGTTTTCAGGTACGTCCCCACGAAGGATACGATGCGCCAAACCTTCTACGATGGCAGTCTTACCTGTACCCGGTTCACCAATCAGAATCGGATTATTCTTTGTACGGCGGCTCAATATCTGAAGTACCCGACGGATTTCTTCGTCACGACCAATCACTGGATCCAGTTTGCCGCTACGGGCAGCCTCGTTCAGGTTGGTAGCATACTTTTCCAGTGATTGGTAGGTATCCTCACTGGATTGCGACGTAACCTTTTCTCCTTTTCTCAATTCGCTGATAGCATTGCGCAGTTCTTTTTCCGTCATACCTGCATCCTTTAGGATGGTGGATACGGTGCTTTTTACAGTCAACAATGCTAGTATAATATGTTCCAATGAAACGAATTCATCCCCCATTTCTTTGGAATACTGTGTTGCTTTCTGCAATACTTCATTCGATTCACGGCTCAAATATGGCTCCCCACCGGATACTTTCGGCAGTGAATCAATCTGTTTATCAACAACAAGAGCTACTTGCTGCCCGTTCATGCCAAGTTTTTGGAAGATAAAGTTGGTGACATTCTCACCTACTTTCATCACTCCTTGCATGATGTGGGCAGGCTCAATAGCCTGTTGTTCCCGGCTTTTTACGAGGTTCACGGCTTCCTGAACCGCTTCTTGGGATTTGATAGTAAAATTGTTAAAGTTCATATCGTTGTTCTCCTTTCTTATTTCACGTTTCTAATAACACCTAAAAGGGCGCAAAAGATTTGCCAAGTAGGAAAATATGACAAAATAGCATGATTTTTAAGGAGTTAAAGGACAAAATGACCTCTTTCTCTTATGTACGACTGACGAATTTGCTGCGAAATGAGGGTGATAAATAAAAGTATTGTAGTATCTTTATCGGCTGTAATAATATTAAGAAAAAGATATGAACGATAAACCTCAAATAAAACTGTCTGAAACAGTAGTATTGATTGATGCAGCTTTTCTGAACTTTGTAATTACAGATATGAAGGGATATTTTGAAAAGACTTTGCAGCGTTCTCTGCAAGAGATAGACCTTTCGATACTGACTACCTATCTGACTTTGGATGCAGGAATTACAGAAGGAAAAAATGAAGTGCAATTTCTTTTTGTTTACGATAAGGAGTCGGGGCAGCTTGTGCATTGCCAACCTTCCGATTTGGAGGAGGAACTGAATGGAGTAGCTTTTCAAAGTCCTTATGGGGAGTATTCATTCGCAAGTGTACCCTCGGAGGGAATGGTGACAAGAGAAGATTTGTTTCTTGATTTGTTGTCCATCGTTGCCGATTCGGCTGATGTGAAAAGGATGATTGTGATTTCTTTCAATGAGGAATATGGGAAGAAGGTAACTGATGCACTGAATGAGATAAAAGGTAAGGAAATTATTCAGTTCCGGATGAACGAGCCAGATACTCCGTTGATGTATAAATGGGATATGTTGGCTTTCCCCGTTATGCAGGCATTGGGAATTAAAGCTGATGAACTTTAATAGCCCCATGCCCGCTGCTTGATATCTAATACTTAATACTTAAAATTTAGCCCCATGTCCGATTTTCGTTTAAAAGTGTTTCAGAGTGTGGCGAAGAACTTGAGTTTTACAAAAGCTTCGCAAGAGCTGTTTGTTAGCCAACCTGCTATTACCAAGCATATCCAGGAGTTGGAGACTTATTATCAGGCTCGTTTATTTGAGCGTCAGGGAAGTAAAATCTCGCTGACCGATGCCGGCGAATTGCTGTTGAAGCATAGTGAGAAGATTCTGGATGATTACAAGCAACTAGAATATGAAATGCATTTGCTGCACAACGAGTATATCGGCGAATTGAAACTGGGCGCCAGTACTACGATTGCCCAATATGTCCTTCCACCTTTATTGGGAAGTTTCATTGCTAAATTTCCACAAGTCACCCTTTCCCTAATCAATGGAAATTCGCGGGGAGTGGAAACTGCTTTGCAGGAACACCGGATAGATTTAGGTCTGGTGGAAGGTATTTTCCGTCTGCCTAACTTAAAATATACTTCATTCCTGCAAGACGAACTTGTGGCAGTGGTACATGCACATACCAAACTGGATATTCAGGATGAAATATCTCCGGAAGACTTGTTGAACATTCCATTAGTCTTGCGTGAAAGAGGATCCGGAACACTGGATGTATTCGAGCGTGCCCTGTCGCAGCATAACTTGAAACTGTCTTCTTTGAATGTAATGATGTATCTCGGCAGTACGGAAAGCATCAAACTTTTTATCGAACATGCTGATTGTATGGGGATTGTCTCTATCCGTTCCGTACACAAAGAACTTGTCGCCGGCAATTTGCGTGTGATTGAGATTAAGGAAATGCCTATGCAGCGCGAATTTAACTTTGTGCAACTGCAAGGGCAGGAGGGAGGGTTGTCTCAAGTCTTTATGCGGTTTGCGGGACATCACAGCAAAAGCTTGTGAGGTCAGCCTTAGCTGAATTCAGAAATTCACAGCTCGCTCCCAGAAAAGAGAAAACATTTTCATTTCTCATATTCTCATGATTTTGCTGTAGCTCTCCTGTAATCAATATATTAGTGTATGAGAAATGCTTTTGAAAAAATGCATTTCTCATCATTTTCAAGCAAATTAGCTCTTAAAACGGTTATTTCTCATACCCTTTTAAGGTATTTCTCATACTTTTATTGCCCCTCTTCTACTGTTTTCTTCTTTATATATACTCTATGTGCTCCTCTACCGGTGATTTCTATTCCGGAGTCAGGTTCGTGTCCCCACTGTCGCAGTTCATTGGTAGCTGCGGTTTGAAGTAATCCTGTTAGTCTGCGATAGTTCAGAACGGTGAGGAAAGGATGTTCGTCGAGATACTTTATTGCTAATGCCAGCCGTTGTTCCGGTGTGAATTTTTCTGAGGAACGTTTTCGTTTCCAAGGTGCTCGTTCCAGTCGGCATCTTTCACTAATGTTTCTGACCATTGTTCTGTCTACCCGGAAATTCACACCTTTTATAAAGATACTTTGTGCGTTACGATGTTTTCCGCCTTCCGCTTCTTCCCGTTCCTTGTCTCTGCCCAAAGTAAGTGACGGAGTAAATGTCCCTATTCCGTCTATCTTTACCGAACGTCCTTCTGCCATCAGGCGTGCCATTTCAATGGCTGTCTGAAGCAGTACGCCTTCTATATCTCCTGCGCTGAAACCACTCACGTCGCCCACCCGTTTCGCCAACTCTTTCATGCTTGCATTATCTATCCGCGCAAATTTGGGATAAGTAATTCTTTTGCCTGTTTTCTGGATGTCGGGCATCTCATCCATAATGTATCGTGCCATACTATACTATCTGTTGTTTAAAGTATTAATAGATAAGTTCTTTTGTATTAAGAGTAAACTTCCTTTCCTCTAATTGCAAAGTTCCTTTTCGTTAAATATAAACTGTAAATGAAAGTTTTGTTTTTATAATCAAAGCTTGCGTTTATAGTTTACTCTTATGCAAAGGTAAGTTTTCTATTTGATAAAAAGAAGTTTATCCTTAATAAAGAAGAAGTTTTCTATTAATAGTTTGGGAGGGAAGTAGTAGGAGATAATGTTTTAGAAGAATGGAAAGGGTATTTGTTGAAGAATATACGTATTTATGAAAAAAGAATGACATGAAGTAGGATATTAAAATTTATTTTTATAGTTTTGCAATGTTTCTCACGCCGATACCTCAATTCGTGAGGGTAGGGTGGTGTGGGGAATGTATTATATAAAGAAAGGCGTTTACTAAACGCTTTGTCTTTGACACTTCGAAACTTCGCAAATTTTGAATCATCGTCAAAAGCAAAGCAACAGTAGATGGCTGCGGGATGTGTTTATACCCCAGATGTACTTTAGATATAAGGTATATATGGTTTGTTATACATATCGGCGTGGGCTTCTGCGTTGCTCGTTCAGACGATGATGGGCAATGCGAAGGCCTCGAAGTGCGGGACGAGTAACAGGTACAGATTCCCGCGCTTTTTCTTTATATGATGGTTAACTATTCTAATTATGAACCGTCCGGTTCGGGAATCTGCGGGCAACAGAAGGAATATTTATGAGTGAAAGAACACGACTGTTGATTATGCAGACTAATCTATTTCGCATATTATCTGTAGTTCTATTATTTGCCGTATTGTTATGTGTATCAAGTTGTAGTAAGATAGAGATAAAATGGCAATCGGTTAAATCACCAGATGAAATAAACAAAACACTATTAAAAGTTTATATAGAAAATTCTGGAAGCATGGATGGATATATGTGTGATGGCGCAGAGTTGAAAGATGCTATATATGGATATGTCAGCAAATTGAATAGTTTTTCCGATACTACAGAGCTAAATTATATAAATTCTCAAATAATTCCCTACAAGAAAGGATTGAAATCTTTTATAAGGGATTTGAATCCTTTATCTTTTCATCATGCAGGTGGTAATACCGGAAATTCTGATATAGCAGATATGTTTGAGAAAATATTAGCAAATACAGGTGATAACGTTGTATCCATATTTGTCTCAGATTGTATTCTTGATGTTCCAGGAGGCAGTGCTTCTAAGTTTTTTGTAAATCGACAGATCGATATACAGAATGCGTTTATAAAACAGTTGAATAGATACGAAAATTTGGGAGTCGAAATTTTTCAACTAGAATCAACGTTTAATGGTTGGTATTATTATAATCAAGGAAAAGAGTATTTGAAAGATGTTAAACGTCCTTATTATATGTGGGTAATAGGGAATAAACATAATCTGGTTCAATTGAATAAAAATGTTCCATTTTCAGAAATACAACATGGGATAAAAAACTATTTTGCATACTCTACAACTAGTAAAGTTCCTTTTGAAATAACTAATAAAGCGGGGATTAGTAGTGAGAATCTTTGTATATGCAATCCCGAATCAGATGGTAAATATCGGATTTTATTAAAGGCTAACATGGGTTCTACATTGCAAGATGACCAGATTCTTTGTGATATTGAAAATTACGAGAAATTGAACTCTTTTGTCAACGTGGAGAAAATTGACAGAATTTTAGCAAAAAGGTCATTGTATACCCATTTACTAACGCTTGTTGTAGATAAGAGAGAATTAAAGTCTGCTGGTGAGAAGCTTTCTTTGAATTCATTAAAACATCCAGACTGGTTGGAGTCTGTTAATGATGATTCGGGTAAAGATGTGACTAAAAGTATGGATAAAACGACAGGAATTAAATATATAGTACAGGGAGTGGCTGATGCATATAAAACTAACAGTGAGTTAGCTGAGATGAGATTTGTAATTAGTAAAAAATAAAAAGAGATTCTTATGGGACAATTTTTTGGAAGTATCTATTGCTGGTTTGAAGATTTTTTTGGGTTAGAACTAGCAAATTACATGTGGGGATTAGCTTCCCCTGAGCAAACAACCAATCTTTTTATAGGAATTGGTTTATGGATGTTAGGAATTTCATTTACTATGGCTGCCATTTTTTATTACGTCGTAAATCATCCACAACTAAATCATTGGTGGGGTTGGTTTATCTTTCTTCTATTAAATGCAGTCTTTAATGGTATTATGGGTTGTCAATGGGTTTTGACTGATTATTATGCAGGTAAGATGTATAATGTAGACCCATTGACTAATCAGCAAGTTCCTTTGAATATTTATGAATCAAATTGTATTTGTTTTGGAATCTCAAATATGATATTGTCTGTATTGGCTTTCTTTATAATTTCATGTATCATTAAATGGTGGAGTACTAATGTTTCCGCAGCACCATTTGTAAAATAAATATTTGTATGTCAAAACTATATATTTTTGGAATAGGGGGAACGGGATCAAGAGTACTTCGTTCTTTTACAATGATGTTGGCTGCCGGAGTCAAGATTGGAGTTAACGAAATTGTGCCTATAATAATAGATCCAGATGTCTCGAATGCAGACTTAACCCGTACGGTCCAACTGATGAACACTTATCGTGCGATACATTCGGAGTTACAATTTGATGAAGAAAATGAAAGTCAGTTTTTTCGGAAAGAACTGACTCAAGTATTAGGTAATTATACTTTGAGGATAAATGATACTGACGATAAGACTTTTCAGCAGTTCATAGACTTGCCCTCAATGGATAAAGTAAACAAGGCAATGATGAAAATCTTGTTTTCAGACAAGAATTTGAACTCGTCAATGGATATCGGTTTTAAAGGAAATCCCAATATTGGCAGTGTTGTACTTAATCAGATTGTTAGGTCAGAAGATTTTGAAGACTTTGCCAATTCATTTGAAGCTGATGATAAGATATTTATCATAAGCTCAATTTTCGGGGGAACCGGTGCTAGTGGCTTTCCGTTATTATTAAAAACATTAAGAACTGGTGATTCTTTTTCAAATCATGATTTGATTAATAATGCAGAGATTGGCGCTATTACTATTTTGCCATATTTTAAATTGAAAAGTGATGAAGAAAGCGAGATTGATTCATCAACATTTATTTCAAAGACGAAATCTGCATTAGCTTATTATGAGAATAATATTAGTAAGAACGGTTCAATTAATGCCCTATATTATCTTGCAGATGACATAACGAATACTTATGATAATCATGAAGGCGGTACAGCACAAGAAAATGATGCTCATCTTATTGAATTTCTAGCTGCTACTGCTATTGTTGATTTTAGTAATAAGCAGCATCCAAATACAGTAAATAAAGAATTGGGATTGAAAGATGTGGAAGATACAGTTTCTTTCGGTTCTTTTTATGATATCCAAAAACGATTGCTGTTTACCCCTCTAACGCAGTTTATATTGATGGCCAATTGTTTGAATAATAAGTTTGATTATTTTAGTTCTACGGCTTTTAATGCTAATAATAGCAATTTTCAGGATTTATATGATGGTACATTTATGTCTGAATTAAGGGGAATGTTTGTTAAATATCTGGAGTGGCTTAAAGAAATGAAGGAAAATAAGCGCTCATTAGATTTGTTTAATTTGAAAACAGGAGACAAACCTTTTGATGTGGTTACGGGGATTAAACCTGCTAAAATCCCAAGTCTTTATTCTGATTATAATTTAATAATAGGTCGGCTTAATTCTGCAGTAAAAAAATGTAAGAGTAAAGGTATGGAGAATAAGTTTCTCGAGATGTTCTATTTAGGAACAAAAACACTGGCGAAAGAAAAATTTAAAATGTAATTGTTATGTCAAAAATATTTAGACTATATAAGGAGGGAACAAGTACTTATACATGTTGGAATGAGACGCCTGCTTTTCCATATAACTCTGCAAACAGAGATACAATTGATGATCCCGACGGAGCTTCTGCAAGAAATGAAATAACTTCAATACCTTCACCATTTGCCCGTATTGATTTGGTGAAAACTGCTTTTAAAGAGGTGTGTAAACTTGATAGGAAAACTAAAAAAGTTGAACTTGATGGAAAGACTATTTTTCATAAAATGATTTCTGATGCATTAGATGTTGGTGAAATATTCTTTAATATAGACAAATATCAGAATAAGATTGAGATTATCTCTTGGGACCCCTCAATAATGATTAACGCGTTGCAGTGCGATGGTAGCGATGGACATCTGTATCTTGCAGATGCTTTGCAAAAATATATGAAGTCAGATTCCAAAACCTATAACTTTGATCAATTGCAGAATATATATTTGCTTAACTATATTGATGGACCTGATGAATTGAATATTATTGGAGCTACTTCACCAGCGACATTATTTTTTAGTTCTGCAAATAAGTTAGACTATATCAATGATATTTATTTTGCAGAAGACAGACCGTTTGATTCCGAATTTCAGCCATTATATAAAAGGGACTTTGAATATGTAAAGGTTTGGTTTACTTTACGTAAAGCTATACCCTCCTTTTCTACTCTGTTTCCTGAACTGGAAATGTATTTGAATTTAACCTTCAAAGCGATAACGGATACTAAACAAAAGAATGAGTTGAATAATCTGACTGCTGCAAGTGTGGATTTATTTTCGACTATTGATGTTGTTTCCCAACAACAAAATAATTCAGTAGAAGTTCTCGGTCATGTTTTGTATAAAAAATCAAATAAGCCAGCAACCGAGAAAAGTGAATTTACAATATGCTTGAATGGAAAAACTGACAGTGGAACTTTACCTTTAGTGTTACCCATAGAGGCTGGTAATAAATACAGTAAACTTCAATACACAACAGGCAAATGGGGAACTGCCAATGTGGCTCCTTATGTTGATGATGTGGTAGATTTGAATAAACGTTTCCTACCTTTTGACGGTGCTCAAAGTCCTTATTTGACTATTAGTGACTTTCTTGAAGATACAATAATCAGAGTTCCACATACGCTGAATAAAGAGAGCTTTTATGACGGTAACATTGTGATTGATGAAGCAAAATTATCATATTTATTACCGCTCAAGATATTGTTCTTTAAATATTTTAGCGTGTTAGATTTGTTGACTCCATTATCTAATGGCAAATCAATGCTCGAAATGCAAACTGTAGCAGGTGGTTCCGTCAGAGTTGTGTTAAGGATTCCAATTGTAGGAAATGCTACCGTTTCGTATATAGAATATAGCCGGTCTTATTATAAGGAAAGGGTGGCTGATATACAACGAAATGAAGGAGGAATGACTGAATTTAACTTTACGGGACTTGTAATGCCTATTGTTAAATTTAATAATCAGGAGGATGCTTATTATACAGTTTCATGCATTAGTACGTTTTCAAGAAAATTCAATTTAGAGTTTTTTAGTGGTATGGATAAAATAAACTCTATTCTCATGACTTGTAGGAATGAAGATAATTTAGAAACATATAAAGCAGAAACATATACAATAGAAAAGCATAACTTTGATTATATTCAAGTAAGTGATAGAAATGGCTTTTGCGGTGTGTTACTTCCTAAATATAAGAATCAAAGAAATGTTGATACTTTTGAATTTGCTATTGATTTGGGGACTTCTAATACTCATATTGAATATTGTAAAGAAGGGGAAGATCCTAAAGTTTTTGATTTTGATAAAAAAGATAATCAAGTATGTGAAATGTTTGTCCCTTCTTTGGTAGAAGGTAAAGGTGAGCAAGATGACTTGATTGAGGAAGAGCAGTTAATAGAAAAGGATTTTCTGCCAGCAGAAGTTGGTGAAGGTGATTTCGTATTTCCTACAAGGACAATATTATCTTGTTCAAAAACAATTGATTGGACTGGTGTTATTGAACCTTATGGGTTATTTAATATACCGTTGACTTATGATAAACGCCGTGATTTACAATATAATAATATTAAATATAATATTAAATGGGGTAAAGGGGAGGAACATCGTGTCATTGAGTCTTATGTCAACTGTTTAATGTTGATGATTAGGAATAAAGTTCTATTGAATAATGGAAATCTGAAACATACTAAGATCACGTGGTTTTATCCTATTAGTATGGCTCCTAAAAGATTGCGTAAGTTACAACAAACTTGGGATGCCTCTTATGAAAAATATTTTGGTAAAGGCACGACAAACTACATGACAGAATCTGCTGCTCCTATACAATACTTTTTTAGAAGATATGCTACTGCTACTAATTTGGTAAATATTGATATTGGAGGAGGGACTACGGACATTGCATTTGCTAAAAATAAGGAGATTCAATTTGTCACTTCCTTTAAATTTGCGTCAAATACTTTATTTGAAAATCCTTTCTCTGATTTGGATAAGGATAATGGCATTGTAGATCGGTATAAAAATGATATATTACAATTATTGAAGGATAAGAAATTGACAGAATTAGATAGAATTTTTAGGAGTCCTAATAATTTAAATCCTGCAAATTTAGCTTCGTTTTTATTTTCATTGAAGAATAATTCTATGGCTAAGGAAGTAGACTCCAAATCTATTGATTTTAATTATATCTTACAGGAAGATGAGGATTTTAAAATTGTATTCATATTATTCTATACTTCCATTATATATCATATAGCCAAAATTATTAAGGAGAAAGGACTGGCAGTTCCTCGCCATATCACTTTTAGTGGAAATGGAAGTAAGCTTATAAAAGTTGTGTCTACTGATAGCAAATTATTGGCGAAGTATACGAAGCTTATATTTGAAAAAGTGACAGGAGAAAAATATATGGGTGATTTGGATATTTTAGGATTAGATAAAGATGCTAATCCTAAAGAGGCGACTTGTAAAGGTGGAATCATAGGCGTTAAGGATAACGATGCTCGCAGTAAAATCATCATATTTAAAGGTAGTAGTGGATTTGTAGAAGAATCTGATACTTATGATCATGTAGATAATAGTTATATACAAAATACGATAAAATCTGTCTGTGGCTTTTTTGATTTTGCACTAAATACAATGAACGCTGACTTTAATTTTGATGAAAATTTTGGTGTAACTTTAAATTCTTTGAAGATAGCTAAATGCATCTGCTATAAAGACCTTTCAACTTTCTTAGAAAAAGGAATTGCCCAACGCAGAGAGGAAGCTGAGGGACAAGATAAAATAGAGGAAACATTTTTCTTTTATCCAATAAAGGGAGCTTTAAATGCACTTTCACAGGCAATATATGAATCATTACAAAGTAATACTGAAAATATAGACTGATATGAAAATTTATGTAATATCATTTTTATTCTCATTTTGTTTATGCATTATGGGATGTAAAGCTAACCAAACATCTTCTAACTCTGACAAAACGAATAGTAGTCAGATTGCGGCTCTTGTTAATGAAATGGATTCATTAAAGGCGCAAATAAAAATGGCAAATAAAAATATTGAAACATTTGATTTGCAAATAGAAAAACAGAATACTGTAATTGAAAATCTTAAGGAGAATCAAAATGAAAAGCTTGAGATACATTATTGGTGGTTGATCGGTGTGATTATAGTTTCTATTATAGTTTCTATTATAGTTTCTACCTTGATATCTATGTTTATAATTAAAAGAGTGCGTTATAGAGTTGAGGATGATATTGAAAGATTGCATAAAGCGATGAGGCGTAATAATAATGATGAGTTGAAGAATAGCAACAAAAAATATGCGAAGATTGAGTCTATAGAAGTAAATATGGTACAACTTCAAAATGAGTTGGATAGGCTTACAAATGAATTAAATACAGCAAAGCTAGTACATAGCCAAAATGAAACAACAAAAGAAACTTCCAAACCTTTGACTCCTCGAGAAATAAAGCCTAATAAAGAAGGATATTTTGGTATGGTGAAAGGGAAAGGTTTCTTTAATGATGTATACAATTCTAATCAAGACGAATGTCGGTTTAAAGTTTGTTTTAATAGTGCTGAAACAGAAGCTGAGTTTGAACCTGTGAATTTGAATCGCATTCGTTCTATTGATGGCATAGAAAAGGCTGTTGATTATATAGATGACGAGGTTTCATTGTCTGATGCTTCTTCTTTTTATGTAATAGAAAAGGGTAAGGTGAATAAGAATAAGGATAGCGGGACTTGGGATATCAAATCTCCTGTTAAAATAAAATTAAAGAAATAATATACATATATGAGTCTTATAGTACCTATAATAGTAATTACAATTATTTGCATACAGATATTGTTTTTTGTGCTTAATTTAATACGAATGCATGAATTTAGAGATATATTCAAGCATGAACCTTCTTGGAGAATTGAAAAGAGTGAGGATACAGGCTTTGTATTTGGTATAGAAGGAGCGGGTAACAATGTTTTTGATTCAATAAAGTTGTCAATCAATAAATATTTGGAGAATAATTCGGGCTCTGTTATTGATTTTCACTTATTGAAAGATGCAGCAGATCGTCATTGTGACTCGGTAGAAAATGATATAAATACACAAACTCCAATTCCTTTATATTGCGGACTTATGGGGACAATGGCTGGTGTGATTCTAGGATTAGTGCCATTAATATTATCAGGAGCTTTAATTTATCTTTTAGGTGGTGAGCTTTCAGATGGTATAACAAAGGAAGAAATGGATAATTTAGCTGCTTCTGGCATTAATGAATTATTGGCTGGAGTAGCTTGGGCAATGGCAGCTAGTATTTGTGGTATTTTGTTGACAACTATTAATTCACTTTTATTCAAGAGCTGTAAATTGAAAGAGGAAAGAGGCAAGAGTTCTTTTTTGGCTTGGATGCAATCTCGTTTATTGCCGGAACTCCCTTCAGACACATCTGATGCATTGAATAGACTTGTTCGGAATCTTAATAATTTTAATAGCACTTTTGCGGGTAATACAGCTGAACTTAAAAGTACACTTATTAAGGTTAATAGTGCCTATAAAATTCAATCGGACATTATACAAACAGTGCACGATATGGATGTTATGAAAATGGCTAAGGCAAATGTGCAAGTTCTAGAGAAATTGCAGCAGTGCACCGATAAATTGGAACTGTTTAATTCATATCTTGATAATATTCATGGTTATACAGCTGCGATTAATACTTTTACAACATTGTTTCAGCAAGAGAGTAATAGATTGCATGTGCTTGAAGAAATTCAGCAATTTTTTATGCGACATAAAGCTGAAATTGCAAAAGATACAGCAGATGCAGATGTGGCTCTAAAGGAAGCTTTATTAGCAATAAAGGATTCCTCTGCCTCTAATGTCGGAGAATTAAATAAACAGCTTATTGTACAATCAGAAGTTTTTAAGAAGATTTTAGCTGAGGAAAAGGAATCATTTGAAAAATTGAATGAGGAGCTAAAAGGACAATTCCATCAATATATTAGTGATAATATAGCATCATTTGCAGAATTTAATAAGGAAATGAAGTCTCAATTTGGTAGTCAGATACAGCAAATTCCAACGCTCATTAAAAGCTTAGAGCCAATTGCAAATATTCCTATTCAATTGGATAAGTTATTTAATAAAATAGAGCAGTCGAATAATTCGTTTTCTCATGAGATTTCGCAGATTATGAGTAAAAAATCTCAGCCGGTTGAATATGTATATAATAAAGAAAGAGTTACGAGCGATTCTCCTAGAGTTTTTCCTTCTTGGATTAATTGGACTATTGTAGTTTCTATAATAATAATAGCTCTTGCTTGTGTTACTAATACTGTCTATAATGTGATTCCGAAAGATATTTCTAAAACGGAGATGATAGATAATAATGTAGGAGAAGTTTCAAAGATAGAAGAAATGAAAAATGTGAATCCAGAAAAGTATAATGGAGGTAGAGGTGAGTCTGAAATAAGTAATGATACAGTAAATAAAAAACAGCTATAATAAAAAGAAATTCTATTATGTCACAAAAGAAGGAATCTTTTTTCTGGACAAGTTATTCGGATTTGATGACTAGTCTTTTTTTTATAATGCTTGTGTTATTTATTTTGGTTATAGTTTTGCTACATAAACGTATGGAAGTAACAGAACGCCAATTAGCGGAAATAAAAAAAGTAGAACAGTCTACTCAAGATTTGGATAGGAAATATTTTACTTATCGACCTGATTATAAAAAATACGTACTGAATATTGCTGTGTCTTATCCAGTCGGTATTAGTGATATTACTCAGATGGATGTTTCCGATAAAGAAAAATGTTTGGAAGATTTATATCAAGCAGGTAAGGAAGTACAATCTTTTTTGGAGCGTAATCATGAGAATAAATATATTCTTATAATTGAAGGTCAAGCATCTAAAGATAGTTATAAACTTAACTATGAATTAAGTTATCAACGTGCGTTAGGTTTGATGAAATATTGGTGTAAAGATAGGAAGTTGAATTTTGGAGATAATTGTGAAGTACAAATAGCTGGAAGTGGAGATGGAGAATTGGAAACAAATTCAATGCGAGAGGAAAGCGAAATTTTAAATCAGAGATTTTTGATTCATATACTTCCTAAAAATATATTAGAAAATGAAGAAGATAAATAGATGTGATATATTTGTATTTATTACTTTACTTATGTGTGCTTGCGCTCATAAGTCAGGACATGGTGAAAGAGTAATGATAAGTTCAAATTATAAGAGTGAGGGTGTTCAAAAAGAGAATGGGAGATTGGATAACTATGCTAAAACAATAAAACGTAAAGGGGGAAAAATGGAAGGTCCTGAGATTTTCAGGAAATACACTTCTGCTGTTTTTATGGTATTTACATCTGATGGAAGAAATACTTATCAAGGATCTGGCTTTTTCATAAATAATCATGGCTTGGCTGTAAGTAATTACCATGTGTTTAAAGGTACTGGCATTGGAATTGAGGAGATTAAGTTAGCAGGAAGTGATGTTACATATAAGGTGACGGATATAATACAAAAGAGTATTGACAGGGATTTTGTTATTTTTAAAGTTAATTGTGATAACACAAATTATATTCCGATAGCAACGAATAAACCCAAAGTTGGAGAAAAAGTTTTTGCAATAGGTAGTCCACGTGGACTCGAAAATACTTTTTCTTCAGGAGAAGTATCGCAGTGGCGGGATCAAAATTTGATGCAAATAAGTGCGCTTATCGATCATGGTAGTAGTGGAGGAGCATTAATAAATGAATATGGGGAAGTTATAGGGATTACATCTGGAACATTTTATGATGGTTCACAAGCAAATTTGAATTATGCTTGGAGTATTGATGTAATAAAATCTTATATAACAATGAAAGATTAATATGGAACATTTATGGATTTTACATTATTATAATAGGGGAATTATAATCTTATAATTGAATCTTGTTGGACATAGAGAAGAACTTTATTGATTTTTTTTAAATGAACAGAATAAAAATAATATTGATCATTCTTCTACTGATTTGTTTAGCTCCAATGCCTTATGGCTATTATACCTTGATTCGATATTTATCGGCTATTGTATTTACTATTATGGCGTATGACTATGGTAAGAATCAAAAAACACTTTGTATGATTTGCGTAATCTTGGTAGGACTGTTTCAGCCTGTAATAAAAATACCATTAGGACGTGAAGTTTGGAATCTAGTAGATATATTAGTTGCCGTTTTCTTGTTACTTTTATTGGAGAGAAAAATTCCAAAGAATAAAGAAAAATCTTAATCTTTTTGAATTCAAAATACTCTATTTTTCCATAGTTTCTATACTTTGTCATTTTGTACACGAGTTAATCATGCTCTTTAATTTTTTGGATGAAACAAATCGCTATGTGTTTTGTATATGAAACAAAAATACTATATTTGTATTCTGTATACAAAACAATATGTGTGATATGGATAAGGAACAAATTAGGCATATAATAGGTGAAAATCAAGAGTTTGTGAAGAATATAACATTCATGGAACGTCCTTTTACTTTTGAGGATGCGGGTAATTATGTGTTTTTAGGTATTCGCCGGGCCGGAAAATCCTATTTGATGTATCAGCGGATACACCAACTTCTGAAGAAAGGGCATAAGATAGAAGAAATACTTTATATCAATTTTGAGGATGAACGTTTTATCGGCTTGAAATCAGAAGAGTTGGACGATATAAAATTGGCTTATGAAGAGACTTTTCCCTATCAGCCTATCTTCTTTTTGGATGAGATACAAGTTGTAGACGGGTGGGAAAAGTTCGTTCGTCGGTTGGTAGATAAAAAATATCGTGTATATGTGACTGGAAGTAATGCGAAAATGTTGAGTAGTGAAATTGCTACGACATTAGGCGGGCGTTTTCTTATCCAGGAAGTATATCCGTTTTCTTTTCGTGAGTTCCTTCTTTCGCAGGATATAAGATTAACGACAAACTGGCTTTATACTCCAAGTTTGCGTAATGAAGTGGTACGTACTTTTGATGCTTATTTCTATAATGGAGGATTTCCGGAATTGATAGCATTTAAAGATAAACGTTCTTGGTTGAGTGGACTTTATCAGAAAATATTCTTTGGTGATTTGGTAGCTCGTTATGCACTACGTAATTCGGATTCGATGAGTTTGTTGGTGAAGAAACTTGCGGAAAGTGTTATGCAACCCTCTTCTTACAATCGACTTAAAAATATTGTATCTTCAGCGGGAGAGAGCGTGGGAGTACGAACTGTCATTGACTATGTGAGATATTTGGAAGAAACTTGGCTGATATTCAGTATTGAGAATTATGCTGCTCGTTTTGCCGAAAGAGAGAGTAACAGGAAATATTATTTTATAGATAATGGTATTTTGAATCTGTTCATCTTTAATCCGGAAACTTTGTTGTTGGAGAATTTAGTAGCTGTCTCTTTATATAGAATTTTTGGAAAAGAACTATATTTCTATAATCAGAATGTAGAAGTTGATTTTTATATTCCTGATCAGAAATGGCTTGTTCAAGCTTCATATAATATTTCTGATACTCAAACTTTTACCCGTGAAGTGAATGGGCTTTTGAAAACGGCAAAATTCTTAAAAGCGGAGAAGTTGCAAATTGTGACTCGTAATGAGGAACGCACAGTTGAGCAGGATGGTTTTACAATAGAGGTAATTCCCATTTGGAAATGGATGATAATGTTAGAGAATAAGTAACTGATAATCTTTAAGATAAAATAATGATATGGGAGACTATAATTTGCAGCGATTTCTTGACGCCCAACAAGGTGATTATGAACGTGCCCTTGCAGAAGTTAGAAACGGGCGGAAATATTCCCATTGGGTTTGGTATATATTTCCTCAACTGAAAGGGTTGGGAATGAGTTATAATTCACAGTATTATGGAATCAGTGGCAAAGAAGAGGCTGAAGCATATCTGGCGCATCCGATTCTGGGTGAAAGACTAAGAGAAATAACATCGGCTTTTCTGCAATTGAAAGGTAAGACGGCGCAGGACGTTTTCGGCGCGTTGGATGCGATGAAGGTACTTTCGTGCATGACGCTTTTTAATGAGGTTGCTCCTGATGGTTTGTTTCAGCAGGTGATAGAACAATATTATCGGAGCGAAACGGATGAGATGACAAAAAGAATGTTGGATAAATAATAAAATGTTATTGTTATGGGCTGTTTGATGAATCTTTTATGGCTGTTGCTTGGCGGTATTTTTACGGCAGTGGAATACCTTATTTCAAGTATATTGATGATGATTACTATTATCGGTATTCCCTTCGGAATGCAAACGTTAAAGTTGGCAGGACTCGCTTTGTGGCCTTTTGGCAAAGAGGTGAGAAGCGGGAGCCGTTCCAGCGGTTGCCTTTATATCCTGATGAATGTGATATGGCTATTTGTGGGCGGTATCTGGATTTGTTTGTCACATTTGGTTTTTGGAGCGGTTCTGTGTATAACTATTATTGGGATTCCTTTTGGTTTGCAGCACTTTAAGCTGGCAGCATTAGCATTGTCACCTTTTGGAAAGGATATTGTAACTGTGTGAAGATAGTTTGGCGTGGATCACTTATAACCAAAAGTTATAATGCATAATTAGAAACTATTGGCATGTCTTGATTGTTTCCCGTACCTTTGCACCCCGAAAACAATTAAAGATAAAATTATATGATTTCAACAGCTACAAAAACGTTGCAGACAAACAACAAGACAATCTATGTTGCGTTACTTTTTACTTTGACTTTCTTTCTGTTTTTAGATTATATTCCGGGATTGGAAGCATGGTCGGCATGGGTGACTCCACCGGTTGCTCTGTTTCTCGGACTTATTTTTGCATTGACTTGCGGACAGGCACATCCGAAATTTAATAAGAAAACATCTAAGTATTTATTGCAATATTCAGTTGTTGGACTGGGATTCGGAATGAATCTTCATTCGGCTTTAGCTTCCGGTAAGGAAGGTATGGAGTTTACTGTAATTTCTGTTATCGGTACTTTAGTGATTGGTTGGTTTATCGGACGTAAGTTGTTCAAGATAGACCGGAATACCGCTTATCTTATCAGTTCGGGAACTGCTATCTGTGGTGGTAGTGCCATTGCGGCAGTAGGACCGGTGCTGAGAGCGAAGGATAGTGAAATGTCTGTTGCACTGGGCACTATTTTTATCCTGAACGCAATCGCACTCTTTATCTTCCCGATGATTGGTCATGCCTTGAATATGGATCAACAGCAGTTTGGAACATGGGCGGCAATTGCCATCCACGATACAAGTTCGGTAGTCGGTGCAGGTGCAGCATACGGTGAAGAAGCCCTGAAGGTAGCTACTACTATCAAACTGACTCGTGCGCTCTGGATAATCCCTATGGCTTTTGCCACTTCATTTATCTTTAAGAGCAAGGGACAGAAAATCAGTATTCCATGGTTTATTTTCTTTTTTGTATTGGCAATGGTGGTAAATACTTATTTACTGGATGGAGTACCACAATTAGGAATGGCTATCAACGGAATTGCTCGCAAGACATTGACGATTACTATGTTCTTTATCGGTGCTTCTCTTTCTATTGATGTGTTGAAAGCAGTCGGGGTCAAGCCATTAGTTCAGGGAGTTTTGCTTTGGATAGTGATTAGTTTGAGTACGTTGGCTTATATTTATTTTGTATAAAGAGAGGAAACACAAATAATATATATAGAAAAGTGGGAGAATATTCGTGCCATACGATATTCTCCCACTTCCTTTTGATACAGTCTCTGTCCTGAAGATGAGGCTGATTGTTATTTCTTTTTCAGTTCTTCGAAAATCAGTCCTTCCAGTTCTTCCGCAAGCTCTGGATTATCCATGATACATTGTTTTGCTGCATCGCGTCCCTGCCCTAACTTAGTGTCGTTGTAGCTATACCATGAACCACTCTTTTTGATGATTCCCAGTTCAGCACCCAAGTCGATGATTTCACCGGAGTGGGAGATACCTTCACCAAACATGATGTCAAATTCGGCTCTACGGAAAGGAGGAGCTACTTTATTCTTCACTACTTTCACTTTAGTCAGTTTACCAAGAATTTCTTCACCATCTTTGATAGCCTGGCTACCACGAATATCTATACGGACGGAAGCATAGAATTTCAGAGCATTACCACCGGTGGTTGTTTCCGGATTACCGAACATTACACCGATTTTTTCACGCAACTGGTTGATAAAGATACAAGTTGTACGCGTCTTGCTGACTGTACCGGTCAACTTACGTAATGCCTGCGACATCAAACGTGCTTGCAAACCTACCTTATTGTCGCCCATATCACCTTCAATCTCCGCTTTGGGAGTCAATGCGGCAACGGAGTCAATAACAATAATGTCAATAGCGGAAGAACGAATCAATTGCTCGGCTATTTCCAAAGCCTGTTCTCCGTTATCCGGTTGAGAAATCCAGAGGTTGTCTACGTCTACTCCCAGTTTGGAAGCGTAGAAACGGTCGAAAGCATGTTCTGCATCAATGAAAGCAGCGATACCGCCGGCCTTCTGTGCTTCAGCAATGGCATGAATAGCCAATGTCGTTTTACCGGAAGATTCCGGGCCGTATATTTCGATTATTCTACCTCTTGGGTAACCACCTACGCCAAGTGCCACGTTCAAGGCAATAGAGCCTGTCGGGATCACTTCTATCTGTTCAACACTATCGTCACCCATTTTCATGATAGAACCTTTACCGAAGCTCTTTTCTATCTTTTCCATGGCAGCCTGTAAGGCTTTTAGTTTTTCGCTTGATGCCATTTTATTATCTGTTTCAAAATTAAGTTCGTCTTTCTTTGCCATACCTTATTCTATAATTAATGGATTTATTGATTTAAAATCTGTGAGGCATGTTCTTTGGTTTTCACTTCTTTCGGAGTGATAATCCGTTCTACGATTCCTTCTTCGTTAATCAGGAAAGTAGTGCGGAAAGTACCCATATATGCACGTCCGTACAGTTTCTTTTCTCCCCATACGCCAAATTCTTCTACCAACTTCTTGTCTGTGTCGGCAATCAGTGTGAAAGGAAGATTGTTTTTCTCTATGAATTTCTGATGCGACTTTTCATTGTCTACACTGACACCGATTACTTCATAACCGGCTTTACGCAGGTCGGAATAATTATCGCGCAGATTGCACGCTTGCGCTGTACAACCCGATGTGCTGTCCTTCGGGTAGAAATACAGCACAATCTTTTTTCCTTTGTAAGCACTCAAACGGATTTCTTCACCTTTTTCATTGATGCCTAATACTTCCGGTGCTTTATCTCCAACGTTAATCATAACTTTCTTTTTAGTGAATGTCTTACAATTCCAAATCCCGGTCGATTACTTCATGCCAAGGCAAACCCTGTTTGTTCAGTTGCTCCATAAACGGATCCGGATTGAACTCCTCTACATTGTTTACACCCGGACGTTTCCATTCTCCTTTGAAGAACATCATAGCTCCGATCATTGCCGGAACTCCGGTGGTGTAGCTTACTCCCTGCATACCCGTTTCCTTATATGCTTCCTGATGGCTACAATTATTGTAAACATAGTAAGTGCGCTCTTTTCCGTCTTTCAGGCCACGGATACGGCAACCGATGGAAGTTTCACCTTCATAGTTCTCACCTAAATCCTGTGGATTAGGCAATACAGCTTTCAAGAATTGCAGAGGTACAATCTTCACCCCGTTATAGTCGACTTCATCAATACGAGCCATGCCGATATTCTGAATAACACGTAAGTGGGTTAAATATTCTTGTCCGAAAGTCATCCAGAAGCGGGCACGTTTGATAGTCGGGAAGTGTTTCACCAATGATTCCAGTTCTTCGTGATAAAGAAGATAGGAGTCACGGGGGCCGATATTCGGATAAGTCAGGTCTTTATGAATTTCCAACGGGCCGGTGGTTACCCACTTGCCGTTTTCATAATAACGTCCGTTCTGCGTAATTTCGCGGATATTGATTTCCGGATTGAAGTTAGTGGCAAATGCCTTATGATGATTTCCGGCATTACAGTCTACAATATCCAGGTATTGAATTTCGTCAAAATAATGTTTGGCTGCATAAGCCGTATAGATGCCGCTTACTCCCGGGTCGAATCCGCAACCGAGGATAGCTGTCAAACCGGCTTCCTTGAAGCGGTCATGATAAGCCCACTGCCAGCTATATTCAAAATGAGCTTCATCCTTCGGCTCATAATTGGCGGTGTCCAGATAGTTCACTCCAGCTTTCAGGCAAGCTTCCATGATGGTCAGGTCTTGGTAAGGAAGAGCGACGTTAATCACCATTTCCGGTTTGAAATCGTTGAATAAGGCTACCAGTTCTTCCACATTATCTGCGTCGACTTTGGCCGTCTTTATAGTGGGATTCCCTATTGCCTCGACAATTTTGTCGCATTTCTCTTTTGTACGGCTGGCAATCATGATATCTGTAAATACATCGGCATTTTGTGCCACTTTGTGCGCAACGACAGTGCCAACACCGCCTGCACCAATAATAAGAACTCTACCCATTTCTTTAAATTGCGAATTAAAAATTAAGAATATTAGAATTGTTTATGGAGCAAATATACGTGATTATTTTCAGATAATCATTCGTCGATACTCCTTTTTATTTGTATCGCCGCAAGGTACCGTTTTCAAATTCCAGCGTTTTGCCATTATAGAACCAAGTTTCAAAACGATTATCTTTTTTCAACTCGATTTCTACCGGGTCGCCAATAGACAAACGGCATTCTTCGGTGCTCATACCTACTTCCAAGTCACCCCGGGAGATGATCTGCCAACGCTTTTCGGTAATGCCCGGATATTTCTTCTGTATATCTTCAAATCCGAAAAGGTCTTCGATATAATTATCATTTCTGACGATAACATCATATTTCAAGTCGGCTTCCACTTCATAAATGATTCCACCTTTGTCTTTTAATGACAGGATAGCCAGACTGCCGGACGGAGCCAATTTCATCCCTTCTATTTTCAAGACCGTATATCGGGGCAAGTGGACACGCGATTCCATCTGTTTGCCTTCAAGGGATATGCTCCTTTGGGCAGCCAATACCTTTTTAGGATAAACGGTCAGCCCCAGATATTTGTTTTTCAGTCCTTCGATATTATCCGAACTTTTATTGGTAAAGCTGATTGCATTTGGAAAATATTTCATTCTCTTTTCGCCCTGAAAGTCATTCAAATCCATGCCTGAGTTGGTTCGTGAGAGGGCGACTTCGAGATAGTAAGAATGTCCTTGCGTATCTTTAAATACAATTTTGGCAGGGTATGTCTGACTACCGACTCCGACAGCGGTAATTGTTGCTTCGGTATTGACAGCAATAGCTACGTCCCGATAGCCGGAATAACTGTTGGCATCGTCCACGCGGGCAGTTTCGGACTGCACATAGATCGTTTTTCCTATCAACAGATTCTTTGCTGTATCTACATCTTTCAAGTAGACTAATCCGTTAATACATGCGCGGGGATCTTTCTCGCAGATTTCATCCAGCCGCATATTCTTTATATCATAATAGTACTTTTCTCCTTCACACTCAAAAATGAAACGGGTGGAATAGTGCGTGCTGCTTGCTATGTTTTGGGATTTTTCCTCAGTTCCGGTGAAAGTGAGGATTTTGTATTTCAGTGAACTGTTGTCCACTCCCTTATCAGTGTCATATTTGGAAAGGGTAGGCAGAAACATATCCCGTGAGGATGGAGCAAACATGAATTTCATTCCGGGCGTCCATTTACACAAAGGCTGCAACGGGAAGTTGCTTTTGACAAACTGCTCTTCTTCACTTACGGGAATTTCCCGGGTGGAAGGAGTAGTGACAATATAGTCATTTTGTGCTATGATATGAGACGTACCACAACAGAATAAAATCAGAGAGAGAGCGATGATTCTCATATTTATTTACTTTTTGTGAACTATGTAAATTGTTCATTTGTTGTACATTCAATGGCAAATGTATATATTTTATATTGTATTGGGTGTTATTTCCCAATCTTTTTGATATCTTTGCCCCCAATTTAACTTAAACGTTATAACAATATGAAGAAAGTATTAGTTTCAATTTGCATTGCCGGTGCAGCACTTGCAATGTCATCATGCCGTTCGGTTGAGAAGGCAATTCCTTTGTCATCTATCAACGGTGAGTGGAATATTATAGAAGTCAATGGCTCGAAAATAACTCCGGGCGAAAGCAGAACCCTTCCTTTCATTACTTTTGATACTGCAACGGGGCGTGTATCCGGTAGTAGCGGATGTAACCGTATGATGGGTAGTTTCGATGTAAACGCAAAACCGGGAAGCCTTGAACTCGGCGCTATGGCCGGCACCCGGATGATGTGTCCGGATATGACTACCGAGAGAAATGTATTGAGTGCCCTTGCACAAGTGAAAGGATATAAGAAAGCCGGCAAAGACAAACTGTATCTTTGCAATGCGTCCAATCGTCCGGTTATAACTTTGGAAAAAAAGGAGGCTGATGTGAAATTGTCGGTATTGAACGGAGAATGGAAAGTGAAGGAAGTGAATGGCGAAGCAATTCCTTCCGGTATGGAAAAGCAACCTTTCATCGCTTTTGACGTGAAGAAAAAGACGATTCACGGTAATGCCGGATGTAACCTGATAAATGGTGGCTTTGAAACCAGTACAAGCAATGCTAAATCAATCTCTTTCCCAGGTGTGGCAAGCACAATGATGGCTTGTCCCGATATGGAAACAGAAGGCAAGATTCTGAAAGCAATGAATGAGGTGAAATCATTTGATGTATTAGCCGGTGGCGGTATCGGTTTGTATGATGCAAACAGTGCATTGGTTCTTGTTTTGGAAAAGAAATAAATAAGAGTAATCTATATATAATAAGGTATGCCTATGTCGCACATGACGACATAGGCATATTTTTTTTCCGGCATTGAACCAGAGCCGCCTGCATTTGTTTAATGAAGCAGTTACTGATTAGGTCCGGGTGTGACTATGTCAGCAGTGTTTATTTATTAAAACTGTCTTTTTGGCAGATATTATGTCATGCATTCGTATAATTTCTTTTTGGCACACGGTTTGCTTTTTAATAAGCGTCCGTTCGGGACGAAACTTCATGAAAGGAGTGGAGAAACAACCGGACAAAAAGAAATCATTGAATAATAATAAATAAAAAAAATAACGATCATGGGAAAAATTATTGGTATTGACTTAGGAACAACAAACTCTTGTGTTGCCGTATTTGAAGGTAACGAACCGGTAGTAATTGCAAACAGCGAAGGTAAACGTACAACTCCTTCGGTAGTTGCTTTTGTGGATGGTGGCGAACGTAAAGTAGGTGATCCTGCTAAACGTCAGGCTATTACCAATCCGACACGTACAATTTTCTCTATCAAACGTTTCATGGGTGAAAATTGGGATCAGGTACAAAAAGAAGTTGCCCGCGTTCCTTATAAAGTAGTGAAAGGTGAAAACAACACTCCGCGTGTTGACATCGACGGACGCTTGTACACTCCGCAGGAAATTTCTGCAATGATTCTTCAGAAGATGAAGAAGACTGCCGAAGATTATCTGGGACAGGAAGTGACGGAAGCAGTCATCACCGTTCCTGCATATTTCTCTGACTCTCAGCGTCAGGCTACAAAAGAAGCCGGACAGATTGCCGGTCTGGAAGTAAAACGTATTGTAAACGAACCGACAGCCGCTGCTCTTGCTTACGGTCTGGATAAGGCTCACAAAGATATGAAGATTGCTGTATTCGACCTTGGTGGTGGTACATTTGATATTTCTATCCTCGAATTTGGTGGTGGCGTATTCGAAGTGCTTTCTACAAACGGTGATACTCACCTTGGTGGTGACGACTTCGACCAGGTAATCATCAACTGGTTGGCAGAAGAATTCAAGAATGACGAAGGTGCTGACCTGACTCAGGATCCGATGGCTTTGCAACGTCTGAAAGAAGCTGCTGAAAAAGCTAAGATTGAGTTGTCTTCTTCTACAAGCACAGAAATCAACTTGCCGTATATCATGCCGGTAAACGGTGTGCCCAAGCACTTGGTGAAGACTCTGACTCGTGCTAAATTCGAATCTCTGGCTCACGGATTGATTCAGGCTTGTCTTGAGCCGTGTAAGAAGGCAATGAGTGATGCTGGTTTGAACAATGCTGATATTGACGAAGTAATCCTTGTAGGTGGTTCTTCACGTATTCCGGCTGTACAGAAATTAGTGGAAGATTTCTTCGGTAAAGCTCCTTCTAAGGGTGTGAATCCGGATGAAGTAGTAGCTATCGGTGCTGCTGTGCAGGGTGCTGTTTTGACAGACGAAATCAAGGGCGTAGTATTGTTGGATGTTACTCCGTTGTCAATGGGTATTGAAACACTGGGTGGTGTAATGACTAAGTTGATTGACGCTAACACTACCATTCCGGCTCGTAAGAGTGAAACTTTCTCTACTGCTGCCGATAACCAGAGTGAGGTTACTATCCATGTATTGCAGGGAGAACGTCCGATGGCTGCTCAGAACAAATCAATCGGTCAGTTCAACTTGTCAGGTATTGCTCCGGCTCGTCGTGGTGTTCCTCAGATTGAGGTTACATTCGATATTGATGCTAACGGTATCTTGAAAGTGTCTGCAAAAGATAAGGCTACCGGTAAAGAACAAGCTATCCGTATCGAAGCTTCCAGCGGTTTGAGCAAGGAAGAAATCGAAAAGATGAAAGCTGAAGCTGAAGCTAATGCAGAAGCAGACAAGAAAGAACGTGAAAAGATTGATAAGTTGAATCAAGCTGACAGCGTAATCTTCCAGACTGAAAATCAGTTGAAAGAATTAGGCGATAAGTTGTCTGCTGACAAGAAAGCTCCGATTGAAGCTGCTCTGCAGAAACTGAAAGACGCTCACAAGGCTCAGGATTTGGCTGCTATCGATACTGCTATGGCAGAAGTAAATACAGCTTTCCAGGCTGCAAGTGCTGAAATGTATGCTCAAGGCGGTGGTGCTCAAGGTGGTGCACAGGCTGGTCCTGATATGAACGGTGGTGCTGGTCAACAAGACAATAGCAAGCACGGAGATAACGTTCAGGATGCTGACTTTGAGGAAGTGAAGTAAAGATCTAAATAAACAAGTAGTATATAATAGTAAGAGGGTACCCGGTTTCGGATACCCTCTTGCTTCTTTATATAATTCTACTATTTGAAAGATGTTTTTTAGATATAGCCCGATATTATAAACAATATGCCATAGTCTTCTGGGCTGTTCGGATGGTTTTATCTTTATATATTGCTTGTGTGTCGTAATCTTTCCTTTCCAGAATAAATTGTTAGGAACGAGTTGCTTTATCTCTTATTTCAAATTGCTTTGCTATACAATTACAAGATTGTTAACTATAAACTTACTCTATCTATTTTAATATTGGAAGAATCTGTAAATCAGCTGGTAACCATTTTACATTATCTAATTCTTCTTTTGAAAGCCAACATGCAGCTTTATGCTCGTTTAGATTCCAAACATCTGTTAGGAGAGAGCAAAAATAGCAATGCATTGTAAGGTGGAATGAGGGGTAGTCATATTCCACGGTACATAGAAAATTATTCACACTTATATCCGCTGAGAGCTCTTCACGAATTTCACGTACCAATGCATTCTTGGGAGTTTCTGTACCTTCTATTTTTCCGCCAGGAAATTCCCACCAATCTTTCCATTCTCCATATCCTCTTTGAGTGGCAAGAATTTTATCTCCCTTAGAGATGATGGCAGCAACAACTTCTATTTTCTTCATAATATTTATATAATTTCCTTCATTCTTGCAAAATGCATTACACAGCCAGGAATTGGTTCAATCATATTCCAAACTATTTGCATCTGCTTTCGAGTACCTAAGTTTTTGTACTCCCATTTTTTCAGTGTAACACGTCCCAAATAGACATACCCCATTGTGCGTGATTTGTCTTCCATAAAGTTTTTCTGTTCGCGAACAAACAAAAGCATTGTTTGCGTTTGGTTGATATATGCTTTTCCTTCATTGGACTCTGGTTTTACACGATTCTGTGTATCCCATTGAAACAGGTAGGGAGAAAGTGCTTTGTCGTCATAATCTGTTGTAGATCCTTCTTCGCGATTTTTAATAATATCGACAAACATTGCTTCTAGTTTCAATTCCTTGTTACGTTCTACTCCTTCGCGAGATGGAGATTTTCTTTCAATTGTAGACGTTCCTATGGCTACTTGAATTTGAGCTTTTGTATATACTCCATGTAATTTTAATGGGAAATTAGGCAACATTGAATTATCCGATTTTTCATATGCCTTGTTTCTTTGAAGTAACAGTATTATTATTTCTTTAAGTTCTATACAGAAATAATGGTCGGCTGCAAATTCATCCACCATTTTCTGAAGATTGTCAAAATATCCTGCATTTTCAAATAAATCATAATAGAACATCAATAGACGTTTTTGGTCGACAGGAGTCAGCATATCTACCTTTATCTTAAAATCTTTCTGCACCAGATCCTTAATAAAACTTAGATAGCTATACGAATCTGTAGCTAACCATTTACGAAGTACAGCACGGCGTAGTTCTGTATTGAATCGGGACTGTTGATGTTCTATTCCAGTTTCATACAAAAGTTGGTTCCATGTCCTGTCACGATATAATTTATTTAAGGGAATCTGATATATCCTGACAAAATTGGTAAGCGTAAGTGGTACAGAATGATGTCTCTCAAAATTTTGTACTAATGAAATGATATGTTGTGTAGTAAATCGTTTTATTGCCCCCTTGATGTTTCTTATAATATACTCCTTGGCCTTTAGTTCAAGTGTAATTTTACATCCCAAGGGTAAGTGAGGACAGTTGCGTTCCATTTCTTCCTCCACACTCATTGATGTTCGCCCGATTATTGCACGCATACGGTCTGTATAATTAAATTCAGTACGACAGTTTCCAACATAATCAAAAATATCCACATGAGTTTTTTTCTCTGCCTTACGTAGACCACGTCCGAACTGCTGAATAAACACGGTGAGACTCTCTGTTGGACGAAGGAATAAAATGGTATCTACTTCGGGAATATCTACTCCCTCATTGAACATATCCACTACAAACAAGTAGTTGATCTCTTTGTTCCTTAATTTCCTGTATAATATTGCACGCATCTGAGCATTTTCGCTAGTCAGTACATCTGCTTTCAATCCACATAGCGTAAATTTTGCTTCCATATATTTGGCATGTTCCTGGTCAACACAGAAGCATAATGCCCTAACGTTACTGATATTGGATTTAGTTAGGTATGTTTCTAAAGATCTCAATATAACACCGGTACGAGCATCATTATATGTATATATACGTGAGAGTTCTGATGCCACATATTGCCCTCTGTTCCATGTCACTTCAGAATAGTCCACCGAATCTGTTATTCCGTAATAATGAAACGGGGCTAATAGTCCCTTATTCAAAGCATCGTCAAGGCGAATCTCCGCAGATATGGTTCCATCAAAGTCTTGTGTAATGTCATAACCATCCATTCGCTCTGGTGTTGCAGTCAAACCTAAGAGTATCTTTGGTTTGAAATAATCTATAATTTTTCGATAAGACCCTGCAGCCACGTGGTGCACCTCGTCAATGACAATATAGTCATAATAGTCTTCTGGTAGATGCAAATCATTCAAACGATTGTTTAACGTGTCCTTGGAAGCAAACACATGTTCATAATTGGCTGGTTCTTTGCCTCCATACCATTTCTCACCAAAGTTGTAATCACAAAGTACTTGTTGAAATGTCCGTAGACTTTGTCTTAGGATTTCTTCACGATGGGCTACAAACAACAAACGTGCCCGTTCGTGGCTATTAGCAAATATCTTATAATCGCTCGCTGCCATCACTGTTTTGCCTGTACCTGTTGCAGCTATTACAAGATTTCGCCAGTGCCCTCTCACCTTACGCTCCATCTGTAAGCTTTCCAATATTTCTTGTTGGTAATCAAACGGACGTATCAATTGAAGTATATTAAAGTCAATTTCGTTATCCGAATTTTCGTCAAGGGCAGCTTTTAGTCGTATGTCATCTTCGCCGTTTACAAAAGTCTCATAGCCTTCAGCCCACCATGAAGCATCAAAAGCTCCTATAATGGTTTTCATCATACGAGGTTGTTCCATTTGAGTCACTTTAACGTTCCACTCAGCACCCGTATCAAGAGCCTGCTCAGACATATTTGACGAGCCTATATAAGCTGTGTTGAAACCAGTTTCACGCAGAAAAACATAAGCTTTTGCATGTAGGCGCTCTGATGTTTCGTCGTAAGTTATTTTGATTTCAGTATTTTTTAGGGCTGCTAATTGCTTTATTGCTTCAAAATCAGTAGCTTTCATGTAAGTAGTAGTTATTATTTTTAGCAAGCCTCCTCTGTTGGTAAATTCCTTCAGTTGTGGTAGCAGTAATGCAAGACCACGTTTTTTGATGAACGATACCATTAGGTGGATTTCGTTAGCAGAACATATTTCCTTTTGTAGTTCTGTATACAATTTGACGCCTTTGCCAGTAAACAGTTCTCCATTTATGAACCCCTTAATAGGTATTATTTCTTCTAACCGTTTAGATAAATTTGGATAATCGGATTGCGTCTTGTCGATAACAGCTGTTAGAATCTTGGCTTGCGCCGACACAAGATTTCCAGATTCCAAATGAAAATCTTTTACCAGTTTGCCGATAATGGCATTGGTCAAATCAATACTTTTTTTTAAGGCTTGTGTTTTTGTAGCCTCTTCATTTGCCTCTATGTCAGTAGCTGTGTCAACCACATTCATTAGCATTTGTTCGAAGATGCCACTTAGGTACAGAGAGAGCAGTTTTACTACTTCATTCTTTTCAATAGTTCGTTCTCCGATATAAAAACGGGTTTGGTCAATCGAAGAAATTTTCTTTTCAAACAATTGATTGATAATTTGCTCGTATATTCCTAATTTCATCAGCATTGTTTTTATTTTTTTATTTTAGCACTTCAAGAGTAAATCTCAGATTTCTAAATTGATATTTTTAATATATATATCGAAAAACGATTTTATATTGAATTATATATCAAAATGAGTCCAAATAAACTTACTTGTAATTGTTGTCTTTTTCCCTTCTCACCCTAATTCTCCAATTCTATGTTCTTGTACTTAAGCGCATTGAATTTCAGCAGAGCAGCAATATGCATGCAGAAATATCCTGCTGCAATATCGAATGTTTGGACAATCAGATAATTGTCTTTTGAGTTTTGGCTGGGTAATTTATCCGTATGCCCACAAATGGGATAAAGCACTACATATCGCGTTTTATGGTTTACTTGCGGCAAAGAGGTAAATAAGAAGGCGATAAGCAGGACAGTTATTATAACATCGAGTGGTTTGAGAAGTATTCCCATATACTTATTTTTTAATTTGAGGATTAATAATAATGCGCCAGTAACCCACCAAAGTCTGCACCTTCACGAGACAATATCCCCATTGAACGTAACTTTGCGATTTGTTTTTCTACAGCATGGGATCTTATACCTATTTTATAGGCCATAATTTCGGCTGACATAGAGGGATCGGAAATGACGAGATCGATAATCTTCTGTACAGTTTTACCTATGTTCTTAGGTTTATTCGCAGCCTCTCCGAACATTTTCTCCGAACTTTCTGTGTTTTCTCTGAACTTTTCTTTATTTATTGTATACTTTTCAATAGTATTGTTTACTCTGTTAGCAACTTCTTTCACAGGTATTCTGCCATTCTCACTCCAATTCAGATTATACAAAGTCGTGAAGAAAGAGGATGCTTCTGTTTTGTAATATGGTTCTTTACCAAGTAGGAAGTTTGGTAGTTTCTCTGTCAATTCACGCATCTTGCGCAAACCGGAGCCACGTTTTTCCATATGGTCAAGTTGGGTAAACATATCAGCAATGACAGGGTTACGACGTAAAGAAGGAACATTGTATATGTCTCTGTCCTGAATTGGCGTACCGTCAAACATTGCACCGGGGGATACCAATTCTACACGGTCATCAGAAATGTCAATATGTACCTCACCGCCCATTATTGTGTAATCTCTATGAATAAGATGATTTACCAATCCTTCAAAGATAGCACGGTCGGAATAATCAGGTAGGTTAAGGCGATAGCTGGGCATCTTCACCCAGCCACTCATGGTGTAGTTTTTGATAAAATCTATGCCATATTTTAAGAGCTGCACAAAGTTTGCCCGATGTTCTATGGAACTGATGGCGTCATCTTTATATAATCCGGTCCAACGGGTACAGAAGATACGTGATTGGAAGACGGTGCAATTATCCACAAACAATAATCCGGCATTAGTCAGCTTACCGTTCGATGTTACCAGACCGAATGATTCCAAATATTTATCGTTCCACTCCTGATGGGTTTGCTCACGGAAGGTATTGGCAAGGATAACGAAAGAGTGTTTGTTGGCGTCCACTTGGGTAGGGAGTGAATCCCATGTCATGTGCGTGCCCTTCAATATCAACGAAAGTAATTGTTGAGAATTACATTCAACACTTTCACTACCCACTCTTGTATAAGCTGTGCGTGCTCCGTCTTGATAATAATAAGGTGTTAGTGTTCCGGCCTTTACTTTCACTTCAAGCAGGGGATGTCCTTCGTGTTCAATCGGGATAAGTTGTACTTCCGGAACAGAGTCAAGTCTTGCCTTGATTGTTTCGCTGATAAAGTCGGCATCGGCTTGTGGATTCTCTAAACCTACAATCACTCCGTCATCATTTACTCCATAGAACAAACTACCACCATCCGTATTGGCAAAAGCCGACACGGATTTAAGCCATGACTTTACTTTCCGATGTTTCAACATTTCCTTGAAGTCGTAAGACGAACATTTTGCTATCAATGTATTGTTATGTATCTGCATTGTTTTCTTATTATGATTTGGGTATAACACTCCAATATTACTTACAAAGGTAAGGATTAAACCGAAGAATCTGTCAAAATCACCGCTTTCTTTTGATTTTAATGTGTTTACATCCTGTTGTTTATGAATAAAAATCGTACTTTTGTAGGCAAGAGCTGTTGTCGTTTATGGATGCTTATTTGGGTTTTGCGTTATATTTGCAACACGTGTACGCAAGTCGCTGATAGATATATCAAGTTGACTTCGAGGAAGTGAAATAAGAACGGCAAATAAACGATTCATATTTATATCAGCGATAACTCCGTATAGTCATTAAATTTTGGGTAATATCTCAAACAAATAGTGACGCGGCGTTTGGGGTATATCAATTTCAGTCTTTATTTCAATAATGGTATATGTCATATTGGCGGGCTATTTAGTAGTCACGTTCATTCTTGTTGCTTACAATAAATACAGTAGTCATAATGCACAGTTCGCAGTTTTCCGCATTTGGGACAGATATATTTATGATTTTGCCCTATTAAGAAGCTTTCTTCTCCCTTTTCTTTTATGAAAGTAAGATTCACAATCATACTCATGTTATATTTGGTTCGGTATCTGGCATCTAGTGCTTTTAATCGTTTGCAAGGGAAAGTAGTACATTCAAAACAATAATACTTTTTCTTATCGCATGAAAGAATGATACAGTTTTGGCAACTTTTCCGAATTTCTCCTGCCTGGCTTCTACAACCGGGGCAAGGCTTTTTCGCATCTTGAAAAGCATGACATAATGCGCAGTCCATTCCACAAGGCGCAATAGAACTGATTCTGGCTTTCCTTTTCAATATCATCGGCGTATAAGTTATCCCGTTAGTACATTGCTTCTCATTGGTCTTTTCAAATCCCAGGCTTTGATAAAAGCGGATGGCGTATGTGGATGAATTTACAGTCATTTCATCTACCGGACAATCATTGATAGCGAAACAGAATAATTGCTTGCCGATACCTTTGCATTGGTGTTCTTTTCGGATAAAGAATAAAGAAAGATGTTTTCCTTCATGCTTTGTCCCCATGATACCGACCAGGTGCTTATCTTCAAAAGCCCCATAGATAGCCAGTTCATTCATCAGTTGCTCACTAAAGATAAAACTTTTGAAAGAGATGAGTCCTTCTTCATTGAAGTCATCTGCTCCACATTGTATATAGACATCCAGGGCTAATGCTGCTGCCTGTTCGTATTCAGTCTTGTCTAATTTGCGTATCATGGCGATAATTCTTATCGTTAATTTGCCGGGAATTTACTATTAATTCCCGGATATTGTATTGGAATCCGATTTCTTTTTCTTTTTTTTGTAAAAACCGTAGGGTATTTCCTGTCTGAGCGCTCTTATTAGTAGAAACGCAATTTATTTACCTTTTAAAAAAGCATCAGTATGAAGAATGTAGAAAAACACCTGGTTGGATGGCTGACGATTTGTTTGTTACTTTGCAGCTTTCCTGTGTGGGCGCAAGGAGATGCCGGAGATTATCTCACGATTGTGGGCATGGTGAAGGATAAGCAAAATAAAAAAGCTCTGGAGAATGTGAATGTATCTGTACACGGAAGTAACATCGGTACGGTGACAAATGCGGAAGGAGAGTTTGCTTTGAAACTCAAAAAGACGGATGCACCGAGTGAACTTGAAATTTCTCATATCGGCTATGCCAATAGCCATGTCTCTATCGAGAAAGAAGCTCCTGCAAAATTGACAGTATGGATGACACCTCATGCCAACTTACTGAATGAAGTGGTAGTGTATGCCAACGACCCGCGTATGATTGTGGAGAAAGCTATCAGTAAGATTTCGCAGAATTACAGTGACAAACGTGATATGCTTACAGGATTTTACCGGGAAACGGTGCAGAAAGGCCGGCGATATATCGGTATATCGGAAGCAGTGCTTGATGTATCCAAGACTGCATATACCAATCGAAATATCAATTATGATAAAGTGCGGGTGATGAAAGGTCGTCGCCTGCTTAGCCAGAAGGCAAGCGATACGCTGGCTGTTAAAGTAGTTGGCGGACCTAATCTGAGTGTAACATTGGATGTGGTGAAAAACAATGACGCATTGCTCGATTTTGCAGAATTGAACAATTATGAGTTTTGGATGGCAGAGTCTGTTCTTATAGACAATCGTATGCAATATGTAATAAATTTCCGTCCGAAAGTGATTCTTATGTATGCTTTATTGTACGGCAAACTGTATATCGACCGTGAACGGCTGTCATTCACCCGTGTCGAAATGAGCCTGGATATGCAGAATAAGTCGAAGGCAACCACGGCAATTCTCTATAAGAAACCTCTCGGGTTAAGGTTTAAGCCGCAGGAGCTCTCTTATCTGATTACCTATAAAACTGTAGACGGAAGGACTTACCTGAACTATATCCGTAATACGATTCGTTTTAAATGTGATTGGAAACGAAAACTCTTTTCCACAAGTTATGCAATAACTTCGGAAATGGTCGTGACCGACAGAAAAGAAGGTTCATTGGAAACTATACCCAACAAGGAAGCCTTCAGCCTGAATCAAATATTCTATGATAAAGTGGACGAATACTGGCATGAAGGTTTTTGGGGGAATTATAATATAATCGAACCTACGGAATCTTTGGAACACGCCGTGGATAAACTGAAAAAGCAATCTAACTAGAATAAAATAGGGATAGTTTTCTTATATTTGAGGTCAATCATAATGGAGAAGCACGTATGCTGAATGAACTGCTCATACTAAAAAAGATAAAGGAAGGCGACATGAAAGCGTTCGAAGACCTCTTCCGCTGTTATTATTTCCCTCTTTGCTGTTATGCGGCAGGCATTACCGGGCAAATGGAAGTGGCGGAAGAAATAGTCGAAGAACTCTTTTATGTACTTTGGAAAGATAGGGAACATTTGCAGATTTTCCAGTCCGTCAAAAGCTATCTTTATAGAGCGATACGCAACCAGTCCCTTCAATATTGCGAACATGAAGAGGTGCGAAACCGCTATCGTGAGTCAGTGTTGGCTACGTCCGCTTCGGAACAGCCAACCGACCCTCATCAACAAATGGAGTATGAGGAATTACAGAAATTCATAAATAATACCCTTGAGAAACTGCCTGTCCGCAGGCGGCAGATTTTTGAAATGCATCGTATGGAAGGGCGGAAGTATTCGGAGATAGCAGTCCGGCTTTCCCTTTCGGTCAAAACAGTGGAAGCTGAAATGACAAAGGCCCTGCGGACGTTGCGAAAAGAAGTTGAAACTTATATTCACATGGAGTGATGAAAACAGATATTTATAAAATAAAGACAGATAAGGCGTGGAATCGGTTATATAATCGGTTGGATAATGACCATTTACTTGCGAAAGTTGATGAAGGCCGCCATACACGTACACTATCATCGTGGAAACGCTATGGCGCAGTTGCCGCAGTATTAATTGGCATTGTTTGCGGAACAGCGATGTATTGGGCATTGAGTTTCAAAGAACCTGTACCGAATCTGCTTACGCAGGAAAACCTGAGTGCCTTTACGTTGGCAACTACCCTTGAAGACGGTTCTGTTGTACTTTTGGCTGAAGAAACATCGTTATTGTACCCGGAACATTTTATTGCAGACAAACGGGAAGTCAGTATGGAAGGAAACGCCTTCTTTGATATAGCTAAAAAGCAAGGACAACCTTTCTTGATAAATACGGAAGAAGTTAAAATCGAAGTTTTGGGAACTGCTTTTAGTGTACAAAGTAATGAAAATGCTCCATTCCGTCTGTCTGTGCAGAGAGGAACCGTAAGGGTTTCCCTTAAAAAAGGGAACCAGGAATGTTATGTAAAAGCCGGAGAAACGGTTACCGTACAATCTCAAAAACTGGTAGTACAGTCCGTTGATAAAGAATCAGAAGACTGGAACCGTTTCTTCAAGCATATACGTTTTAAGGATGAAACTTTGGCTAATATTTTAAAGGTGATGAATCTGAGTTCGGATAGTTTGCGGATTCTAGTTGATTCACCCGCATTGGAAGAACGCAGGCTGACTGTAGAGTTCTCCGACGAATCCCCTGAAGTGATTGCTAACTTGATAGCCAATGCACTCAATTTGAAATGTATCCGACAGGATAATGCCTATTACTTGTCGGAATAAAACTCTTTAAAACCAGAAAAAATGAAATCGGCTTATCACTATCTCCTTGTCTTGCTACTGCTCTTTTTCGTAATTGATACGATGAGGGCGGATGGGGGAGATGTGTTGAATCAGATAGTCCGGTTACCCAAAACAAAAGCAACGGTATATTCCCTTCTGAGTGATATTTCTCAACAATCGGGATATATGTTTATCTATGATAGCAAACTCATAGACAATGATGCCGTAGTGAAAATAAAAGAAGGAAAGCGTACCGTTCGTCAGGCTGTCTATGATATAATAGGAGACATCAGTCTGGAATTTAAAGTCCTGGGCACTCATATCCTGATAACTTCCCCTTCTGAGAAAAACAACCAAATACCACAAGATTCTCTTCCGGTTCAGCAGACCGTGAATTTAATAATTGCCGGCACTTTGCTGGATAAGGAAACGGGAATACCCATACCTTCTGCTACCGTCGGAGTCCGGGGAACATCCGTAGGCAGCATAACCAATCAAAACGGGGAGTTCAAACTGTCTCTGCCGGACTCTTTGGAGCAAGCTCCAATCGCATTTTCGCATATAGGCTATATCTCTCAGGATATAGAACTTTCGGTGTTGCTGGGCCGGCACAATATACTTGCTCTCGAACCGAAAGTAGTCCCTTTGCAGGAAGTCGTAATCCGTAGAAGTGAGCCTAAGAAACTGTTGCGGGAGATGATTGAACGGCGGGAACGGAATTACTCTCATGCCCCCATCTATCTGACAACCTTTTACCGCGAAGGAGTTCAACTGAAAAATAAGTTTCAGAATCTTTCCGAAGCCGTATTCAAAGTTTATAAGACATTCTCTTCTTCTTTTGTGTCAGACCAGGTGAAGCTGTTGAAAATGAGCCGCCTCAGCAATGTCGAAGTGAAGGATAGCCTGCTCGTGAAGATAAAATCCGGGATTCAGGCTTGCCTGCAGATGGATTTGATTAAAGATATGCCCGCATTTATGATTCCTAATGTAGAAAATAACACCTACACCTATACTTCGGAAGGAATGGCGTTTCTGGATAACCGCTTTGTTAATATTGTACATTTCGAGCAAAGAAAAGGAATAACCGAACCTCTTTTCTGCGGTGAACTGTATCTTGATTCTGAAACGTGCGCTCTATTGCAGGCT